>JBJTCL010000108.1:0-15851 GCA_046091865.1 Burkholderiaceae bacterium | reverse complement strand
CCAGCGGGTGGTGCGCTTTTGCTTCGCCAAGAAGGACGAAACACTCAAGAGCGCACTGGAGCGGTTGGCGCGACTCTGATCACACCGTGGCGATCGGCGTCGCCGGTGACCCGATCGCACCGGGCAGCCGCAGCGGCGGCGCGGTCAGCAAAAAGCGATGGCGCTGGTGCGCGCGCAGCCAGTTGGC
Organism: Burkholderiaceae bacterium; assembly: GCA_046091865.1. Classification (GTDB taxonomy): domain Bacteria; phylum Pseudomonadota; class Gammaproteobacteria; order Burkholderiales; family Burkholderiaceae_C; genus JBDLRH01. The sequence continues at coordinate 15,664 of JBJTCL010000108.1, read as the reverse complement.
CAGCGGCGTCAGGTGCCAGATCTCGCCCAGGTGCACGCCCAGCTTGAACAGGCAGTGCTCGTGCAGCGGCAGCGAGGCACATGGCCCCGCCTTGGCCGTGGGTGGCAGGCCCTCCACCGCATAGTTGTCGGCAATCAGCGCCACCAGGCCGCTGTCGGTGATCCACTGCAGCAGGCGCGGGTCGCGGCCTTCCAGCACCGCGCAGTGGTTCTCGACGATCTCGGCGGTGGGCTGCTTGTTCAGTTCAAGCAGCAGTTCGGCAAAGCCGGTGTGCAGGCACACCATGTCGCCCTCTTCCACCGTCACGCCGTCCTTGCGCAGGATGTCCGACAGGATGTCGTAGTCCACCTTCACGCGCTCGCGGCCCAGGTGGGCATGCAGGTCGATCATCACCGCACGGCCCTGCACGCAGCGCTCGGACATCTTCTCGATGCCCAGGGCCTTGGCGCTGGACGTGGACTCGCGCGGCAGCGAGCCGCGCGTGAGGCGCTCGATATCGAAGATGCCTGCGTCCTCGGCGCGCTCGGGCCCCACCACGTCCACCCCCCCGCGAAAGCCGTTGTAGTACAGCGGCTCGGGCACGCCGTCGCCGTCGGCGTCGAACATCGAGCCCACATGCGCAAAGCTGTCCCACTGGGTGCTGTACTGCAGGTGCATGATGACCAGGTCATCACTGACCACGTCGGTGCAGGCCGGGTCGATGCAGCGCATCTGGTAGTTGAGGTTGGGCTGGCCGTTGCGTACCGTGGGCCGCAGCACCGGCGGCATGCGCCGCGGGTTCAGCACATTGCCGCCCGGAAAGTCAAGCGGCAGGCTCAGGTTGAAGCTCAGGCCCTCCTTCACTTCGGCCATGCCCTGCATCACCTTGCGCGGCGTCAGCAGGTTCATGCGGCCGCACTGGTCGTCGGGTCCGAAGTCGCCCCAGGTGGAGCCTTCGGGGCGATGCTTCCAGCGCGGGTTGGGTGCCGCGGCCGGGCTTAGGGTGGATCGTGGGTCGCTCACGGGGCCTCCGTCTGCGCTACTTCAGGATGGTCAGCAGGTTCGAGAAGTCATCCGTCCAGGCGCGGAAGCCCGGGCGCGGCTCCAGCGGCTTGCCCTCGGCCAGCGCGGGCGGAAGCGCAGCAGCACGCTGGGGCGACATCAGCAGCACCCAGGTGGAGCCAAAGCACAGCGGGTCGTCTGCGCGCTCGTTGATGTCGTAGTCGAGAGCGGTCTTGCCAAAGTGCTGTGCGGCCGCAGCCACCACCGGCTTGAGGTCCAGATAGCGGTTGGAGATGTGCAGCGCCAGCACGCCGTCGGGCTTGAGGTGGCGCAGATAGGCCTCAATCGCCTGAAGCGTGACCAGATGCGTGGGGATGGAGTCGCCCGAGAACGCGTCCATCACCAGCACGTCAAAGGCCTGCGGCGCTTCGGCCTCCAGCATCAGGCGCGCATCGCCCAGCACCGGCGTGACGGCCGCGCGTGTGTCGGCGATGAAGCTGAATTCGCGACGTGCCAGTTCCAGTACCTGATCGTTGATCTCGTACACGCGCATGCGGTCGCCGCTGCGGCCGTAGGTGAGCAAGGTGCCCGTGCCCAGGCCCACCACACCGATGTGCCGCAGTGTGCCAGCGGGCAGGCTGTCCAGCAGCCGGCCCACGCCCGATCGCTCGCAGTAGTACGAGGTGGCGCGGCCCCGCAGCTCGGGGGCCATCGCCTGCTCGCCATGGTTGATGCGTCCGTGCAGCAGTTGCCGCACCGTGCCGAGTCCTTCGCGGTTGGCATCCTGCACCCGCAACTGGCTGTAGAAGTTGCGCATCACCGCGTGATAGCCCTGGACGTACGACACCGACAGGTCCACCAGCCGTGCGCCCCAGCCCAGCAGCGCGATCAGCAGCACGATGCGCCACACACGCGACAGGTCTTTCCACAGCACCGCCGCCACCATGGCGGCGCACAGGAACAGACCGATCGGCATTTCGTAATAGGCGTTGAAGAACGCCGGCGCCACCAGGCCCACCAGCAGTCCGCCCAACGCACCGCCGATGGACAGCATCAGGTAGAACAGCGTGAGGTGCTCCACCGGCGGCTTGCGGCGCACCAGTTCGCCGTGGCAGACCATGCAGAACACGAACAGCGCGCTGCACAGCAGGGCAATCATCCAGGGCACGTTGGCGCTGTGGTGCAGCACATGGTCCACCGCCGCAAATGCCAGCGGCAGCGCCGCCAGGAACCAGCGCCGTGCGTAGTAGCGCGGCGCGTCAAAGCACAGGATGAAGCTCAGCAGGTACAGGCTCAGCGGCACCACCCACAGGAAGGGCACCGGCGCCACGTCCTGCGTGAGGTGCCGGGTGATGGCCAGCAGCAGGACGGACGCACTGGCCGCCAGACCGACCCACAGCAGGCAGTCGGCCCAGCGCGGCGCAGATACGGTGGCTGCGGTGGCCGCGCCGGATGCAGACGCCGACGCCGTGTCGGCACTGTGCCCACTGCGTGCCCAGCCTGCACCTGCGTTGCGGATGCTCCACGCCGCGGCCAGGCAGCAGGCCACAAAACCCACGTACACACCCGACCACAACCAGCCTTGCGTCTTCACCGTCAGGAACGGCTCCACCACCACCGGGTACGACAGCAGGGCCAGCATCGACGCCAGGTTGGACAACGCATACAGGCGGTAAGGCTGGGCCCCCGACAGATGCAGGCTGCGCTGCGCATACCAGGCCTGCATCAGCGGGCCGGTGGTCGACAGCAGCAGGTAAGGCGCGCCCACGGTGGCAGCCAGCACGCCCAGCACACCCAGGCTGGGTGAAGACGCGGCCAGTTCGCGCCACTGCGGATTGGCCACCACCGGCAGCGTGAGCAGCGTAAGCAGCAGCAGCCCCGAATGCACCGCCCACTGCTGGCGCAGCGACAGGCGGGCGTGCATCCAGTGCACATAGGCATAGCCCAGCAGCAGTTCGGCCTGGAAGAACACCATGCAGATGCTCCAGACCGATGAGCTCCCGCCGAACCACGGCAGGATCATCTTGGCCACGATGGGCTGAATCTGGAACAGCAGGAAGGCTGAGAGAAAGACGGTGGAGGCGAAGATCAGCATGCGGGCGACATCATGCCAGCGCTGGCCCAAAGAAAAAGGCCGGCAGGTGACACCTGCCGGCCTGAGCGATTCGTGGTAGGACGTACAAGATTCGAACTTGTGACCAACGGATTAAAAGTCCGCTGCTCTACCAACTGAGCTAACGTCCCGAACCATTTGCCGCGTGGAGCGTTTGCGCCACTCTGCAAAGCCTCGAATTATAGCGTGTGTTTTGGCCGCTTCGTCCCGCTGGCCAATTGGTCGATCACCCAGCCGGCGGCGCACAGACCGAAGGTGGCCGTGACGCTCGCCACCGAGCCGTAACCGTGGCAACTGAGCGAGCCGTCGCCATCGATGTTGCACGACGGATCGGGCGGCGCCACCGCCTCGCGGCTGAACACGCAGGTCACACCGATGGGCTTGCCCTCGCGCGGGGCGCCGTGGTGCTTGCGCAGCCGATATCTCACTTGCGCCAGCAGCGGATCGTGGGTGCAGTGCGCCAGATCGGCCACCTCCACCGCCTGCGCATGGCGCTTGCCGCCCGCTGCGCCCACGCTGATGAACACCATGCCGCGCGCGCGTGCCCATGCGGCCATCGCCGCCTTGGCCACCACCTGATCGCAGGCGTCGATCAGGGCGTCGGTATCGGCAGGCAGCAGGCTTGCCAGGTTGTCGGGGGTGATGAATTCCTCCACCGCATCCACCTGGCAGTGCGGATGAATCTGCACGATGCGTTCGCGCATGGCCAGCACCTTGGCTTGCCCCAGCGTGGCATCCAGTGCGTGCACCTGGCGGTTGATGTTGGACTCGGCCACATGGTCCAGGTCGATCAGCGTAAGGCGCGCCACACCGCTGCGCGCCAGGGCCTCGGCCGTCCACGAGCCCACACCGCCGATGCCCACCACCGCCACATGCGCGGCGCGGATGCGCGCGGCGCCCGGCACACCGTACAGGCGGTTCAGGCCACCAAAGCGGCGCTCTTCATCGGTGTCAGGCAAGGGCAGGGGCAAAGAAGCGTCCACGGCTTGCAACTCATGCAGCGCTGCAGGCCCCGCCGGCAGCGTCACGCCATGCGCTCCAGGCGCCACATCTGGTAGCGCAGGCCCAGCCACGCGCCCGCGATGATGGCTGGCAGCGCCACGAAACTGTTCAGGCTTAGGGTGGAGATGCCGCTCAGGCCCTGCCCCACGGTGCAGCCCAGCGCGGTCACGCCGCCCACCCCCATGAGCACACCGCCCGCCAGGTGGTTGCCCAGATCTTCAACGCTGCCAAAGCCTTCCCAGCGAAAGCTGCAGGTGGACAGCGCCATGGCCGCCGCACCCGCGATGACGCCGAACACCGACGCCACCCCAAAGGTGATGACCTTGCTGCGATCACTGAACAGGATCAGCCAGTCTACGGTGTGTGCCACCGGCGCGGTGAAGGTCAGCGCCTCGGCACGCCCCGAGTTGGTCGCGACATAAACCTCTTCCAGCGTGACCGGGTGCTCGGCCACATGGCCGAAAGAGCCGCTGAGCCACCACATCGCCACCAGCACGCCGCCAATACCGAAACCCGCCAGCAGATGCTCGCCGCGGCGGAAGTCACGGCTGGCCAGCGCCCACAGCACCAGCGCACCACCCAGCAGCAGCGCGGGCCACAGCAGGGCTGCGCGTGCGTCCAGCAGGCCGGCATGCGCCAGCAGCCCGCCCAGTGACGCCGTGCCGGACAGGTCCACCGTCACCTTGTCCACCGTGGCCACACGCGCCACCGCCGTCACGCCCTTGAGCGTGGCAAACGACGCGATCGCCATCACCAGGAACACCACCAGCGACTTGAGGCTGCCCGCGCCGATACGCACCAGCGTCTTGTTGCCGCAACCCGAAGCCAGCACCATGCCAAAGCCGAACATCAGACCGCCCAGCAGCGCCGACAGCCACAGCCAGCGCGAACCGCCGTACAGCGTCTTGGCCGGATCGATCGCACCCACATAGGCCATGACGCCGAAGCCGATCACGCCCACGCCGATGGCCAAGCCCCACTGGCGCATGCGGTTCCAGTCGCCCATGTTGACGATGTCGCTGACCGCGCCCATGGTGCAGAAATGCGTGCGCTGGGCGATGGCGCCCAGGATGGCGGAGAGGAAGAAAGCGCCCCACAGCACCTGGGTGGTGAGGCTTCGCAGTTCGGCTTCGGTCATGAAACAGTGTCGTGGGCAGCGCCGCCGGCACCGTGGGGCTGACCACCGCGCCCCGCACGGGGGCAGTGAACGTCAACGCAGCCGGGCAAGCCGCTCGCGGGCGGCCGCAGCCGCCTCGGTCTTGGAATGGTCGCGCATCAAGTCTTCAAGCGTCTTGCGCGCAGCCCGATTGTCCTTCAGTTCGATCTGGCAGTTGGCCACCGCCAGCAAGGCCTCGGGCACCCGCTGGTGATTGGGGTCGCGTGCCACCAGCGCGCGAAAGCTGGCCATGGCCTCGCGGTACTCGCGCGATGCGTAATGCGCGCTACCCAGCCAGAACTGCGCCGAGCCCAGGTAGCCGCTGGCGGGATGGCGCCCCACAAAGCCCGAGAAAGCCGCCGCCGCCGCGGCAAAGTTGCCCTGCCGAAACAGCGCGATGGCAGCGTCGAAGTCGCGCTTCTCGGCCGGGTCGGCGGTGAACTCCATGCCATCGAGCGTCACCTTCACCGGCTCGAAACGCTTGAAGCGGTCGTCCACCGACGACAGGCGGTTCTCAAGGCCTGCAGCCAGATCTTTTTGACGTTGCTGCATTTCGGACAGCAGCCGGGTCAGTTGTTCGTTTTGGCCGCGCAAGGCGGCCAGTTCGGAGCGCAGCAGCTCGATCTGGTTTTGCAGTTCCAGCACGCTGCGTCGCAGCGGCGCCATTTCGTCGGGGATGCGCTGGCGCAGTTCTTCGATGGCCTTTTGCGTGGCGGCCTCAGACGCCTGACGCTGCGCCTCGGCCGCCTGGCGGTTGGCCTCCACCCGCTGACGCAACTCCAGAATGGCCTTGCGCGCCTCGGTATCGTCAAACAGGCTGGCCTGCACGGGCGCGCTCAGGCCCAGCATCACCACGCACATCGAGGCAAGCCACGCACGCATCATCCGGCTCCGGCTCTGCCTCAGCGGTACACCAGTTCAGCCCGGCGATTGCGCGCCAGGGCGGTCTCGTCACTGCCCGTGGCCGCCGGCTTTTCCTTGCCGAAGCTCACCGCCTCCATCTGGCCGTCGGCAACGCCCAGCAGGCCCAGCGCGCGACGCACGGCCTCAGCGCGCTTTTGACCCAGGGCCAGGTTGTATTCACGGCCGCCGCGCTCGTCGGTGTGGCCCTCGATGGCGATGCGCCGCTTGGCATCGGCCTTGAGGTAGCGCGCGTGCGCATCGATCACCGCCTGGAACTCGGGCTTGATCACAAAGCTGTCGTAGTCAAAGTAAATGAGCTTGCCCACGCCGGTGGGGCCGGCTGCGGGCCCCGCACTGGTGCCCAGGTCCACCGGGGCCACGCCGCTGCGCGCACCGGCACTGCCGGCGCCGCCCGCCGCCCCGGCGTTCGCCCCCTGCCCGGCACCTGCCGCGGGCGCGGTGGCCACGCCGCCGCGGTCTTCCACCAGAACGTCATCGAGCTTCACATCCGACGCACAACCTGCCAGCAACGCCGCCACGAAGGCAGCGGCAAGAACATGGGCGAGACGAGGATTCATCAAGACTTCTCCGAACGATGTGTGCTTGGCTTTGAGGCAGACGACGGTCAAGGGTTCGCCTGACAGCGGGTCATTTGGAATACGGTCCCCAATCGGGCTCGCGGATGTCGCCGCCCTGCCCCGCCAGACGCGCCTTGATGCGGCCATCCAGCGTGGGGGTCATCAGCGCCTCGCGGCCCTGGGCCACGGTGGCGTACATCAACAGCCGGCTGTTGGGTGCGAAACTGGGGCTTTCATCCGCGGTGGTGTCGGTCAGCGTCGTCACGTTGGCGCTGGCAAGTTCCATCAGCTGCAGCTTGAAGGCCCCTCCATTGCGCGACACATAGGCCAGCCAGCGTCCGTCGGGGCTGATGGCCGGCGAGATGTTGTAGCTGCCATTGAAGGTCACGCGCTCGGCGTTGCCGCCGCCGGCGGGCATGCGATACACCTGCGGCGCGCCACCGCGGTCGCTCACGAAGTACAGGTGCTGACCATCCGGCGAGAACACCGGCTCGGTGTCAATGCTGGCGCTTTGCGTCAGGCGTTGCGGCTCGCCGCCATTGGCGTCGATGCGGTACAGCTGCGACCCGCCATCACGGCTGAGCGTGACCGCCAGCGATCGCCCGTCCGGCGACCAGGCCGGCGCGCTGTTGGAGCCGCGGAAGTTGGCGATCAGCCGCCGCCGCCCCGTCGCAATCTCGTGCGTGTAGACCACCGGCTTGCGCGACTCGAACGACACATAGGCCAGTTGTCCGCCGTTGGGCGACCACGCCGGCGAAATGATGGGCTCGGGGCTGCTGAGGGCCGCCTGTGCGTTCTCGCCGTCCGAGTCGGCCACCCACAGGCTGTGGCGTTGCGCGGTCTTGGTGACGTAGGCAATGCGGGTGGAAAACACGCCCTTGTCGCCGGTGAGCTTTTCGTACACGTGGTCGGCGATGCGGTGCGCCACCAGACGCAGATCAGCAGGTACGACCACATAGCTTTGGCCGCCCAGGTCCTTCCCGCCCACCACATCCCACAGGCGAAAGCGCACATCAAAGCGGCCGTCGGCCAGTCGCGGGGTGCTGCCGCTGACCAATGCATCGGCGCGGCGCTGCCGCCAGGCCGACAGATCGGGCCGCGAGGTCTCGTCCAGCGCGGCACCGGCCGCATCCACCGGACGAAACTGCCCGCTTCGCTCCAGATCGGCGGCCACGATAGCGGCGATTTTTTGCGGAGCCGACTCGTCGCCGCGAATCGGCGTGACCGCAACCGGCACCTGCGTCATGCCCACCCCGGCCACCTCGACGCGGAACTGCGCATGCACCCAGCCCGGAAGTGCGGCGCAAGCCCCGGCGGAGGAGGCGCCCGCCAGCCAATGACGTCTGCTGAATTTCAACACGCCGAAGTATCGCGCATCTGTTCGGCCGATTCGGCTGGCGCCGGGGGCGCGGCATCGAGCTGCCCCAGCCGGGCCAGGCTGCTGTACAGCCCGTTGGCCGCCATCAGCTTTGCATGGGTGCCGCTTTCGGCCACGCGGCCGGCCTGCATCACGACGATGCGATCGGCATCCTGAATGGTCGACAGACGGTGCGCGATCACCAGCGTGGTGCGCCCTGCCATTAGTCGCGTGAGCGCCTGCTTGACCGCCTGCTCGGATGCTGCATCGAGTGCCGATGTGGCCTCATCGAGGATGAGCACCGGAGCATCCTTGTAAAGGGCACGTGCGATCGCCAGACGCTGCCGCTGGCCGCCCGACAGTTGCGATGCGTTGTGGCCCGCCAGCGTGTCCATGCCGTGCGGCAGCTGCTCCACGAATTCCCACAGGTTGGCCGCCTGCAGGGCCTGGCGCACCCGCTCGCGATCAGGCGCCTCGCCCAGCGCCACGTTGGCCGCGATGCTGTCGTTGAACATGACCACATCCTGGCTCACGTAGGCCAGTTGCCGACGCAGCGCCGCCAGGTCCCAGTGCGCCAGGTCCACTCCGTCCAGCAGCACCCGCCCGGCGCTGGGGTGCACAAAGCGCGGCAGCAGATTGGCCGCAGTGGTCTTGCCCGAGCCCGAGCCGCCCACCAGCGCCACGGTGTGCCCGCTGGCGATGTCCAGCGAAAAGCCGTTGAGCGCATCGGCGGTGGCGTTGTCGTAGCGCACCGTCACCTGCTCGAAGCAGATGTCGCCGCGCGCCCGCTGTACCGCATGCGTTCCGCCGCTCTCAGCCGGCGTCGCGTCCATCAACACCAGCGCCCGTTCCACCGCCGCCAGGCCCCGGGTGATGGGCGATGCGGCGTCCGACAGGTGCCGGATGGGTGCCACCAGCATCAGCATGCCGGTGACGAAGGCCGCAAACCCGCCCACCGTGATCTCGCCATCCGCGCTTTGCCACAGCGCGATGCAGATCACCGCCGACAGCGCTGCCGCCGCGAGCATCTGCGTCAGTGGCGTGGTGGCTGCCGCAGCGGCCGTGGTCTTGATCGACAGGCGGCGCAGGGCCACGCTGAGCGCCTCAAACCGCGACTGCTGTGCCACCTGCGCCTGATGAAGCCGCACCACGCGGTGGGCCAGGGCGTTTTCTTCGACCACATACGCCAGCTCGTCGGTGGCCTTCTGGCTGGCCAGCGTGATGCGGTACATCCGGCGCGAAAACACCTTCATGATCCACGCAACCCCCGGGAACACCAGCAGCACGATCAGCGTGAGCTTCCAGTTGGTCCAGAGCAAATAGGCCATCAACGCCAGCAGGGTGAGGGAATCGCGCAGAACTCCGAACAGCGCCCCCACCAGCATCTGCATGCCGGTGTTGATCTCGTACACCACGGTGTTGCTCAGGCTGCTGGCCGAGTGGCGCGCGAACAGCGACACCGGCGCGGCTTGCAGGGTGGCAAACAGCTGCCGCCGCAGGTTCAGCATGACCAGGTTCGATGCCCACGACATCGCGTACTGGGCGGTGAACGTGGCACCACCCCGAACGGCAAACAGCCCGATCAGCGCCACCGGGATCATCCACAGGTCCACGCCGCCCGCCTGAAAGCCGTGATCCAGCAGCAGCTTCATCAGGCCCGGGATGGCCGGCTCGGTGGCTGCGCTCACCAGGGTGGCCGCCAGCACCACCCACGCCGCCTTGCCCGCACCTTGCGCAAAGGGCCGCAGCCGCGCTAGGCGCTGCAGCACCGAGCCCGCAGGTTGCGGCTGCTGAGCGGCCGCGCCAGAAGCAGCGGTGACAGAAGCGTCGCCTGGCTGGGGTGTGGTCATGCTCACAGCAGCACGATATCGTAGTGCTCCTGCCCCATCGCGGTCTCGCTTTGCAGCGAAATCGGCTTGCCGATGAAGTCCGACAGGCCTGCCAGATGCTGGCTTTCCTCGTCCAGGAACAGCTCGATCACCTGCGGTGCGGCGACCACGCGGAATTCGCGCGGATTGAATTGCCGCGCCTCGCGCAGGATCTCTCGCAGGATGTCGTAGGCCACGCTGCGTGCCGTCTTCACGCTGCCCTTGCCCTCGCAGGCGGCGCAAGGCTCGCACAGCAGATGCGCCAGCGATTCGCGGGTGCGCTTGCGCGTCATCTCCACCAGGCCCAGTTGCGAAAAGCCGCCGGCCATCGTCTTCACCCGGTCGCGGGCCAGCTGCTTGCGCAGTTCGGCCAGCACCGCCTCGCGGTGGTCTTCGCGCGCCATGTCGATGAAGTCGGCGATCACGATGCCGCCCAGATTGCGCAGTCGCAGCTGGCGGGCCATCGCGCCGGCCGCTTCCAGGTTGGTCTTGAAGATGGTGTCGTCGAAATTGCGCGCACCCACGAAGCCGCCGGTGTTCACATCCACGGTGGTCAGCGCTTCGGTCTGGTCGATGATGAGATAGCCGCCCGACTTCAGGTCGACGCGGCGGCCCAGCGCCCGTGCAATCTCTTCGTCGATCGAGTACAGGTCAAAGATCGGCCGCTCGCCCTTGTACAGCTGCAACTTGGCGGCTGCCGCTGGCATGAACTCCTGCCCGAAGGCACGCAAGGCCTCGAACTGCTCGCGCGAGTCGATGCGGATGCTGTGGGTGTGTTCGGCGGCGATGTCGCGCAGCACCCGCTGCAGCAGGCTCAGGTCTTGGTGCAGCAGCGATTTCGGCGGCAGCGTGGCCGCCACCTCGCGTGTGCGCGCCCAGGCCTTGCGCAGGTAGGCGATGTCCTCGGCCAGCTCGGCGTCGCTGGCGTCCTCGGCATTGGTGCGCAGGATGAAGCCACCGCCCTGCTCGCCCACCAGGGCCTGCAGTCGTTGGCGCAAGGCGTCGCGCTGCTCTGGCGGGATCTTTTGCGACACGCCCACATGGTCGTCCTGCGGCAGAAACACCAGAAAGCGGCCGGCCAGACTGATCTGCGTGGACAGGCGCGCGCCTTTGGTGCCGATCGGGTCCTTGATCACCTGCACCATCAGCACCTGGCCCTCGAACACCTGCTTCTCGATGGCCACCTGCGGCTGGCCGCTGCGCGCCAGCGAAGGCGGCTCGCCGTCGGGCTGCCGCTGCCACACATCCGCCACATGCAAAAAGGCGGCCCGCTCCAGACCGATGTCGATGAAGGCCGACTGCATGCCCGGCAGCACCCGCGCCACCTTTCCCAGATAGATGTTGCCCACCAAGCCGCGTTCGAGCGTGCGCTCGACGTGCAGTTCCTGCACCGCGCCGTGCTCGACCACTGCCACGCGCGTTTCCTGGGGCGACCAGTTGATCAGGATGTCCTGCTGCATGGGTCAGATTGTGAAGCCCGCGCGGCGCAGCAACTGTGCCGTCTCGTGCAGGGGCAGGCCCATGATGCCCGAGTGGCTGCCGCTGATGTGCTCGACAAAGGCGGCCGCCCGACCCTGGATCGCATAGGCACCGGCCTTGCCCATGGGCTCCCCTGTGGCCACATAGCGGTGGATCTCGGCGTCGCTCAGCGCAGCAAAGCACACCTGCGACACCTGCACCACGCCGGCCCGGTGATCGTCCCACTGCAGGGCCACGGCGGTCAGCACGCGGTGCGTGGTGCCACCCAGTTCGCGCAGCATGCGGCGTGCATCGGCCGCATCGGCCGGCTTGCCATAGACGATACGGCCGCGCGCCACGGTGGTGTCCGAGCACAGCACCGGCGCCTTCGGCAGCCCGCGCCGCTGCAGGCGGGCCAGAGCCGCGTCGAGCTTGAGCGCGGTCACTCGCTGCACATAGGCGCGCGGCGATTCACCCGCCTGCGCAGCCTCCAGCGACTCGGCGTCCTCGTCGGCGTCGGGCAGCAACAGCTGGTGGGCCACGCCCAGTTGCTCGAGCAACTGGCGCCGCCGCGGGCTTTGCGATGCAAGGTACACAAACGCAGGGCGATGGCGAGGCATGGGCAACACGGGGGACATGGACGGTGCCTGCCTCTACTCTCGGTGGTAGGGATGATGGGCGTTGACAGACCACGCGCGGTAGAGCTGCTCGACCAGCAGCACCCGCACCATCGCGTGCGGCAGCGTCAGGTCAGACAAGCGGATACGCTCGTGCGCGGCCGCCTTGAGCGCCGGGTCTAGACCGTCGGGGCCGCCGATCACCAGCGCCACATCGTCGCCCGACTGTTGCCACTGGCGCAAGCGCTGGGCCAGGGCCATCGTCGTGAGCGCATCACCGCGCTCATCGAGCACCACCATGCGGCTGCCACGCGGAATCGCCGCCTCGATGCGGCTGCGCTCGGCGGCGTACAGGCTCTCCAGTGATTTGGACGCGCGCGGTTCGGTCTTGACGGCGCGCAACTCGATGCCAAGTTCGGGCGGGAAGCGTTTGGCGTAATCGTCCCAGGCGGTCTGCGCCCACGCGGGCACACGCTGCCCGACCGCCACCACCCGCAGCTTCATGCGCCCGAGGGCTTGCGCGTGCGCGGTGCAGCCGCCGAAGTGGCAGACCGCCCTGCCGGCTTCGCAGACGACCGCCTTGCGGGCTTGGCAGCAGATCGCCCTGCTGAGGGTTTGGCGGGCGATCCTGACGCCGCTTTGGCGCTCGCCTTGGCAGCCGGCTTGGCTGCGGCCTTGCTCGCAGGCCTGGCTGCAGCCGCGGGCGCTTGTGCTTTGGACGCACTCGTCGCTTTCGCGGCTTTGGCCGCCTTGGCGGACCTGCCGGATCGGGACGACTTCTCGGCCAGTTCGGCCTCGGCCTGCGCGGCACGTTGCGCAGAGCGCTCGGCCACCTTGGCGGCGCTGCTGCGCTTGAGGTTGGGGCCCTGTGCCTTCTCGCGCGCCGAGCGTGTGCGCGCCTCGCGCTCGCGCGTCTCGGCGGCCGATGCGGCGGCGCGGCTGGCGGCGGGTTTGGGGGCGCCCAGACGCAGTCGCACCGGCTTCTCGCCCCAGATTTCTTCCAGGTGGTAGTACTGGCGGATGGCGGGCTGCATGATGTGCGCCACGGCGGCGCCGCAGTCCACGATGATCCATTCGCCGTTGTCTTCGCCTTCCACCCGCGGCTTGTCAAAGCCGGCTTCACGCACCGCATCGCGCACGCTGGCGGCCAGCGCCTTGGTCTGGCGGTTCGAGGTGCCCGAGGCCACCACCACGCGCTCAAACAGCGGCGACAGGTGCTCGGTGTGGAACACCTGGATGTCCTGCGCCTTGACGTCCTCAAGGCCCTCCACGATGGCGCGTTGCAGCTTCTGGATGTCCTTCTTGGCGGTGGATTCGGTGGTCATCAGGTCGGGGAGTAAAGGTGATGGCGCTCAATATAGCGTGCCACCGGCTCGGGCACGCATCCGGGTGGCAGACCGGTCACACGCGCGCCGGCGGCTAGCTGCTCGCGCACCGAGGTGGCGCTGTGCGGCCACGCCTGCATCTTCAGCGCTTGCACCGCGTGGCCGTTCCAGCGTTCGGGGGCAAGCAGGGCTTCCACGTCGGCCGGCTGCAGGGCCGCATCGATGCCGCCGCGCGGGGCCACCGCCACTGTGGTCAGGTCCAGCAGGGTTTGCCAGTCTTTCCAGCCGGGAAAGCCGGCGGCCTGGTCGGCACCGATCACCAAAAACCATTGGGCTGCAGGATGCGCCGCCTGCAGTTCACGCACGGTGTCGATCGTGTAGCTCGGGCCGCTGCGTCGGGTTTCGCGATCGTCCACCTGCGCCTGCGGCAGATCCGCAAAGGCCGCCTGCGCCATGGCCATGCGGTGCACCGCCGGGCTTAGCGCCTGCGCCTTGTGCCAGGCGTCACCGGTGGGCACGATGATCAATCGATCGAGCGCCAGTTGGCCAATCGCCGCACGCGCCACCGCCAGATGCGCGGCGTGGGGAGGATCGAACGCGCCGCCGTACAGGCCGATGCGCTCGGCCCCCGGGGGACCGGCGGGTTCGCTCACGCGGCTCCCATGGGCATGCGCTCAGGCCCAGTCCCGCGGCACCAGGTAGCGGGTGTACAGCGCGTCTTCCGCCGAGCCCGGCTCGGGCCGTTGCTGGTAAGCCCAACTGGCCATCGGCGGCATCGACAGCAGGATGGATTCGGTGCGGCCGCCCGACTGCAGGCCGAAGTGCGTGCCGCGGTCCCACACCAGGTTGAACTCCACATAGCGCCCGCGCCGGTAGAGCTGAAAGCCGCGCTCGCGCTCGCCATAGGCGGTGTCCTTGCGGCGCTGCACGATGGGCAGGTAGGCGTTCAGGAAGGCATCGCCCACGCTGCGCAGCATCGCAAACGCCTGATCCTGTCCGCCCTCGGAGAAATCATCGAAAAACACACCGCCCACACCACGCGGCTCGTTGCGGTGCTTGAGGAAGAAGTACTCGTCGCACCACTTCTTGAAGCGCGGGTACTTGTCGTCGCCGAACGGTGCCAGCGCGTCGCGGCAGGTGCGATGAAAGTGGGTGGCGTCGTCGTCGAACCCGTAATACGGGGTGAGGTCCATGCCGCCGCCAAACCAGCACACCGGCGCCTGCCCCGGCACGGTGGCCGCCAGCATGCGCACGTTCATGTGCACCGTGGGCACGTAGGGGTTGCGAGGATGGAACACCAGCGACACGCCCATCGCCTCAAACGGCGCGCCGGCCAGTTCGGGCCGGTGCTGCGTGGCCGACGGCGGCAGCTTGGGGCCCTTCACATGCGAGAAGCCACAGCCGGCGCGCTCGAACACCGGACCGCCCTCCAGGATCTTGGTCAGGCCGTTGCCCTGCAGCATCTCGCCGGCGGGCTTGGTCCAGGCGTCGGCCACGAAGTCGGTGCCGTCGATGGCATGGATGGCGTCGGTGATGCGGGCCTGCAGCCCCAGCAGGTACTCGCGCACGGCGGCCGGGTCGGCCTTCAGGGGCGCGGCGGCGGTGCTGGCAGTGCTGGCAGTGGCAGGCGCGTTCATGGGGCGGACCGGATCGGATGTCATGTTCATTTGACAATGGTATCCGTCCGAGCCACGGAACGGTCAAGCAGACGCACCGGCGACGCCTCAGCGGGCCGCTTGCCTTGGGTTCCCTGCAACAGTGCCGCCACAAACGGCAGGTCGGCTGCTTCGTTGCCGCTCAGGTACACGAAGTCCTCCACCCGCACCTGCTTGCGGCCATAGTCCAGCGCCACCACCGCCAGCGGCACATCGGCCCCCACCGCCGTGCGGTAGAAGCCGCTGCGCAGGCCCGGCAGGGCCTTGCGGGTGCCCTCAGGCGCCAGCCCCACCCAGCAGTAGCTACCCGCGGCCTTGCAGGCTTCAAAGTGCGCCACAGCACTGGCAATGGTTCCCTGCGCACTGGTGCGCGCCACCGGCACCCCGCCCAGCCAGCGCAGCCAGCGGCCAAACAGCGGAATGCGAAACAGCGCGTCCTTGCCCCAAAACTGCACCGGCACCCCCATGGCCCACTTGGCCAGGATCATCACGATGAAGTCCCAGTTGCTGGTGTGCGGATAGACGATGGCCACGCCCTGCAGCGCCGGCAAACCCTGAAAGTGCACTCGCCAGCCGCCCAGGCGCAGCAGCCCGGCCGCCACGCGGCTGCCGCGGAACTCCACCGGATGCGGCGCAGGCAGCAGCGTCAGA
>JBJTCL010000107.1:0-5289 GCA_046091865.1 Burkholderiaceae bacterium | reverse complement strand
GGGCTGGGCCAGCCCGGGCCAGTTCGTGCCCGAGTTCGAGGCGGTGATGGCCGACCTGCGGCCCGGTGATCTGTCCGAGCCGTTTGCATCGCGCTTTGGCCTGCACCTGGTGCAGGTGATGGAGCGGCGCGAGGCGCAACTGTCGCAGCGCGAGCAGCGCGATCTGGTGCGCGGTGCGGTGCGCGAGCGCAAGCTGGACGAGGTCTACGCCAACTGGGTGCGCGAGGTGCGCGACCGCGCCTTCGTGCAGCTGCGCGAGCCGCCGCAGTGACGCGGCCGCACATCGCACGCAAGCGCTTTGGCCAGCATTTCCTGGCTGACAGCGCCATCATCGATGCGATCGTGCGCGAGATCGCGCCGCGCCCGGGCCAGGCCATGGTCGAGATCGGCCCGGGCCTGGCGGCGCTGACACAGCCTCTGGTCGAGCGGCTGGGCCACCTGACTGTGATCGAGCTCGACCGCGACCTGGCTGCGCGCCTGCGCGCCCACGCGCAGCTGGAGGTGATTGAATCCGATGTGCTGCGGGTGGACTTCAGCGCGCTGGCGGCGCGGCTGTCATCGCCGATGGCGCCGCAGGGCCGGTTGCGTGTGGTGGGCAACCTGCCCTACAACATCTCCACGCCGATCTTGTTTCACCTGCTGGAGCATGCGGCGGTGATCGAAGACCAGCACTTCATGCTGCAAAAAGAGGTGATCGACCGCATGGTGGCCGCACCCGCCACCGCCGACTACGGGCGCTTGTCGGTGATGCTGCAGTGGCGCTACGAGATGGAAAACGTGCTGGCGGTGCCGCCCGGGAGCTTCGATCCGCCGCCGCGGGTGGACAGCGCAGTGGTGCGGATGGTGCCGTGCGCCTCACCGGCGGTGGTGGACTTTCTGCTGCTGCAGGAGCTGGTGCAGGTGGCTTTCAGCCAGCGGCGCAAGCTGCTGCGCCACACGCTGGGGCGCTGGCTGGAGATGCGCGGGATGGCGACCGATGCGGCGCCCGGTTTTGACCTGCAGCGCCGTGCCGAAGAAGTGCCGGTGGCGGAGTACCTGGCGCTGGCTCAGGCGGCCGTGAGCCAGTAGCCCGCGTTGAACGGGCTGCTCATGCGCAGCGCCAGGGGCGACACGTCGAGCAGCTTGTCGGTGGGCATCTTCTCGCCCTCGGGGGCGATGTCGGAGCCGGCGTCCTTGCCGTCCTTGGTCTCGTTCGCCCGTTCTGCTTGACCAGCTTGTGCAGAACGGGCTACAGAAAAGAATAGAAGCACCGGAACGGTATCTTCCTTTCGGCCCAGAAGTCGGCCGCGTCGCGGAAGATGTCGAGCAGCTGCTCGCGCGCCTCCTTGTCGAACTTGGCGTGGGCCGGGATCTGCTCGAGCACGATCACAAAGCCGGGCTGCGGGCCCGATTTGTGCAGCGGGTCGGTCATGCAGTCGTACAGCGCGTCGAAGTTCTTGCCGAAGTGCGCTGGAAAGGTGAACTGCTGGGCGATCAGGTCCAGCACGTCCTGCTTGCTTTGCGCGCTGGACAGGTTGGCGTACAGAAAGTGGTGGCCCAGTTGCTGGGCGGCCTCCTGCAGGTCGTGCACGCGGAACGCGCGGATCGACTGCACGATATTGGGCCGCACGGTGCGCAGGGGCGCGTCCGCGGTGGGCTCTTTCTCCATATTCAAGAACAGATCACGTTTCATTCGCTGTCACTCCACGATGCGGCGGAAGCTGGCGTAGTGGTCGGCGGTGTAATAGCAGGTGTCCGGAATCGTTGGCGGTCCGCCGCAAACGATGCGGCGGGCACCCCGGTCTTTCGAACCGGGCGTCAGCACGGTGTATTCACGGTAATGGCCCCGCGGATGCAGCGGCAGCAGCCGCTCACGGTTGTGAAACACCGTGCCGTCTTTCTCGTAGGGAAACGGTCCGCCCTGGCGGATCAGCCGGTAGGTGGCACGACCCTGAGGCGGTAGCTCGGCCAGGGCCACCTGGGTCACCTCGTCCGATAAACGGGGCGTCCGGGCGGAGACTGGATCACCGCTGAGGGCCCATGCCACCGCCAACAGGCTAGTGAGCACAAACTCTTTAGCGGTACCAAGCGGCATGCTTGAGGGCCGGCTACGGTGGCCGACGCTTCCTTGGAGATTCCGACACCAACGAAACCCCGGGTAAACCCGAAATTTCGAAGGGCGTAGTGTCACAGATTCGGCCTCGGCGCGCAAGCCAAAGCCCGCCAATGGAGCAGTCGCCTGCGGGGGAATTACCCCGCCGCATCAACCTTAAGTTTGCGCCCACTCAGACCGAAGCCATTGTAGGACAACGAACTTGGTGTGCGGGCCTCAGCGCCCGGCGTTGGCGTCGGCCACCGTCAGGGCGGTCATGTTGACGATGCGGCGCACCGTGGTGCTGGGGGTCAGCACATGCACCGGCTTGGCGGCACCCAGCAGCACCGGGCCGATGGCGATGTTGCCGCCGGCGGCCGTCTTGAGCAGGTTGTAGGCGATGTTGGCGGCATCGATGTTGGGGCACACCAACAAGTTGGCGTCGCCGGCCAGGGTGCTGTTGGGCATCAGGGCCTGGCGCGCCTCGCCGTCCAGCGCGATGTCGCCGTGCATTTCGCCGTCCACCTCCAGCCACGGGGCTTCGGCGCGCAGCAGCTCGAGCGTGCGGCGCATCTTCACTGCGCTGGGCTGGTTGCTGCTGCCAAAGTTGGAGTGGCTCAGCAGCGCTACCTTAGGCTGGATGCCAAAGCGCACCATCTCCTCGGCGGCCATCACCGTGATCTCGGTCAGCTCTTCGGCGCTGGGGTCGTAGTTGACGTGGGTGTCCACCAGGAACACCTGGCGCCCGGGCAGCATCAGCCCGTTCATGCAGGCATAAATCGGCATGTCCAGCGCGGTGCTGGGGCTGCCGCCGGCGCGCTTGCCGATCACCTGGTCGATGTAGTGCAGGTGCATCGCGGTGCTGCCCCAGGTGCCGCAGATCATGCCGTCCGCGTCGCCCTTGTGCAGCAACATCGAGCCGATCAGCGTCAGGCGCCGGCGCATCTCGATCTTGGCCATCTGAGCGGTGACGCCCTTGCGCTCGGTCATGCGGTGGTAGGTCTGCCAGAAGTCGCGGTAGCGCTCGTCCTGCTCGACGTTGACCACGTCGTAGTCCTGGCCCTCCTTCAGGCGCAGGCCGAACTTTTCGATGCGCTGCGCGATGATGGCCGGGCGGCCGATCAGCGTGGGCCGCGCGATGCGCTCGTCCACCACGATCTGCGCGGCGCGCAGCACGCGCTCTTCCTCGCCCTCGGCATAGGCCACGCGCTTTTTCTTGGCGGACTTGGCGGCCATGAAGATCGGCTTCATGGTGGTGCCCGAGGCGTACACAAAGCTCTGCAGCCGCTCGCGGTAGGCGTCCAGGTCGGCCACCGGGCGCAGCGCCACGCCGCTGTCGGCTGCGGCCTTGGCCACCGCCGGCGCGATCTTCATCATCAGCCGCGGATCGAAGGGCTTGGGGATCAGGTACTCGGGGCCGAAGGCCAGCTTCTCACCCGCGTAGGCCGCGGCCACCACCTCGCTTTGCTCGGCCTGCGCCAGTTCGGCGATGGCATGCACTGCGGCGATCTCCATCGCGTCCGTGATGGTGGTGGCCCCGCTGTCCAGTGCCCCGCGGAAGATGTACGGAAAGCACAGGACGTTGTTGACCTGGTTCGGATAGTCGGTGCGGCCGGTGGCCACGATGCAGTCGGGCCGCGCGGCCTTGGCCTCGTCGGGCACGATCTCGGGGTTGGGGTTGGCCAGCGCCAGGATCAGCGGCTGCGGGCCCATGGTCTTGACCATCTCGGCCTTGAGCACGCCGCCGGCCGACAGGCCCAGGAACACATCGGCGCCCTGGATCACGTCGCTCAGGGTGCGCGCGTCGGTTTTCTGCGCGAACTGGATCTTGTCCTCGTCCATCAGCTCGGTGCGGCCCTGGTACACCACGCCGGCCAGGTCGGTCACCCAGATGTTCTCGCGCGGCATGCCCAGCTTGACCAGCAGGCCCAGGCAGGCCAGTGCCGCCGCACCCGCGCCGGAGGTGACGAGCTTGACCTTCTTGATGTCCTTGCCCACCACCTTCAGGCCGTTCAGGATGGCCGCGCCCACCACGATGGCGGTGCCGTGCTGGTCGTCATGGAAGACCGGAATCTTCATGCGCTCGCGCAGCTTGCGCTCCACATAAAAGCAGTCGGGCGCCTTGATGTCCTCGAGGTTGATGCCGCCAAAGGTAGGCTCGAGCGCGGCGATGATGTCCACCAGCTTGTCGAGGTCGTGCTTTTCGTTGATCTCGATGTCGAACACGTCGATGCCGGCGAACTTCTTGAACAGCACGCCCTTGCCTTCCATCACCGGCTTGGCCGCCAGCGGGCCGATGTCGCCCAGGCCCAGCACCGCGGTGCCGTTGGTGATGACCGCTACCAGGTTGCCGCGCGCGGTGTACTTGAAGGCGTTGACCGGATCGGCCACGATCTCTTCGCAGGGCGCAGCTACGCCGGGCGAATAGGCCAGTGCCAAATCGTGCTGGTTGACGAGTTGCTTGGTCGCCGCGATGGCGATCTTGCCGGGGGTGGGGAACTGGTGGTATTCAAGCGCGGCGCGGCGCAGTTGATGGCGCTTTTCGGTGGCGCTCACCGGGGCTTGGGTCATGCGATGCGACTCCTTGTGCGCCCGCTTCCCGGGGGGAAGCACGAACGGGCGCATGTCTGTGCAGGGCCAAGATTGTAGGTGCCGGGGGTCGTGTTGCCCCCGCCCGCGGACGCCACCGCCGCCGCCACCGGGCAAGGCGGCTGCTCATCCATAAATCCACAGGCTGCGTAGGGTAAAGCGGCGCACCGCTCCGACGACAATACGGTCGCGCGCCGCGGCGCCACCCACACCCACACCCGCACCCGCACCCGCACCGTTCATCCCCTTCAACCCCATGTCTGCATCCGCCTGCACCGCCTCCAGCCCCATCTGCGCCCGCGTCCGCGCCCGTGCCCGCCTTGGCGCCTTCAGCTTCGCGCGCCATGGCCTGGCCGCGGCGGCCGCGCTGGCCTGTGCAGCCACGGTGCAGGCGCACCCGCACTCGCCGGCGCAGGTGCAGCAGTCCGAGACTACGCAGCTCGAGACGGTGAACGTGCAGGGCTCGCGCCGCAGCCAGCTGGGCGTGGCCGAATCGGCCAACAGCGGCGTGGTGACGCAGCAGCAGATCGAGTCGCGCACCGCCTACCGCCCCGGCGAGGTGCTCGAGGTGGTGCCCGGCCTGGTGGTCACGCAGCACAGCGGCGAGGGCAAGGCCAACCAGTTCTACC
>JBJTCL010000106.1:0-8187 GCA_046091865.1 Burkholderiaceae bacterium | reverse complement strand
CCTTGATGCCGGCGATCACATAACCCACCTCGCCGGCCTTGAGCGACTCACGCGGCTGGTTCGACAGCTACGTGGGCGTGGTGATGCTGGTGCGCGTGGTCGACGGCAGCCTGTCCAAGGGCGAGCGCATCCGCCTGATGGCCAGCAACGCGGTGTACGAGGCCAATTCGCTGGGCGTGTTCACCCCGTCGAACCAGCCGCGTGAGTCGCTCAAGGCCGGCGAGGTGGGTTATGTGATCGCCGGCATCAAGGAACTGCAGGCCGCGCGGGTGGGCGACACCATCACGGTGGAGAAGAAGACCCCCAACAACGCCGGCCCCGCCGCCGAGCCGCTGCCGGGCTTCAAAGAGATCCAGCCGCAGGTGTTTGCCGGCCTGTACCCGACCGAGGCCAACCAGTACGACGCGCTGCGCGACAGCCTGGAGAAGCTCAAGCTCAACGATGCGTCGCTGCACTTCGAGCCCGAGGTGTCGCAGGCGCTGGGCTTCGGCTTTCGCTGCGGCTTTCTGGGCCTGCTGCACATGGAGATCGTGCAGGAACGGCTGGAGCGCGAGTTCGACCAGGACCTGATCACCACGGCGCCCAGCGTGGTCTACCAGGTGGTCAAAGGCGACGGCGAAGTGCTGATGGTCGAGAACCCCTCGAAGATGCCGGAGCAGGGCCGCATCCAGGAGATCCGCGAGCCCATCGTCACGGTGCACCTGTACATGCCGCAGGAGTACGTGGGCCCGGTGATGACACTGGCCAACCAGAAGCGCGGCATGCAGCTCAACATGGCCTACCACGGCCGCCAGGTGATGCTGACCTACGATCTGCCGCTGGGCGAGATCGTGCTGGACTTCTTCGACAAGCTCAAGTCGGTGAGCCGCGGCTATGCGTCGATGGACTACGAGTTCAAGGAGTACCGCGCCTCTGACGTGGTGAAGGTCGACATCCTGCTCAACGGCGAGAAGGTGGACGCGCTGTCCATCATCGTGCACCGCACCCAGGCCCAGTACCGCGGCCGTGCCGTGGCCGCCAAGATGCGCGAGATCATCAGCCGCCAGCAGTTCGACGTGGCGATCCAGGCGGCCATTGGCGCCAACATCATTGCGCGCGAAAACATCAAGGCGCTGCGCAAGAACGTGCTGGCCAAATGCTACGGGGGCGACATCTCGCGCAAGCGCAAGCTGCTGGAAAAGCAGAAGGCTGGCAAGAAGCGGATGAAGCAGATCGGCTCGGTCGAGGTGCCGCAAGAGGCCTTCCTCGCCATCCTGCAGGTGGAAGAATGATGCAAGCCATCACCGCGGCGGTGCTTGCCGCCTTTGTGGCCTACGCCGGCGCCTGGTACAGCGGCGTGGTGGACGGCAACTTTCCGCTGCTGCTGCTGCTGGCCACCGCGGTCACCGGCGCCTACTGGGTGGCCGAAAAGCTGTATTTTTTGCCGCAGCGCCGCAAGGCCGCGCTGGCGCTGCAGGCGGATGTGCAGCAGCGTCAGGCCGAACTCGACCGCCTGGGCGTCAAGGGCGACACCACCGACCTCGACGAGGCGCGCCGCAAGCTGCTGGCCCAGCCCTGGTGGCTGGACTGGACGGCCGGGCTGTTCCCGGTGATTGCGGTGGTGTTCCTGCTGCGCTCGTTCGTGTTCGAGCCGTTCAAGATCCCCTCGGGCTCGATGATTCCGACGCTGCTGATCGGCGACCTGATCCTGGTGAACAAGTACACCTACGGCCTGCGGCTGCCGGTGGTGAACACCCGCATCACCGACGGCAAGGCACCCGAGCGTGGCGACGTGATCGTGTTCCGCTACCCGCCCAAGCCCAGCCTGGACTACATCAAGCGCATCGTCGGCGCGCCGGGCGACGAGGTGGCCTACCTGAACAAGCAACTCACGGTCAACGGCCAGCTGGTGCCGCGCAAGGCGCTGAGCGACTTCTTTGACGAAGACGCCATGCGCTACTCCAAGCAGTTGGAGGAGCGTGCCGGCGGCAAGACCTACCGCGTGCTCAATGACGCCGACCGCCCGGCCTTCGTGCCCGGCGTCGAGGAGTTTCCCTATCGCGAGAATTGCCGCTACAGTGTCGAGGGCGTGGTGTGCAAGGTGCCGCCAGGCCACTACTTCGTGATGGGTGACAACCGCGACAACTCGCTCGATTCGCGCTTCTGGGGCTTTGTGCCCGAGGGCAACATCGTCGGCCGCGCGTCGTTCATCTGGTTGAATTTCGGCAACTTCGGCCGCATCGGTTCCTTCGAATGAGGGTACTCATGAACCACAACAACACGCTCCAGCGCACGCTGTCCCGCCGCCAGCGCGGCATCTCGCTCATTGGCATACTGTTCATCGCCTTCGTGGTCGCCATTGCCGGCCTGATGGCGGTGCGACTGATCCCGGTGGGCATTGAATACATGTCGGTGTCCAAGGCGGCCACCTCAGCCACCCGCGGCAAGTCGGTGGCCGAGGTGCGCGAACTGTTCGACAAGTCGCTGCAGGCCGACCAGATCTCGCAGATCACCAGCAAGGATATCGAGGTCACGCGCGAGGGCGAGCGGGTGGTGGTCACCTTTGCCTACGACCGCACGCAGCACCTGTTCGGCCCGGCCTACCTGCTGCTCAAGCTGTCGGGCCGATCCAAGTAGCGTGGATCCCGCCCTGGACGCACTGCAGCAGCGCCTGCAGCAGCAATTTGCGCAGCCGCGGCTGCTGCAGCGCGCCGTCACCCACCGCAGCCACTCGGCCGACCACAACGAGCGCCTGGAGTTTCTGGGCGACTCGGTGCTGAACCTGGCGGTGGCCGCGCTGCTGTTCGACCGCCTGAAAGACCTGCCCGAGGGCGACCTGTCGCGGGTACGGGCCAACCTGGTACGCCAGGAGACGCTGCACCGCATCGCGGTGGAACTGGGCCTGCCCGAGGTGCTGCGCCTGGGCGAAGGCGAGGCGCGCTCGGGTGGCCATCGCCGCCCGTCCATCCTGGCCGACGCGCTGGAGGCGCTGATCGGCGCGGTGCATCTGGACGCCGGCTACACCGCCGCCGAGGCGCTGGTGCACCGGCTGTTCCAGTCGGTGGAGATCACGCCGCAGATGCAGGCCGCGGCCAAGGACCCCAAAACCGAACTGCAGGAATGGCTGCAGGGCCGCCGCCACAAGCTGCCGGTGTACCGCATCGTGTCCATGCTGGGCGCGGCGCACCAGCAGACCTTTGAGGTCGAGTGCGAGGTGCCCGAACTGGCCGTCACCGAACGCGGCATCGGTGCCTCGCGCCGCGCGGGCGAGCAGGCCGCCGCCGCCGCGGTGCTGCTGCAACTCAAGGGCCGACATGGCTGAACCATTGCAAGACCCGGCGGCTGCGCCGGCAGACGGCCCCAGCCAGCGCTGCGGGCTGATCGCCATCGTCGGCAAGCCCAATGTGGGCAAATCCACGCTGCTCAATGCGCTGGTCGGGCAGAAGATCAGCATCACCTCGCGCAAGGCGCAGACCACGCGCCACCGCATCACCGGCATCCGCACCGTGGGCCCGACGCAGTTTGTGTTTGTGGACACGCCCGGCTTCCAGACGCGGCACGCCAGCGCGCTGAACCGCTCGCTCAACAAGACGGTGATGGGCGCGGTGGGCGACGTGGATTTGGTGCTGTTCGTGGTGGAGGCCGGGCGCTTTACCCTGGGCGATGCCAAGGTGCTGTCGCTGCTCAAGCCCGGCGTGCCGGCGCTGCTGGTGGCCAACAAGCTCGATACGGTGCATCGCCGCGAGGAGATCGCGCCCTGGTTGCGCGACATGCAGCAGCGCCACCCCTTTGACGAGTTCGTGCCGATGTCGGCCAAGAACCCGAAAGACATCGAACGCCTGCTGGACATCTGCGCGAAGTACCTGCCCGAGCAGCCCTGGTGGCATGCCGAGGACGAACTGACCGACCGCAGCGAGAAGTTCCTGGCCAGCGAGACGGTGCGTGAAAAGCTGTTTCGACTGACCGGCGACGAACTGCCGTACACGTCCACCGTGGTCATCGAGAAGTTCGAGGAAGAGCCCAGCCCCAAACACGACCGGATGGTGCGCATTGCCGCCACCATCGTGGTGGAGCGCGACGGCCACAAGGCGATGATCATCGGCGAGGGCGGCGAGCGGCTCAAGCGCATCGGCACCGAGGCGCGGGTGGAACTGGAGAAGCTGCTGGGCGCCAAGGTGTTCATCGAGCTGTGGGTGAAGGTGCGCTCGGGCTGGTCGGACGACGAAGCGCGGGTGCGCTCGTTCGGCTACGAGTAAACCGCGTCACCGCTTGCAGCAGGCGCCATGAAGCGCATCAGCGACGAGCCGGCCTATGTGCTGCACCGCTACGACTGGAGCGAGTCCAGCCTGATCCTGGAGGCCTTCACCCGCCGCCACGGCCGGGTGGCACTGGTGGCCAAGGGCGCCAAGCGGCCGAGCTCCAACTTCCGGCCGGTGCTGCTGCCGCTGCAGCCCCTGCGCCTGAGCTTTGGCGGCGACGCCGAGATCCGCACGCTCAAGGCCGCCGAATGGGGCGGCGGCCATGTGATGCCCACCGGCGAGGCGCTGCTGTCGGGCTGCTATCTCAACGAACTGATGATGCGGCTGCTGGCGCGCGACGACGCGCATCCGGCGCTGTTCGACGCCTATGCGATGGCGGTGCAGGTGCTGGCCTCGGGCGAGGCGGCGGCGCTGTCGCCGGCGCTGCGCGCCAATGAGCTGCCGCTGCTGCGCGAGGTGGGCGTGCTGCCCGCGCTGGATGCACAGACGCTGACGCTGGCCCCGCTGGTGGCCAGTGAGGGCTATGCGCTGGTGCCCGAGGCGGGCCTGCGGCGTGTGGATGCGCGTGACGAGGACGCTGAATCGGCAGAACGGGCCGACCTGCGCGGCGTGGACGCCAAGTGGAGCACTGGCCTGAGCGCAGACGATTGGCTGGCCCTGCAGCAGGCGCTGGACGACGCCGCGCCGCTGATGGCCACGCTGCGGGTGTGCGCCCGCCTGGACGCCGCCGCGGGCAGCGCGCTCAAGGCGCAGCTGCGTGCCCTGCTGCACTACCATTGCGGCGTCGAAGCACTGCGCACCCGGCAAATGATGCTGGAGCTGCAGTCGCTGTGATGCCCTCCATGAACCGTTCTTCCAGCCTTCATCGCACGCGGCTTTCGGTCAACGTCAACCTGGTGGCGCAGGTGCGCAACCGCCGTAACCTCAGCTACCCCAGCGTGCTGCGCGCCGCCGAGATCTGCCTGCAGTCGGGCGCGCACGGCATCACGGTGCATCCGCGGCCTGATGAGCGGCACATCCGCCCGCACGATGTGCGCGACCTGGCGCAGTTGCTCAAGGCCTGGCCCGATCGCGAGTTCAACATCGAGGGCAACCCCTTTCAGAACCTGATGGCGCATATCCGCGAATCGCGGCCGCATCAGGCCACCTTTGTGCCCGACAGCGAAGACCAACCCACCAGCGACCACGGCTGGGACATCGCCGCCGACGGCGTGCGCCTGAAGCCGCTGATCGACGAATGCCACGCGCTCGGCGTGCGCGTGAGCCTGTTCATGGACGCCGAGCCGGGTGCGATGGCTGCGGCGCGCGCGCTGGGCGCCGACCGCATCGAGCTGTACACCGAGCCGTACGCCCAATCGTTTGCCAACGCCTTTGGCACGCCGCAGTACGCGGCTGTGCTGCAGCGCTTTGCCGATGCTGCGCAGGCGGCACTGGACGCGGGCCTGCAGGTCAACGCCGGGCATGACCTGACGCGCGAGAATCTGCCGGCGTTCCTGGCGGCGGTGCCGGGTGTGGACGAGGTGTCCATCGGTCATGCGCTGATGTCTGATGCGCTGGAACTGGGCTACGCCGCCACGGTGCGTGCCTACCTGCAGTGCATGGGGCAGGCCACGTCTGCAGGCTGACGTGATCTACGGCATCGGCACCGATATTTGCGACGTGCGGCGCATCCGCGCCTCGCTGGACCGCCACGGCGAGCGCTTTGCGCGCAAGGTGTTGAGTGATGGCGAACTGGCCAAGTGGAAGGCGCGCAGCGCCCGCTGGCCCGAGCGCGGTGTGCGCTTTCTGGCCACGCGCTTCTCCGCCAAAGAAGCCTTCAGCAAGGCCATCGGGCGGGGCATGCGCATGCCCATGACCTGGCGCCTGTGCGAAATCGGCAACCTGCCCAGCGGCAAGCCGGTGATCATCACCCACGGCGTGCTCAAGGACTGGTGCGATGCGCGGCGCCTGAGCGCCATCGTCAGCGTGACCGATGAGTCCGACTACGCGGCGAGCTTCGTCATCGTCGAACAATCCCCTACATCCATTCCGCCTGAATCCATGCATGCCCAACACGCACCGCTGATCCTCGATGTGGCCGGCCTCGAGCTGACCGCCGCCGACCGCTGTCGCCTGAAGCACCCGCTGACCGGCGGCGTGATCCTGTTT
Organism: Burkholderiaceae bacterium; assembly: GCA_046091865.1. GTDB lineage: Bacteria > Pseudomonadota > Gammaproteobacteria > Burkholderiales > Burkholderiaceae_C > JBDLRH01. Next base: position 1,801 of record JBJTCL010000106.1, on the reverse strand, counting down.
GCGCGCAACTGGCACGACCGCGCGCAGCTGACGCAACTGTGCGCCGACATCAAGGCGGTGCGCAGCGACATGCTGATCTGCGTGGACCACGAAGGCGGGCGGGTACAGCGCTTCCGCACCGACGGCTTTCACCACCTGCCGCCGATGCGCGTGTTCGGCCAGATGTGGACACGCGACGGCGGCCAGGGCCCGTCGGCCATGCAGGCGATGAACGCGGCCACGGCGGCGGGCTACGTGCTGGCGGCGGAGCTGCGCGCCTGCGGTGTGGACCTGAGCTTCACGCCTGTGCTCGACCTGGACCATGGCGAAAGCGGCGTGATCGGCGATCGCGCCTTTGCGCGCGACGCGCGGTTGGTGACGGCGCTGGCCCGCAGCCTCACGCAGGGTTTGCTGCAGGCGGGCATGGCGCATTGCGGTAAGCACTTTCCGGGGCACGGCTATGTGCGCGCCGATTCGCACCACGAGATTCCGATCGACCAGCGCAGCCTCAAAGCCATCCTGGCCGACGACGCCGCGCCCTACGGCTGGCTGAGCGCCAGCCTGGCCAGCGTGATGCCGGCGCATGTGATCTACCCCAAGGTGGATGCGCGGCCGGCGGGCTTTTCGTCGCGCTGGCTGAACGACATCTTGCGTGGGCAACTGGGCTTTGGCGGCGCGATCTTCAGCGACGACCTGAGCATGGCCGGCGCGCGCCTGATCGACGGCCGCGAGGTGAGCTACACCGAAGCCGCGGTGGCGGCGCTGAGTGCGGGTTGTGACATGGTGCTGCTGTGCAACCAGTCGGTGGACGGCGGTGCGGCGGTGGACGAGTTGCTGGACGGCTTGGCGCGCAGCCTGAAGCAGGGGCAGTGGCAGCTCAACCCCGAATCGGATGCGCGGCGCATGGCCTTGCTGCCGGCCTCACCCGCGCCGGGCTGGGACGAGCTGATGCTGCATCCGCCCTACATCCATGCGCTGGGCTTGATGCCCTGATTTTTTAACTGTCCCGCCGCAGCGCCGGGAACAGGATCACGTCGCGGATGCTGGGGCTGTCGGTCAGCAGCATCATCAGCCGGTCGATGCCGATGCCGCAGCCACCCGTAGGCGGCATGCCGTATTCGAGCGCACGCACGAAGTCGTGGTCGAAGAACATGGCCTCGTCGTCGCCACCGTCCTTGGCCGCCACCTGCGCGTGGAAGCGCGCGGCCTGATCTTCGGCGTCGTTCAGTTCCGAGAAGCCGTTGCCGAACTCGCGGCCGGTGATGTAGAGCTCAAAGCGCTCGGTCACCTCGGGCCGCTCGTCGTTGGCGCGCGCCAGCGGCGAAATCTCGGTGGGGTGCTCCATGATGAAGGTGGGCTGCCACAGCTTTTCTTCCACCGTCTCCTCGAAGTACATCACCTGCAGCGACGCGAGTGAACGCGCTGACAGCTTGTCCTTCTCTTCCGTCTTGCCCAGCTTGCGCAGCGCGTTGACCAGCCAGTCGCGCTGATCGACGTTGTCACCGGCCTCGGTGTGCTTGACAATCGCTTCGCGGATGGTCAGGCGTTGGAAGGGCGCGGCCAGGTCCACCGGCTGGCCGTTGTAGCTGAGCTGCAGCGTGCCCACCGCCTTCTGCGCGGCGTCGCGGATCAGCTGCTCGGTGAAGTCCATCAGGTCGCGGTAGTTCCAGTAGGCCGCGTAGAACTCCATCATCGTGAACTCGGGGTTGTGCCTCGGACTGATCCCTTCGTTGCGGAAGCTGCGGTTGATCTCGAAGACCCGCTCGAAGCCACCCACGACCAGCCTCTTCAGGTACAGCTCCGGGGCGATCCTCAGATACAT
>JBJTCL010000105.1:0-39115 GCA_046091865.1 Burkholderiaceae bacterium | reverse complement strand
CCCGCAGTACATCGGCGACCTGATCAGCTGGGGCGCGATCGGCGCGCGCACCACCGAAAGCCAGGTGCACCGCGAGCTGGCCTCGGGCCTGTCGGCGCCGATCGGCTTCAAGAACGGCACCGACGGCAACATCAAGATCGCGATCGACGCCATCCAGGCCGCGATGCGACCGCACCACTTCAGGTCGGTGCACAAGAACGGCCAGGTCGCGGTGCACCTGGCTTTCGGTGGTGCGCGCGCCGATGGCGCCCCAGGCGATCAGGTCGCCGATGTACTGCGGCGAGATCACGTCCAGGAACTCGCTGCCCGCGGGCAGGCCCAGGCGGTTGATCTCAATCAGCAGCTGGCGCGCGATGCGCAGGCCCTCGTCGATGCGGTAGCTCTCGTCCAGGTACGGGTCGTTGATCAGGCCCTTCCAGCCCACCGTGGTGCGCGGCTTCTCGAAGTACACCCGCATCACCACCTCAAGATCAGCGGCGTGCTTGTCGCGCAGGGCCTTCAGGCGGCGCGCGTAATCCAGTGCGGCCGCCGGGTCGTGGATCGAGCACGGGCCAATCACCACCAGCAGGCGGTCGTCCTTACCATGCATGATGTTCTGGATGGACTGGCGGGTGCGGGCGATCAGCGACTCGATCGGCGTGCCGCGGATCGGAAAGAAGCGGATCAGGTGTTCGGGCGGAGGCAGCACTGTGATGTCCTGGATGCGTTCGTCGTCGGTCTGGCTGGTGCGGTCGGTGGGACGGGCGCCGGGCGGATACCAGGACTCGGCAGAAGCGTTGGACTTGGCGTTCATCGGGGACTCTCCTTCGGGATGCGTGCGTTCGAGACGGACATAAAAAAACCGCCGGGGTTTCCGGCGGTTTCGTTGAGCGGGACTGGTTTCGCTGTGGGTTGCGTTCAGACCTCTCGACCGCCGGTGGGGCCAGAGAGCCAAAAGTAGCCGAAGTAAAACGATGCCTTGCGCAAGGCAAGCAATGTAGCACAGGCCGCCTGTCGGGCCGCTGACGCGCCGTTGGCTGCGCGCCGCGGCGTCCACGGTTGTGGCGCCTGCGTCACAACAAGCGTCCCCCTACGGCGCACAGGCAAAGTCCAGGTGGGCCTGCCCCTTGCGCGGCGGGTCGTCGGTGCTGGCTGCCGCACCGGTACGCAGGTGGGCACAGCCGCGCACCACCAGCGCGGATGCGTTCTGCGGCACATCGGGCAAGGCCTGCAGGCGCACTGCAGTGCGTTGTGGGTCGGTGTCGGCCGCGGCACCCGCCTCGGGCGGCGCCACCGCCAGGGTGCGGCCGTAGGCGGTGACGAAGTACCAGGTCGGATCGGCGCAATGCAGGCTGTAGCGCTCGGCGCGCAGCGCCGCTTCGGCCAGCGCGTAGTCCACCGTGATGCGCACGCGGTCGCCGTCGAACACGATCTCGGGGTCGGCCGCGGGGCGCAGGTCGGTGCGCTGACCGTCGGCATCAAGTTCGTACAGCCAGTTCAAGCGACCCAGTTGCATCTTCAGCGCAAAGCCGAAGCGCTGCATGCGCGCGGCATCCACCTGGCCGGTGGCGGCATCGCGCACCAGCGCCAGCGCCTGCTGCGAGTGCCAGGCGTCGAGCCAGAGCCGCCCGCGCAACTGCGCCAGGCGTCCCTGCTCCATCACCGCCTCGGCGCGGCATTCCACCGCGCCGTGCGGATGCGCCCAGGCCGGGCCACCAGCCAGCAGCGCTGCGGCTGCAGCTAGTGCACCCCACGCACCGCGCAGACGGGCCCCGGATGCGCGCGCGGCCGGGAACTGCGCCGGGCGAATCAGGGGCCGCGCCATCAGCGGATCGCGATCGGGTTGATGATCGCCTGCACGCCGCCGGTCATGCGCGAGGCACCCAGAGTGAATATGAATTCCCAGGCCTTGTCCTTGACGAGCTCGGCGGTGTCGATGTTCTCGAGGATGTAGATGCCTTTCTTCGGAATCAGGATCTGGTGCACCTCGAACACGCCCACGCCCTTCTCGAAGGGGATCACCTCCAGGCCCCAGGTGTCGGCACCCACGGCCACCACCTGCTTGCTGGCCAGGTATTCGGCGCCCTCCTTACCCAGGCCCGGTTCGGCGCTGATGTAGCGCTTGTCGTCCTTGCCCACTAGGCTCAGCCAGCCGGTGTAGAACAGCACCACGTCGCCCCGGCGGATCTCGATGCCCTGGCGCTTGGCCTGCTCGTCGATCTCCTTGCGGTTGAAGGCCGTGCCCTCGGGCACCGGGTTCTTGCCGAAGTAGGCGGTCATGTCCAGCATCACGCCGCGGGTGACGATGCCCGGCACCTTCTCGATGCCCAGCTTCTTCAGACCGTCGGCCTGCACGAAGTCGCTGTTTTTGTTGCAGTTGTAGTAGACGTTGTCCACGCCGATGTGGCCCAGGCCGTCGAGCTGCGTGCCGGTGCCCACGTAGCCCATGTAGATGTCGTCGTTGTAGTTGGTCTTGGTGGGCCCGAGGCCAATGCCGCCCACCTGCCCCGGCTGGTTGATCACCAGCGCCCAGCTGCGCGGGCCGAAGGCCGGCGTCTTGCTGTTGGTCTCCACGCCCAGGCGATAGACCTTGCCGGTCTTGACCAGCTTGGCGGCTTCCAGCGCCAGCTGCGGCGTGAGCAGGTTGGCCGCGCCGATCTAGTCGTTGGGGCCGTACTTGCTCTTGCACCAGTCGGCCTGGGCAAACGCCGCCGTGGATGCAAACGTGGATGCGAAAGCGCCCATGGCGGCAACGGCCAGCCAGCGGCGCACGGTGGGGGTGGACAGCATGGAATCTCCTCCTGAAGATGGATGTGGACTGAAGCCCGGCACCACCCCTCCGGCAGCGCCAAAGCGTAACTAATGTAACAATCGTCCCGATCGTCGTGTTGGCTTTACAAAGCGCTCGCGGGAAAACCCTGAAAAGTCTGTTGTTTTTCTGTGTGACAGTTGGGTTGTCGGACAACGCATCAGACCATGACCGAGTCGCTCATCGACCCCGTGCCCGTCAGCGCCAGCGATGCCTTGCGCTTTGACCGGCTTCGGGTGCTGCCCGCGTACAAGGCCGTCTCCAGCGCCATCGAGCAGCGCATCGTCAGCGGCGAACTTCAGCCGGGCACGCAGCTACCCACCGAGCAAGAGCTGGCCGAGCAGTTCGGCGTCAACCGCTCGACCGTGCGCGAGGCGATCCGCCAGCTGGAACAGGAAGGCCTGGTCGAGCGCGGTAGCGCCAAGCGGCTGCATGTGACCATGCCTGGCGTGCACGACGTGGCCCCGCGCGCTGCGCGCACCCTGCTGCTGCATCAGGTGACCTTCGAGGAGCTGTGGCAGGTGGCGGTGGTGATCGAGCCGCAGGCCGCGCGCCTGGCCGCCGAGCGCGCCAGCGCCGACGATGTGCGCGAGCTGCGCGACGCGCTGGCCCGCCTGCAGGCGCATCACCATGCGCAGGGTTCGGTCGATTCGCATGCCGAGCTCGACATCGAATTTCATGCACTGGTGGCGCGCATCTCGGGCAACCGGGCGCTGATGCTGGCGCGCGAGCCGATGAACCTGCTGTACCAGCCCTCGCTGGTGCTGCTGCAGCGCTCGCTGCCGCAGATGGAGCAGCGCAACCTGGATGCGCACCGCCACATCGTCAAGGCGATTGCCGCCGGCAATGCAGACCGCGCCCATGAGTGGACGCGCAAGCATCTGGTGGACTTTCAGCGTGGCTACACGCTGGCCCGCATTCCCATGGACACGCCCTTGCCGTCGCGTGCGGGCCTGGCGGCCATGACCGCATGAACCCTTTCAACGCCGGCGGGGCGCTCCCGCCATTCACCACCCCAGAGGAGACAGAAGAGATGTTCAGGAACAAGCAAACCCGCCGGCCCTCAGGCTGGCGCCGCATGGCGGTGGCTGCCGCCGTGTCGCTGGCCGCACTGCCCGCACTGGCCCAGGAGACCTTCAAGCTCGGCGTGGTCAGCTTTCTCTCGGGCCAGGCGGCCGAGAGCTTCGGCGTGCCCGCCATCAACGCCGGCAAGCTGCTGATCGAGCAGTTCAACAACGGCAGGGCACCGGCGCCCTACAACCGCCCGGGCTTCGGCGGCATGAAGATCGAGCCGGTCTATGTGGACGAGGCCGGCGGCGCCACCAAGCAGTTGCAGGAAATGCGCAACCTGTACGACCGCGACAAGGTCGATGCGGTGCTGGGCTACGTGAGCTCGGGCGACTGCCTGGCCGTGGCGCCGGTGGCCGAGGAGATGAAGAAGTTCCTGATCCTCTACGACTGCGGCACCCCGCGCATCTTCGAGGACGGCAAGTACAACTATGTGTTCCGCACCGCCGCGCACGCCACCATGGACAACGTGGCGCTGGCGCGTTACCTGAAGTCGCGCAACATCAAGGTCGACACCTTCAACCTGATTAACCAGGACTACGCCTGGGGCCAGGACAGCAAGGCCGACTTCATCCTGTCGATGCAGCAGCTGTATCCGAACGCCAAGCCGCAGGCCGACCTGCTGCCCAAGTTCGGCGCGGGCCAGTACGGCACCGAGATCTCTGCGCTGATGAGCCGCCCGGCCGACATCATCCACTCCAGCCTGTGGGGCGGTGACCTGCAGGCCTACATCCTGCAAGCGGGTGCGCGCGGCGTGTTCCAGCGCCAGACGCCGGTGTTCTCGGCCGCCGACCACGTGCTGGTGCCCATGGGCGAGAAGTTCCCCAATGGCGCGGTCATCGGTGCGCGCGGTGCCTACGGCTTGATGGCGCCCAAGTCGGCGCTCAACGACTGGTGGTTCGAGCTGCACAGCAAGGAGCTCAAGGTGTACCCGGCGCAGCCGGCCTACCGCATGGCGCAGGCGCTGATGGGCCTGAAGCTCGCGGTGGAAAAAGCCATGGCCGCCAACGGTGGTCGCAAGCCCACGCCCGAGCAGCTGGCGTCGGCCCTGCGCGGCTCGAGCTGGCCCTCGCCCGGCGGCACCATCACCATGGCGCTGGGCAACGGCCACCAGGCCATCCAGGAAACCGCCATCGGCCGCACCCGCTGGGACGCCGGCAAGAAGATGGTGGTCGTCGAGGACATCCAGCGCTTCCCCGCCGAGTGCGTGAACCCGCCGGCCAACATGCTGTCGGACGACTGGATGAAGAAGGGTTTCCCCGGCGCCAAGTGCTGAAGTGCTGACGCACTGAAGTGAACCGCGGCATCCCCGGCACCCCGCGATGCCGCCTCCAACCGCAAGGCAAGCATGAATCTGCTGCTGACCATCCTGTTCGACGGGATCACCTACGCCTCCTGGCTGTTCATCGTCGCGCTCGGCCTGACGCTGGTGTTCGGCGTGCTCAAGATCCTCAATATCGCGCACGGCAGCTTCTATGCCGTGGGCGCCTATGCCGGCGCCAGCCTGGTGGCGTGGCTGCTGTCGATGAAGTTTTCTCCCGCCCTCAGCGTGATCGGCCTGATGCTGGCGGCGGTGGGTGTGGCCGCCATCGTGGCGCCGCTCACCGAGCGCGGGCAGCTGCGCATGTTCTACGGCCGCGACGAGGTACTGCTGGTGCTGGTCACCTACGCGCTGTTCCTGATGCTCGAAGACGTGATGAAGCTCATCTGGGGCGTCAATCCGTACTACGTGGCCGACACCTACCAGGCCTTCGGCAACATCCAGCTCGGGCCACTGAACTACGTGGGCTACGACGTGCTGCTGATCGGCGTGGCCGTGCTGTGCGGACTGGCCAACTGGTGGGTGCTCAACCGCACGCGCCAGGGCAAGATCGTCACTGCGGTGATCCACAGCGCCGAAGTCGCCTCCAGCATGGGGGTGAACGTGTCGCGCATCTACACCGGCGCCTTCATGGTGGGCGTGTTTCTGGCCGCTGTGGGCGGTGCGCTCACCGCGCCCATGGTGTCGGTGCAGCCGGGCCTGAGCGTGGGCGTGATCATCACCAGCTTTGCGGTGGTGATCATCGGCGGGCTGGGTAGCATCGAGGGTGCTGCCATCGGCGCTCTGGTGGTGGGCCTGGCGCGCGCAGCGTCGGTGCACATCTGGCCGCCGGCCGAACTGTTCAGCATCTACGTGGTGATGGCCGCCATCCTGGTGTTCCGGCCCGAAGGCCTGTTCCAGCGCATCCAGGCGCGAAAGATCTGACGCCATGACCGCAATCGCTTCTTCTGCCGTGCCCATCTCGGCGCAGCGCGTGACCGTGGTGGCCGCGGTGTCACTGGTGGCGCTGCTGGGCCTGGGCCTGGTGGCCCCCAAGTGGGTGGTGTCGCTGGCCACACTGGCCTGCGCCAACGCGCTGGTGTCGCTGGGCATCCTCATCATGATGCGCAGCGGCGTGGTGCCCTTTGGCCAGGGCCTCGTGTTTGCTGCAGGCGGCTACGCCGCGGCGCTGGCCTTCAACAAGCTCGGCCTGAAGGACGCCGCCGCACTGTGCCTGCTGGGCGGTGTGGCCGGCCTGGCGGTGGCCGCGCCGTTTGCACCGCTGCTGGCACGCTACCGCGGCATCTTCTTTGCCATGCTCACGCTGGCGCTGTCGATGGTGCTGTACGGCGTGCTGATGAAAGCCGAAGCCCTGGGCGGGTCGGACGGCTTCAACGTCACCCGGCCCACGCTGTTCGGCATGAAGGCACCCGAGGGCCGGCCCGAGCTGCTGCTGTGGGGCGTGACCGCCACCTTCACCTGCGTGCTGGCCGGCCTGGTACGCCTGTACTGCAATTCGCCGCGCGGCCTGCTGTCGATGGCGGTGCGCGAGAACGAACTGCGCGTGGAATACCTCGGCATGTCGGTGGTCAACATCGTCGGCTGGAACTATGTGCTGGCCGCCTTTTTGGGTGGCGTGGGCGGCGCGCTGTCGGTGCTGGCCCTGGGTCACATCGAACCCAACTTTGCCTACTGGACGACGTCCGGCGAATTCGTCTTCGTCGCCATCCTGGCGGGGCACCACAGCGTGGTGGCCATCGTGGCGAGCTCGTTCATCCTCGAGATGGTGCGCTCGTTCTCCAGCGCCTACTTCCCCAACACCTGGCAACTGGCGCTGGGCCTGTTCCTGCTGCTGGTGATCCGCTTTTTGCCCGAAGGGCTGGGCTCGTTGCTGCAGCGGCTCAAGCCGCGCGCCGCCGCGCGGTCTGCCACCTGAGCGCAAGCCCACAGGATCCAACCCCATGACCACACCCACATCCAGTGCAACGGTGCTGTCGGCGCAGGGCCTGCAGAAGACCTTTGGCGCGGTGGTGGCTGCCGCCGACGTCAACATCGACATCGCGCGCGGCGAGCGCCTGTGCCTGATCGGCAGCAACGGCGCGGGTAAGACCACCTTCGTCAACATGATCACCGGCTACCTCAAGCCCAGCGCGGGCCACATCCTGCTGGGCGACGAGGACATCACCCAGCGCACGCCGCGCGAGATCACCCGCCGTGGCGTGGCGCGCTCGTTCCAGATCCCGCAGCTGTGCCTGCACCTGAGCGTGCTGGACAACATGCTGGCGGCGATGCACTGCAACCGCGGCAACACGCAGTTCCTGCGGCCGGCGCGCGACAGTGCATCGGTGGACTTCAGCCGCGGCCTGCTCGACCGCTTTGGCCTGCTGGCCCAGGCCGACCGGCCGGTGCGCGAGTTGCCCGGCGGCGTGCGCAAGCTGCTGGACATCGCCATGGCACTGACCGGCCACCCCAAGCTGCTGCTGCTGGACGAGCCCACCAGTGGCGTGAGCGCTGATGAAAAATTCACCACCATGGACACGGTGGTGCAGGCCATCGAACGCAGCGCAGACGCCAGCGGCGACGGCCCGGTGAGTGTGGTCTTCGTCGAGCACGACATGGACATCGTGCAGCACTACGCCACGCGCGTGGCGGCCTTCTACAGCGGCCGCGTGATTGCCGACGGCGACGCCTCGCGCGTGCTCACCGACCCCGAGGTGCAGCGCCACGTCACCGGCTTTGCCCATGCCAACCCCCAAGCCACCGCCGAGGCCCACGCATGATCGAACTGCAATCGGCCCGCGTGGCCATCGCCGAAGTGGAAGTGCTGCGCGGCTTTTCGATCCAGCTGCCCACCGGCGGCATGGTGGGCCTGATCGGGCGCAACGGCGCGGGCAAGACCACGGTGATGCGCACCATCATGGGCCACCTGCCGCTGATTGAGGGCCGCCTGACGTTCGACGGCAAGGACCTGACCGCCCTGCCCTCGCATGCGCGCGCGGCGATGGGCATTGGCTACATGCCCGAAGACCGCGGCCTGGTGCCCGAGCTCACGGTGGAAGAGAACATCTGCCTGCCGCTGTGGGCGCAGCCGTCGCTGAACCTCAAGGAGCGGCTGGCCTTTGTCTACGGCGTGTTGCCCGAGCTCGTGCCCATGCGCGAACGCAAGGCGCTGCTGCTGTCGGGCGGCCAGCAAAAGCTGGCAGCCCTGGCGCGCGCGCTGGCCGTGGGCACGCGGGTGCTGCTGCTCGATGAGCCCTTTGAGGGCGTGGCGCCGGCGCTGTCGCAGCGGCTGGCCGAGGTGGTGGCCGGCCTGCGCGGCAGCGGTTTGTCGGTGTTAATCAGCCAGTCGGATGTGAACCACTCGCGCAAGCTGCTCGACGCCGAGGCGGTGATCGAGCGCGGCGCGAATGCGCAGGCCTCCTCGGCTGCCGCCCAAGCGGTCGGGCACGCTGCCGGGCACGCCACGGCCGCATGAGCCTTCCGCCGATGGACCCGCGCTGGCCGGCAGGCGCTGCGGCCAACGCCACACGCGAGGAAACCCACTTTGACGGCCGCGCGATGCGCTGCTACACGCAGCGCTGGCCGCACCTGAACGCGATGCTGGCGCAGGCGGTGCGCGAACACCCCGATGCGCAGGCGCTGGTGGACGGCGACGCGCACTGGTCGTGGCGCGGCGTGCACGAGGCCAGTGGCCGGCTGGCAGCAGGGCTGGCGCGGCGCGGCGTGCGCGCGGGCGACCGCGTGGTCATGCTCATGGGCAACCGCGCCGAGTTCGTGCTGGCGCTGTATGCGCTGCTGCGCCTGGGCGCCGTGGCGGTGCCGGTCAGTATCCGCGAGGCGGCGCCCGGCGTGGCCTATATCGTCAACCAGTGCCAGGCGCGCGGCGTGCTGGCCGACGCCCATCTCACGGCGCTGGTGCCCGCGCAACTGGACAACGGCCGTGCACTGCTGCGGGTGATGGCCGCGGGGGATGCACCCGACGATGCAGCCAGTGCACAGGGCTGGCTGCACGCCCGCGACATCGCGTCTGGCGCAGCACTCGCGCGCGATGCGCAGCCCGACGAAGAAGACCCGGGCGTGATCCTCTACACCTCGGGCACCACCGGACGGCCCAAGGGCGCGGTGCTGACGCACTTCAACCTGGTGCACTCAGTGCTGCACTACCGGCATGCGCTGGGCCTGACAGCGCACGACCGCGCACTGCTGGCGGTGCCGGCATCGCATGTCACCGGGCTGGTGGCCATCATCCTGGCGATGGCCGGCGTGGGTGGCTGCACCGTGGTGCTGCGCGAGTTCAAGGCCGCGCACTGCCTGCAGGTGCTGGCGCGCACGCGCATCACCTACAGCCTGATGGTGCCGGCCATGTACGCGCTGTGCCTGCGCGAGCCGGCGCTGGCCCGCACCGATTTGTCGGCCTGGCGCCTGGCAGGCTTTGGCGGGGCGCCGATGCCGCCTGCCACGATTGACGCGCTGCGCACGCAGTGCCCGTCGATCCGCCTGTTCAACGCCTATGGTTCGACCGAGACCACCTCGCCCACCACGCTCACGCCTCCAGCCTCCGACCGGGTGGACCGCGTCGGCATCGCACTGCCCTGCGCCCAGGTGCGCGTGGTCGATGACGCGGGCCGCGATGTGCCCACCGGCACCAGCGGTGAGGTGTGGATCGCCGGGCCGATGGTGGTGCCGCGCTACTGGGACAACCCGCAGGCCACCGCCGATGGCTTTACCGACGGCTACTGGAAGTCAGGCGACCTGGGCACGCTGGACGAGCACGGATTCCTGCAGATCCACGACCGCAAGAAGGACATGATCAACCGCGGCGGCTACAAGGTGTTCTCGATCGAGGTCGAGAACTGCCTGATGGCCCACCCCGCAGTGCAGGAGGCCGCCACCGTCGGCGTGCCCTGCCCGGTGCTGGGCGAGCGGGTGCATGCCTTTGTGCATGCGCCGGGTGCCACCGACACCGACGCCTTGCGCGCAGAGCTGGTGGCCCAGTGCCGCGCGCAGTTGGCCGACTACAAGGTGCCTGACGCCTTCACCTGGCTGGCCGAGCCGCTGCCGCGCAATGCCAACGGCAAGGTGCTCAAGCGCGCGCTGCGCGAGCGGGTGACAGGCGCAGTGGCGTAAAGCTTTGGGGCCGTGATGCGGCCCCGCCGCTCAGGCCGTCCCGCCCACCGTCAGAGCGTCGATGCGCAGCGTGGGCTGGCCCACGCCCACCGGCACGCTCTGGCCTTCCTTGCCGCAGGTGCCCACGCCGCTGTCCAGCGCCATGTCGTTGCCGATCATGCTCACGCGTGTGAGCGCATCTGGGCCGTTGCCGACGATGGTGGCGCCCTTCACCGGGTACTGGATCTTGCCGTTCTCCACCCAGTAGGCCTCGCTGGCGCTGAACACGAACTTGCCGCTGGTGATGTCCACCTGCCCGCCGCCGAAGTTGGTGGCGTACAGGCCCTTCTTGATGCTGGCCACGATCTCTTTCGGGTCGCGGTCGCCGCCCAGCATGTAGGTGTTGGTCATGCGCGGCATCGGGATGTGCGCATAGCTTTCGCGGCGGCCGTTGCCGGTGGGGCGCACCTTCATCAGGCGCGCATTCATCGCGTCCTGGATGTAGCCCTTGAGGATGCCGTCCTCGATCAGCACATTGCGCTGCGTGGCGTGGCCTTCGTCGTCGATGTTGAGCGAGCCGCGCCGGTCGGCGATGGTGCCGTCATCGAGCACCGTCACGCCCTTGGCCGCCACGCGCTGGCCGATGCGGCCGCTGAAGGCGCTGCTGCCCTTGCGGTTGAAGTCGCCCTCCAGGCCATGGCCCACCGCCTCGTGCAGCAGCACGCCGGGCCAGCCGGGGCCCAGCACCACCGTCATCTCGCCGGCCGGCGCCGGGCGCGACTCGAGGTTGGTCAGCGCCGCCTCGACCGCCTCGTCCACGTACTGGCGCACATGCGCATCGTCAAAGTACGCCAGACCAAAACGCCCACCGCCGCCTGATGAGCCCATCTCGCGGCGGCCGCCCTGCTCGGCAATCACGGTGATCGACAAGCGCACCAGCGGGCGCACGTCGGCGGCCATCGTGCCGTCGGCACGCGCTACCAGCACCACGTCGTATTCGGCGGCCAGGCCGGCCATCACCTGCGCCACGCGCGGGTCCTTGGCGCGGGCCATGCGCTCGGCGCGCTCGAGCAGTTGCACCTTGGCGGTGCTGTCCAGCGAGGCGATCGGGTCCAGCCCGCCGTACAGGGTGCGGCTGGCCGCCACCTTGGGCTTGGGCGCGCCCACGCGCTGTCGCGCGGTGCTGCCGGCACGCGCGATCGAGCGCACCGTGTGCGCCGCACCCAGCAGCGACGCCAGGGAGATGTCGTCCGAGTAGGCAAACGCCGTCTTCTCGCCGCTGACCGCACGCACGCCCACGCCCTGGTCGATGCTGAAGCTGCCGGTCTTGACGATGCCTTCTTCCAGGCTCCAGCCCTCGTTGCGGGTGTACTGAAAGTACAGGTCGGCGTCGTCCACCCGGTGCGCGGTGATCTCGGACAGAGCGCGCTGCAGGTGCGTCTCGTCCAGGCCAAAGGGGTCGAGCAGCAGCGAGCGGGCCGTGGCCAGTCGTTCGATCGTGGGTTCGCGTGAAATCATGAAGGGCTCGCGGTGGGGTGGCTCACTTGGTGGTCGGAGTGCGCGGCATGTAGCGCTCGAGCGTCTTCAGCAGTTCCTTGGCGCTGGCGTAACGCTGCTCCGGGTCCTTGGCGCACAGCTTGTTGACGATGGGCTGCATCACCGCGCAGTCGGCCGGCAGCGGCGGAATCTCGGCATGCAGTTGCATCGACAGCAGTTGCTCCAGCGTGTTGGACACGAAGGGGCGGCGGCCGGCGAACATCTCGAACAACATGATGCCGAAGCTGTACAGGTCGGAGCGCTGCGTCACGTCCTTGCCCAGCGCCTGCTCGGGGCTGATGTAGTAGGGCGTGCCCACAACGTCGCCCACGCGCGTCTTCTCCATGGCCATCTGCGCGCCCTGCGCGGCCTTGGCCTTGGCGATGCCGAAGTCGGCCAGCGCAATGCTGCCGTCCGAGCGCACCATGATGTTCTCGGGCTTGAGGTCGCGGTGCACGATGTAGTTGCGGATGAGGTCGTCGTCCTCGACGACCAGAATGTGAGCCATTGCCGAACCCCCTGCGTCGTATGCTAGCGCGATCCGCCCCCGGGGGAACCACCGAGGGCAAGAAAAACCGCTGCGTCGTCCAGCGCAGCGTGGCCCAGCGCATGGGTGCGCCGGAAGGTCTGGTGCGCGGCCTCGCCCAGCGGACCGTCAAAGCCGGCAGCCCGGGCGGCCGCCATGGCCAGGCCCGTGTCCTTCTCCAGCAGCGTCACATGCGCGCGTGGGGCAAAGTCACCGGCCAGCGCGCGGCGCAGGCGGTCGCTGCCGATCCAGCTTTGCCCGCTGGAGCGTTCAATCACATCCAGCGTGGCGGCAGCGTCCAGACCCAGCCGCTGCGCCAGCGCCAGCGCCTCGGCCGCACCCACCAGGTTGATGCCCGCCAGCAGGTTGTTGACCAGCTTGGTGCGCGCGCCGTCGCCCGGCCGCTCGCTGATGCGAAACACCTGGCTGGACAGGTCGCGGATCACCGGCTCGTGTTCGGCGAACAAGGCCTGGGGGCAGGCCACCATCAGGCTCATGCTGCCCTCAGCTGCGCGCTGCGGCCCGCCCGACATCGGCGCATCGATGGTGCCGATGCCCGCCGCCGCCAGGCGCACGGCAAAACTTTCCACGTCCTGCGGCGCGATGGTGGGGCACAGCATCACGCTGCGCGCACCGCCCTGGCCTGCTGCCTGCACGATACCGTTCTGGCCAAACAGCACCGCCTCGCACTGCGGCGTATCCACCACGCACACGATGCACAGCGACGCACCGCGCGCCGCCTCGGCCGCGTCGGCGCAGGCCACGGCACCCAGCGCCGCCAGCGCATCCACCCTGGCGCGGTCGATGTCGTGCACGCGCACCGTCCAGCCGCGCGAAATCAGGTTGCGCGCCATGCCGCCACCCATGTTGCCGGTGCCGACGATGGCCACTGTGCGCAAGGAACTCATGTCTGCCCCATCATCTTTGCCCCATCATGTCTGTACCAGCCGGCGCGAGCGCGCGATCGACATCAGGATGCCCAGGCCCATGCCCAGGGTGACCATGGCCGTGCCGCCGTAGCTGATGAACGGCAGCGGCACGCCCACCACCGGCAGCATGCCGCTGACCATGCCCATGTTGACGAAGGCGTAGAAGAAAAAGATCAGGCTCACCGCGCCGGCCAGCAGCCGCGCAAACAGGGTGGAGGCCTCGCCGGCGATCATCAGCCCGCGCCACACCAGGCCCAGAAAGCAGCCGATCAGCAGCAGGTTGCCCAGCAGGCCGAATTCTTCGGAGTAGGCGGCAAAGATGAAGTCGGTGGTGCGCTCGGGGATGAACTCCAGGTGCGTCTGCGTGCCCTGCATGAAGCCCTTGCCCAGCAGACCGCCCGAGCCGATGGCGATCATGCCCTGGATGATGTGAAAGCCCTTGCCCAGCGGATCGCGCATCGGGTCGAGCAGGGTGCACACCCGCGTCTGCTGGTAGGCATGCAGCAGCGGCCAGCGCACGCCCTCGGCGCACAGCTGCGGCTCGAACACCACCAGCAGCACGATGCCCACCAGCCCCAGTGCAATCGGCGGGATCACCAGCTTCCAGCTCAAGCCCGCAAAAAAGATCACCGCCAGCCCCGCGCCCAGCACCAGCAGTGCGGTGCCCAGGTCGGGCTGCTTCATGATCAGACCCACCGGCACCGCCAGCAGCAGGCCGGCCACCGCAAAGTCCAGCGGCCGCAGCTGGCCTTCGCGCCGCTGGAACCACCAGGCCAGCATCAGCGGCATGGCGATCTTCAGGATCTCGCTGGGCTGGATGACGGTGACGCCCACATGCAGCCAGCGCGTGGCGCCCTTGCGGGTGATGCCGAAGAACTCCACCCCCAGCAGCAGCAGCACCCCCAGGGTGTAGACGGGCACGGCCAGCAGCATCAGGCGCTGCGGTGGCAGCTGCGCTACCAGCAGCAGGATGCCGGCGGCGATCAGCATGTTGCGCGAATGATCGACGAAGCGGCTGCCGTGGTCGTAGCCCGACGAATACATGATGGTCAGGCCGGCGGTGGCCAGCAGCCCCACCAGCACCAGCAGCGGCACGTCGAAGCCGCGCACCAGCGGCAGCAGGCGCTGCGCCAGCGAGGGCTTGGACAACACGGCAGACATTCCGCGGATTATCCTGTGCCCCCATGTCAGGCCCGCGAACCACCCACTTGCTGTACCTGCACGGCTTTCGTTCGTCGCCGCAATCGACCAAGGCACGACGGATGGCCGCTGCCGTGGCCCGGCAGCACCCGGCGGTGCACTGGTGGTGCCCGCACCTGCCGCCCTCGCCGCGCGAGGCCATGGCGCTGGTGCTCAACGGCATCGCCGGCTGGCCCACCGAGGCCATGGCTGTGGTGGGCTCGTCCCTGGGCGGCTTCTACGCCACCTGTGTGGCCGCTGCCACCGGCTGCCGCGCGGTGCTGCTCAACCCGGCGGTGCACCCTGCCCGCGACCTGGCGCGCCACCTGGGTGAGCACAGCGGCTGGCACGACCCGGCGCAGCGCTTCATCTTCACCGACGCGCATGTGCAGGAGCTGCGTGCGCTGGAAGACAGCAGCCGCGACGCCCTGCGCACGGCCGAGCCTGCGCACTACGCCCTCATCGCCAAGGGCGACGAGGTGCTGAGCTGGCGCGAGATGAGCGCGCGCTACCCGCAGGCCACGCTGCGCCTGCTGGACGGCGGCGATCACGCCATCAGCGACTTCGAGGACCACCTGGATAAGGTGCTGGCCTTCCTGCAGCTGGCCTGAGGCCTGAACCCTGCCGCGTGACAGGCGCATGGGACAATCCGGCGCATGTTTGCATTGTTCGAAGAGGCCGGAAAGTTCGTCACCGGGCGGGTGATGAGCGAGGCGGAGGCATCGGCCCAGATCGAGCTCGACAGCGGCAAGCGGGTCAAGGTGAAGGCCGCCAACGTGCTGCTGCGCTTTGACAAGCCCGCACCCGCCGAGCTGCTGCGCTTGGCACAGACCCTGAGCGAGGGCATCGACCTGCAACTGGCCTGGGAGTTCGCACCCGAGGACGAGTTCGGTTTTGCCGACCTGGCGCGCGATTACTTCAGCGCGCAGGCGGGCATCGAGCAACAGGCCGCTGCATTGCTGCGCCTGTTCGAGGCGCCGCACTACTTTCGCCGCGCCGGTAAGGGGCGCTTTCGCAAGGCGCCGGCCGAGATCGTGCAGCAGGCGCTGGCGGCCATCGACAAGAAAAAGCAGGTGCAGGCGCAGATCGACGGCTGGGCGGCCGAACTGGCCGCGGGCCAGTGCCCGGGCCCGGTGCGCGAGCACCTGTTTCGCATCCTGTTCAAGCCCGACAAGAACGCGCCCGAGTACAAGGCGGTGGTCGAGGCCGCGCGCAGCACCCGCGCCGCGGCGCTGGACCTGCTGCAACGCGCAGGCGCCATCACCTCGGCGTACCAGTTCCACTGGCAGCGCTTCCTGTTCGAGCACTTTCCCAAGGGCACCGGCTTTGCGGCACTGCAGGCGCCAGCGATCACCGACGATCTGCCGCTGGCGCCGGTGCAGGCATTCTCGATCGACGATTCGCAGACCACCGAGATCGACGATGCGCTGTCGCTGCAAGGCCTGGGCACCGGCCAGGTGACGCTGGGCATCCACATTGCGGCGCCGGGTCTGGCGCTCGTGCCGGGCGATGCGATCGATGCGGTGGCCCGCCAGCGGCTGTCCACCGTCTACATGCCCGGGCACAAGATCACCATGCTGCCCGACGAGGTGGTGCAGCGCTACACCCTGCAAGAGGGCCGCGATTGCCCGGCGGTGTCGCTGTATGTGCAGATCGACGAAGCCACGCTCGAGGTGGGCGCGGCGACCACGCGGCTGGAGTGCGTGCCGATCGCTGCCAACCTGCGGCACGACCAGCTCGATGCCATCGTCACCGAGGCCTGGCTGGGCGCTGCGGGCGACACGACCGAGGTGGCCGACACCGGCGCCGACCTGTCGCGCTGGCAGGCGCCGCTGGCCTTCCTGCATCGCCTGGCGCATGCGCTGAAGGCCCGGCGCGAGGCGGTGCGCGGCAAGCCCGAAACCTTCAACCGGCCCGACTACAACTTCCGGCTGCTGGGCGTGCAGGGCAGCGAGCCCGACGGCAGTGAGACGGTGCAGATCAGCGTGCGCCAGCGCGGTGCGCCGCTGGACCTGATCGTGGCCGAGGCGATGATCCTGGCCAACAGCCACTGGGGCGCCTGGCTGGCCGAACTGGGCGTACCCGCCATCTACCGCAGCCAGGCGAGCCTGGCCCCCGGCGTGAAGGTACGCATGGGCACCAAGTCGCTGCCGCATGCCGGCATCGGCGTGAAGAGCTACGCGTGGAGCACCTCGCCGCTGCGCCGCTACACCGATCTGGTCAACCAGTGGCAGATCATCGCGGCCGCGCGCCACGGTCAGACGGCCGCGCTGGCCGCGCCCTTCAAGCCCAAGGACGCCGTGCTGTTCTCGGTGATCAGCGCCTTCGATGCCGCCTACACCGCCTACAACGCGCACCAGGCCCGCATGGAGCGCTTCTGGACGCTGCGCCATCTGCAGCAGGCGGGCCTGACCGAGCTGAGCGCTGCGGTGATCAAGGAGGGCCTGGTGCGTGCCGACACGCTGCCGCTGGTGCTGGGCGTGATGGGCGCCGACGGCCTGCCGCGCGGCGCGCGGGTGCGGGTGCGGCTGGGCCAAGTGGATGAGATCACCCTGGACGTACACGGCACCGTGATCGAGCGGCTGGACGACGCCGGCACCGTGGCCGAGGTGGAGGACAGCGAGGACGCCGAGAGCGAAGCCGCCGCCGGACCGCTGACCATCTCGGTGGACCTCAGCGCCGCCGAAAGCACAGCACCCGCGGCATGATCGCCCGTCGCATCAGCACACTGCACATGGCGCTCGGCCTGTCGGTCGCGGTGCATGCGCTGGTGCTGGGCGTGCGCTTTGTCAACCCCGAGGCCTTCAAGCGCGCCTTTCAGGACACGCCGCTCGAGGTGATCCTGGTCAACTCGCGCTCGAGCGAGCGGCCGGATCAGCCCAGGGCGATTGCACAGGCTAACCTCGACGGTGGCGGCTCGCTCGACAAGGGGCGCGCCATCTCGCCGCTGCCCCCCACCGAGCTGACCGCGCAGGGCAACAGCAACGAGCAGGTGCAGCGCAGCATCCGCGCCCTGCAACAGCAGCAGACCGCCCTGTTGGCACAACTGCACCGCCAGCTGGCCGACCTGCCGCCGCCCGATCCGCGCAAGCCGTCGGATGCCGCCGACAGCGTGGCGCGCGAAGAACGGCGCCGCGTGGCGATGCAGCAGATCGCCGAGATCGAGCGTCGCCTGAGCGAAGACAGCGAGCGGCCGCGCCGGCGCTACGTGAGCCCCGCCACCCGCGAAGAGGCCTATGCGATCTATTACGACCGCCTGCGCCGCCGCATCGAAGATCGCGGCACGCGCTACTTTCCGCAGTCCGAGGGCAACAAGCTGTATGGCGAACTGACGGTGATGCTGTCGGTGGATGTGAAAGGCGCGCTGCTGCGCTCGGAGCTGCTCGAGGGCTCGGGCAACCCGATGCTCGACCGCCAGGCCCTGGCCATCGCGCGCACCGCCGGGCCCTTTGGACCCTTCAATGACGCTATGCGTCGCCAGGCCGACGAGATCGTGGTGATCTCGCGCTTTAGCTTCCTGCGCGACGAAACCCTGCAAACCCAGATGTCCAGCCGCTGAGCGGCCCGTGGACGCCCGAGCCCTGACCGATGCCTATGCAAGCCATGGACCTGTACTGCGTGATGGGCAATCCGGTGGAGCACAGCAAGTCGCCGTGGATCCACGCGCGCTTTGCCGAGCAGACCGGCCAGCCGTTGCGCTATGAAAAACGCCTGATCGCGATCGGCGCGCTGGCCGAGGGCATTGCCGCCTTTCGTGCCGCAGGCGGGCGCGGCTGCAACATCACCGTGCCCTTCAAGTTCGAGGCCGCCGCACTGGCCGCTACCGTCACGCCGCGGGCGGACCTGGCGCGCGCCTGCAACGTGCTGCGCTTCGACGCAGCCGGCCTGTTTGCCGACAACACCGACGGCATCGGCCTGGTGCTGGACCTGACGGTGCACGGTGGCTGCGACCTGGCCGGGCGCGACCTGCTGCTGCTGGGCGCAGGCGGTGCCTCAGCCGGCGTGCTGGGCCCGCTGATCGACGCCCGGCCGCGTCGCGTGGTGGTGGCCAACCGCAGCGTGGACAAGGCACAAGCGCTGGTGCAGCGGCATGCCGCCCTGGCCGCACAACGCGGCGTCGAACTGACCGCCAGCACGCTCGACGCCACGGGCAGCGGCTTTGACGTGGTGATCAACGGCACGGCCAGCAGCCTGGCCGGTGCGGGCGTGCCGGTGTCGGCCCGTGTGCTCCAACCCGGTGCGGTGGCGCTGGACATGATGTACGGCCCGGCCGCGCAGGGCTTCATGCAGTGGGCGCGCGAGCATGGCGCTCATGCGCGCGATGGCCTGGGCATGCTGGTGGAGCAAGCCGCCGAAGCCTTTGCGCTGTGGCGCGGCGTGCGGCCGGAATCGGCGTCGGTGCTGGCGGCGCTGCGTGCGCATCTTCAGGATGGCGCAACAGACAAACGGATGTGACCTGGGATGACCCAGCGTCGCTGAACCGATGCGCGCGATCGCCATGCAGCTGCCCATGCATCTACCCCTGCATCTGCTGAAACGTTTAGTGGCCCTGCTGGGCTGGCTGCTGGTGGCCGCGCTGGCACTGCAGCTGTTCTTTGTGGGACGCATTGCACTGATGGCGGTGGTCGATCCGCAGTCCACCGCGTTCCAGCGCTCCGAGGCCTGGCGCATTGCCACCGAGCGCGACCGCCTGCGCTGGCGCCAGCAGTGGGTGGACTACGGACACATTTCCGATCACCTCAAGCGCGCAGTGATTGCGTCCGAGGACAACGGCTTCGTGCAGCACGACGGCGTGGACTGGGACGCGATCGAGAAGGCCTGGCAGAAGAACGCCAAGGCCGAGGCGCAGGCCGAAGCCCGCGCACGCCAGGCCGGCCGCAGCCGCGCGCCCAAGGTGGTGGGCGGCTCGACCATCACGCAGCAACTGGCCAAGAACCTGCTGCTGTCGGGCGAGCGCACGCTGCTGCGCAAGGGGCAGGAACTGGTGCTGACCTTTGCGCTGGAGACGCTGCTGAGCAAGCAACGCATCCTGGAGATCTACCTCAACAGCGTGGAATGGGGCGAGGGCGTGTTTGGTGCCGAGGCGGCGGCGCAGCACTACTTTCGCAAGAGCGCATCGCGCCTGAGTGCTTACGAGGCGGCGCGGCTGGCGGTGATGCTGCCGCGCCCCAAGTTCTTCGAGCGCCTGCCCCAGTCGTCGTACCTGGCCGGCCGCAGCGAGACCATCCTGGCGCGCATGGGCAGCGCCCAGTTGCCCTGAGCCTGGCCACCAGCGAGAGCGAGCATCCATCCCATGCGCATCCTCGGCATCGACCCCGGCCTGCAGACCACCGGCTTTGGCGTCATCGACGCGCAGGGCCAGGCGCTGCAGTACGTGGCCAGCGGCACCATCTCGACCACCGCGCATGCGCGTGGCGACCTGCCCAGGCGGCTCAAGCTGCTGTTCGACGGCATTCAGGAGGTGATCGCGCGCTACCAGCCGCAGGCCGCGGCGGTGGAGATCGTCTTCGTCAACGTCAACCCGCAGTCGACGCTGCTGCTGGGGCAGGCGCGCGGCGCCTGCGTGACGGCGCTGGTGGCCGGCAACCTGCCGGTGGCCGAATACACCGCGCTGCAGATGAAGAAGGCCATCGCCGGCCACGGCAAGGCCACCAAGGCCGAGGTGCAGGCGATGGTGCAGCGCCTGCTGCGGCTGGATCGCGCTCCCGGCACCGACGCTGCCGACGCGCTGGGCTTGGCGATTGCGCATGCCAACATCGCCCCGGGCCGCCAGCGGCTGGCCGCGGCTGCAGACCTTGCACCTGGCACCTCGGGGATGTATCGGCGCGGGCGCAATCGCTAGCCGGCGCGTCCGGGGCCGTTCACAGCACCCGTTCGGCGATCAGCACCGCAAAGAAGCCCAGCGCCGCGAGGATGGTCCACTTGAGGGTGATGAGGCCCCATTGTCGCCAGCGCTGCTGACCGGTGCCGATGTAGAAGGCAAACATCACGCCCGAGGCGATCAGCAAGAGGAAGATCGCCCAGCGAAACAGCAGCATGGCGGTACCGCAGGTTCAGCGTGGAGCGTTCACCACGCCCGCGCCACCTGCGCAAAGCCATGGGGCGCATCGGCCTCGCGCTCGAAGCTCACCACCTCGTACGCGTCGGCATCGGCCAGCAGCGCGCGCAGCAGCTTGTTGTTGAGCGCATGGCCCGAGCGGAAGGCGCTGTAGGCGGCCAGCAGCGGCTTGCCGGCGATGTACAGGTCGCCCATGGCGTCCAGGATCTTGTGCTTGGCGAACTCGTCGTCGTAGCGCAGGCCGTCGCTGTTGAGCACGCGGTAGTCGTCCATCACGATGGCGTTGTCCAGCCCGCCGCCCAGCCCCAGGCCGCGGGCGCGCATCATCTCCACGTCCTTGGTGAAGCCGAAGGTGCGCGCGCGTGCGATGTCGCGGCTGTAGCTGCCCGAGCCCAGGTCGAACTCAACCCGCTGGCCGGTGGAATCCACCACGCGGTGCGCAAAGTCGATCTCGAAGCGGAAGGTCAGGCCGTGGTGCGGGTCGAGCCGCGCCCACTTGAGCTGCTCGCCCTCGCCTTCGCGCACTTCCACCGGCTTTTTCACCCGCAGAAAGCGCTTGGGCGCGTTTTGCAACGCAATGCCTGCGCTTTGCAGCAGGAACACGAAAGACGCCGACGAGCCGTCGAGGATGGGCACCTCTTCGGCGGTGATGTCCACATACAGGTTGTCGATGCCCAGACCCGAGCAGGCCGACATCAGGTGCTCCACCGTGTGCACCTTGGCGTCGCCGCGCGAGATGGTGGACGCCAGCCGCGTGTCCGTCACGGCCTCGGCGTTCACCGCAATATCCACCGGCTGCGGCAGATCAACGCGGCGGAACACAATGCCGGTGTCGGGCTGCGCCGGGCGCAGCGTGAGCTCGACCCGCTGGCCGCTGTGCAGCCCCACGCCGACCGCACGGGTCAGCGTCTTCAGGGTGCGTTGCGCCAGCATGGGCCTGATTTTACGAGCCAGCTCCGCGGGCGGCGGTACATGGCTGCGATGGCCCTGATGCGCCAGGGCCGTGCCGGCCGGCACGGCCCCGCGACATCAGTCGGCCTGGCGGCGCAGGAAGGCCGGGATCTCGAAGTCGTCCATGCCGCCCGATGACAGCGCCTCGACCTTGGCCGCCGCCTGGGTGCGCGCGTTGCGCCACACGCTGGGGGTGGCCAGATCGTCGTAGCGGTTGGCACCGCCCGCCACGCCGCTGCCGGCGACACCGGTGTTGTTGCCAGCGCCCAGCGTGGGCACCTCGAAGGGCACGTTGTCGGTGCCGGTGCGCATCACCACCTGCATCACCGGCGGCGCATTGCGGCGCTGGCCGGGCTTGCTCAGGCCGGTGGCCACCACGGTCACGCGCATCTGGTCGCCCAGGGTGTCGTCGTAGGCGGCGCCGTAGATCACATGCGCATCGGGTGCGGCGAACTCGCGGATGGTGCTCATCGCCAGCTTGGACTCCGACAGCTTGAGCGAGCCCTTGGCCGCGGTGACGAGCACCAGCACGCCCTTGGCACCCGACAGGTCCACGCCCTCCAGCAGCGGACAGGCCACCGCCTGCTCGGCCGCCAGCCGCGCACGGTCGGGGCCCGCGGCCACGGCGGTGCCCATCATCGCCTTGCCCGGCTCGCCCATCACGGTGCGCACGTCCTCGAAGTCGACGTTCACATTGCCGTACTCGTTGATGATCTCGGCGATGCCACCCACCGCGTTCTTCAGCACGTCGTTGGCGTAGGCAAAGGCCTCGTCCTGGGTGATATCGTCGCCCAGCACCTCGAGCAGCTTCTCGTTGAGCACCACGATCAGCGAATCGACATTGGCCTCGAGCTCGGTCAGGCCCGAATCGGCATTGGTCATGCGACGGCCGCCTTCCCAGTCGAAGGGCTTGGTAACCACGCCCACCGTCAGGATGCCCATCTCGCGGGCCACGCGTGCGATCACTGGCGCGGCGCCGGTGCCGGTGCCGCCGCCCATGCCGGCGGTGATGAACAGCATGTGCGCGCCGTCGATGGCCGAACGGATCTCGTCGACCGCGCCTTCGGCGGCCTCGCGGCCCTTCTCGGGCTTGCTGCCCGCGCCCAGGCCGCTGATGCCCAGCTGGATGGTCTTGTGCGCCGAGCTGCGCGCCAGCGCCTGGGCGTCCGTGTTGGCGCAGATGAACTCCACGCCCTGCACCGTGCGCGAGATCATGTGCTCCACCGCATTGCCACCGCCGCCGCCCACGCCGATCACCTTGATCTGGGTGCCCGCGTGGAACTCTTCCACTTCGATCATCTCGATTGCCATCTTTGTTCTCCTGTTGTCCTTGCAGTTGCCATGAATGTTTTGTGTTGGGATGCGTGCCGTTGCTCACTGCGGCGGGTCGGGGCTGTGCCATCGTCGTCGATGCCGGCCCGCCCTGGTCAGCGGGTACCCGAGCGTGTGCGCAGGCGGGCCGGCCCGCGGCAGGCTCCCGCGTGTGGTGCGTCGCAAGGACATCAGAAGTTCCCCACGAAGAAATCCCTGATGCGGCCGAAGGCGCCCTTGACCGAGCCGCCCTTGCTGGCCGCCTTGAGGCCGCGCACCCGCGCCAGCCGCGCTTCTTCCAGCAGGCCCATCACCGTGGCGGTGCGCGGCTGCGCCACCATGTCGGCCAGCGCGCCGGTGTACTTGGGCATGCCGCGACGCACCGGCTTGAGGAAGATGTCCTCGCCCAGCTCGACCATGCCGGGCATCACCGCGCTGCCGCCGGTGAGCACCACGCCCGAGGACAGCACCTCTTCGTAGCCCGACTCGCGCACCACCTGCTGCACCAGCGAAAAGATCTCCTCCACCCGCGGCTCGATCACGCCGGCCAGCGCCTGGCGGCTGAGCATGCGCGGGCCGCGGTCGCCCAGGCCTGGCACCTCGACCTGCTGGTCGGGGTCGGCCAGCAACTGTTTGGCGCAACCGCTGTCAACCTTGATGTCCTCGGCGTCGCGGGTGGGTGTGCGCAGCGCCATCGCAATGTCGCTGGTGATCAGGTCGCCGGCGATCGGGATCACCGCGGTGTGGCGGATCGCGCCGCCGGCAAAGATGGCCACGTCGGTGGTGCCCGCGCCGATGTCCACCAGCGCCACGCCGAGTTCCTTTTCGTCTTCGGTCAGCACCGCCAGGCTGGAGGCCAGCGGGTTGAGCATGAGCTGCTCAACCTCCAGGCCGCAGCGGCGCACGCACTTGATGATGTTCTCGGCCGCGCTCTGCGCGCCGGTGACGATGTGCACCTTGGCCTCCAGGCGGATGCCGCTCATGCCGATCGGCTCCTTGACCTCCTGGTTGTCGATCATAAACTCCTGCGGCTCGACCAGCAGCAGGCGCTGGTCGGTGGAGATGTTGATCGCACGCGCCGTCTCGACCACCCGCGCCACGTCGGCAGCGGTCACTTCCTTTTCCCTCACCGCCACCATGCCCTGCGAGTTCAGGCCGCGGATGTGGCTGCCGGTGATGCCGGTGTGCACCCGGGTGATCTTGCAGTCGGCCATCAGCTCGGCCTCTTTCAGGGCCTGCTGGATGCTTTGCACCGTGGCGTCGATGTTGACCACCACGCCGCGCTTCAAGCCGTTGCTGGGCGCCACACCCAGGCCGGCGATCTTGAGCTCGCCGCCGGGCAGCACCTCGGCCACCACCGTCATCACCTTGGCGGTGCCGACGTCCAGCCCCACCACCAGATCCTTGTACTCTTTTGCCATGTTGCGTCTGCCCTTGAAGCTGTCCTAGCGCCGCACCGGGCCGCGCGCCGTGTCGGCGGAACTGACGGTGCTCACGCCGCGCATGCGCAGCGCATAACCGTTGGGATGGCGCAGGTCGACCGACTCGACCGCATCCACGCGCCGCCCGTAGCGGCCTGCCACCTGGGTGGTCGTCTGCGCAAAGCGATCCACCCGCGCCAGCACCTCCTCGTTCGTGCCGCGGCCAAGCTCTATCACCGCGCCCGAGTCCAGCGTGGCCTGCCAGCTGCCGCCCGAGGACTGCAGCAGCTGCTCGACCTGCAGGTCCAGCCGCGCGAGCACGGGCACGATCTGCCGGTACAGCGCAAGCGCGGCGGCCGAGGCGGCCGGCGACGGGCCGCCCAGCCGGGGCAGGTTATCGTTTTCGACATCGCCCAGGTTGGCGTCGAACACCTCGCCAAAGCTGTTGACCAGGCGCGATTCGCCCTCGGGGCCCCACAGCGCCACCGGCTGGTGCTCCTGCAGTTCCACCCGCAGGCGGTTGGGAAACTCGCGCCGCACCACCGCGCGCCGCACCCAGGGCACCGACTCGAAAGCCGCGCGCGCCTGCGCCAGGTCCATGGTGAAGTAGTTGCCGCGCAGCCGCGGCGCCACGTTGGCGCGCAGGGTGATCGCGTTGTTGTGGGTCACGTCGCCGCTGACGGTGATGCCCGACAGCACGATGGACGGATGGCGCAGCGCCCAGCCCAGGCCCGCAGCCGCCACCGCCACGCCGAACACGCCCAGCAGCGCCAGCGCGGCGCGGTTCATCCAGCGCACGTCGGCCGGCAGATTGATCGCGTGTGCTGCGCCCAGCCTCATGCGGCCCCCTGCGGCGGGTGGTCGAGCGCAGCGCTGTCCAGCAGCTGCACGCACAGGTCTTCGTAGCTGATGCCTGCCGCACGCGCGGACATCGGCACCAGCGAATGCCCGGTCATGCCGGGCGAGGTGTTCATCTCCAGCAGGAAGGGCTTGCGGTCCTTCGCGCGGATCATCAGGTCGGCGCGGCCCCAACCACGGCAGCCCAGGGTGCGGTAGGCGGCCACCACGATGCGCTGGATCTCGCGCTCTTGCGCCTCGGGCAGGCCGCTGGGGACGAGGTACTTGACGTCGTCGGTGACGTACTTGTTCTGGTAGTCGTAGGCGCCGTCAGGCGCCACGATGCGCACCACCGGCAGGGCGCGGGCACCGACACCTGTGCCGATCACCGGGCAGGTGACCTCCTCGCCTTCGATGAATTCTTCGCACAGCACGTCGGGGTCATATTGTGACGCGAGTGCGACCGCGCGGTGCATCTGTGGCGCATCCACCACCTTGCTCACGCCGATCGACGAACCCTCGCGCGGGGGCTTGACGATCAGCGGCAGGCCCAGTTCGCCCGGCACTGCGGCCATCCGCTCGGGCGACAGGTCGCCGTCGCCCAGCCGCACCCAGCGCGGCGTGGGCAGTCCTTCGGCCATCCACACCCGCTTGGTCATCACCTTGTCCATGCAGATGGCCGAGGCCATCACGCCGCTGCCGGTGTAGGGAATGCCCAGCAGTTCCAGCGCGCCCTGCACCGAGCCGTCCTCGCCAAAGCGGCCATGCAGCGCGATGAAGCAACGCGCAAAGCCGCGCTCTTTCAGTTCCCCCAGATCGCGCTCGGCCGGGTCGAAGGCATGCGCGTCCACGCCGCGCGACTGCAGCGCCTTGAGCACGCCGCTGCCGCTCATCAGCGACACCTCGCGTTCGGCCGAATGGCCACCCATCAGCACCGCCACCTTGCCGAAGGCGGCCACATCCACGTCGTGCAGGATGACGCTGGTGCTCATGCCTGGCCTCCACCCAGTTCCACCACGCGCGCGGGCACCGCACCGATCGAGCCCGCGCCCATGCACATCACCACGTCGCCGTCGCGCGCCACGTCCAGGATGGTCTGCGGCATCGCGCCGATCGCATCCACGAACACCGGCTCGACCTTGCCCGCCACGCGCACCGCGCGGGCCAGCGAGCGGCCGTCGGCGGCAACGATGGGCTCTTCGCCGGCGGCGTACACCTCGGACAGCAGCACCGCATCGGCCTGGCCGATCACCTTGACGAAGTCCTCGAAACAGTCACGGGTGCGGGTGTAGCGGTGCGGCTGGAAGGCCAGCACCAGGCGGCGGCCGGGGAAGGCGCCGCGCGCGGCCGCCAGCGTGGCGGCCATCTCCACCGGATGGTGGCCGTAGTCGTCGATCACGGTGAAGCGGCCGCCGCCGTGCGCTGCCGGCACTGCCACGTCGCCATAGCGCTGGAAGCGCCGGCCCACGCCCTTGAACTCGGCCAGCGCCTTGAGCACCGCCGCATCCGGCACGTTCAGTTCCACCGCGATGGCCATCGCCGCCAGCGCATTGCGCACGTTGTGCTCGCCCGCCAGGTTGAGCGTCACGTCCAGGTCGGGCAGCACCACGCCATTGCGCCGCTGCACGGTGAAGCGCATGCGGCCGTCTTCGGCGCGCACGTTCAGCGCACGCACCTGCGCGTCCTCGCTGAAGCCGTAGCTTGTGACCGGGCACGACACCTGCGGCACGATCTCGCGCACCGCGGCGTCGTCGATGCACAGCACCGCGGTGCCATAAAAGGGCATGCGGTGCAGAAAGTCCACGAACGCGCCCTTGAGCCGGCCGAAGTCGTGGCCGTAGGTCTCCATGTGGTCGGCGTCGATGTTGGTCACCGCCGCCATCACCGGCAACAGGTTCAGGAAGGACGCATCGGACTCATCGGCCTCGACCACGATGTAGTCGCCCTGCCCCAGCCGTGCATTGGCACCGGCGCTGTTCAGGCGCCCGCCGATCACGAAGGTCGGGTCCAGCCCGCCCTCGGCCAGCACGCTGGCCACGAGGCTGGTGGTGGTCGTCTTGCCGTGGGTGCCGGCGATCGCGATGCCCTGCTTGAGCCGCATCAACTCGGCCAGCATCAGCGCGCGCGGCACCACCGGAATCTTGCGGGTGCGGGCCTGCACCACCTCGGGGTTGTCGGCCTGTACCGCGGTGGAGGTGACCACCGCATCGGCCCCGGCCACATGCGCCGCGTCGTGGCCCACAAAGGTGCGCATGCCCAGCGACGCCAGCCGGCGCAGCGTGGCGCTGTCCGACAGGTCCGAGCCGCTGATCGCATAGCCCAGGTTGTGCAGCACCTCGGCAATGCCGGACATGCCCGAGCCGCCGATGCCGACGAAGTGGATATGGCGAATGGCATGTTTCATGTCATTCGCCTCCGCCGAAAGAGCTTGGGATCGCGTGCTTCATGCCGTCAGCTCCTCGCAGGCCGCGACCATCGCTTCGGTGGCGCCGGTGCGGCGCAGCGCGTAGGCGCGCTCGGCGCGGCGCAGCAGTTCGTCGCGGGTGAGCGACTGCACAAACTCGGCCAGGCCCTGCGGTGTCAGCGCCGATTGCGGCATCAGCCAGCCGGCTCCCTCGTCGGTCAGGGTGCGTGCGTTGGCGGTCTGGTGATCATCCACCGCATGCGGATACGGCACGAAGGCTGCCGCTGCGCCCACGGCAGCAATCTCGGTGACGGTGCTGGCGCCGGCGCGGCAGATCACCAGGTCGGCCTGCGCGCACGCTGCTGCGGTGTCGTCGATGAAGGGCACCAGGTCGGCCTGCACACCGGCCGCGGCGTAGTGGTCGCGCAGCGCATCGATCTGCCGCGCGCCGCTTTGATGCAGCACCTGCGGGCGGTGTTCGGCCGGGATACGCGCCAGCGCCTGCGGCACCGTCTGGTTGAGCGCCTGCGCGCCCAGGCTGCCGCCCATCACCAGCAGCTTGAGCGGGCCGCTGCGACCGGCAAAGCGTTCGGCCGGTGCACCCTGCTGCAGGAACTCCGCGCGCAGCGGATTGCCCACGCACACCGCCCGCTTAAGCGCGCCGCGCCCCTGCAGCGGGAAGGCACAGAACACGCGGTCGGCCACCTCGGCCAGCACGCGGTTGGCCAAACCCGCCACCGAGTTCTGCTCGTGCAGCACCAGCGGCTTGCCGGCCAGCACACCCATCATCCCGCCCGGACAGGTGATGTAGCCGCCCAGGCCCAGCACCACATCGGGCTTGACGCGCCGCACCACCTGCAGGCTTTGCCAGAAGGCGCGCAGCAGCTTCATCGGCAGCAGCGCCAGCGTCAGCAGCCCCTTGCCGCGCACGCCGCCGAACTGCACCTGCTCCAGCGCGAAGCCGCGCTCGGGCACCAGGCGGCTTTCCATGCTGTCGGGCGCGCCCAGCCAGTGCACGCGCCAGCCGCGGTCGCGCAAGGCCTGCGCCACGGCCAGCCCCGGAAAGATATGACCGCCGGTGCCACCGGCCATCACGAGAGCGCAACGGACCATCACGGTCGGCCCCCTTGCATCATGCGGCGGTTCTCGGCGTCCACCCGCAGCACCACCGCAATCGCCACCACGTTCATCAGGATGGCCGAGCCGCCGTAGCTCATCAGCGGCAGGGTCAGGCCCTTGGTGGGCAGCGCCCCCAGGTTCACGCCCATGTTGATGAAGGCCTGAAAACCGATCCAGATGGCCACGCCCTGCGCCACCAGCCCGGGGAACACGCGGTCCAGCGCGATGGCCTGGCGGCCGATCTGCATGATGCGTCGCGTCATCCACAGGAACAGGCCGATCACGGTGACCACGCCCACCAGGCCGAACTCCTCGCCGATGACGGCCAGCAAAAAGTCGGTGTGCGCCTCGGGCAGCCAGTGCAGCTTTTCGACGCTGCCACCCAGCCCCACGCCGAACACCTCGCCACGGCCGATGGCGATCAGCGCATGCGACAGCTGGTAGCCCTTGCCCAGCGCATGCTTCTCGCTCCACGGATCGAGGTAGGCAAAGATGCGCTCGCGCCGCCACTCGCTCATCAGGATCATGATGGCGAAGGCCACCAGCAGCACCGTGGCGATCAGGAAGAACATACGCGCGTTCACGCCACCCAAAAACAGGATGCCCATGGCGATCACCGCGATCACCATGAAGGCGCCCATGTCGGGTTCGGCTAGCAGCAGCACGCCCACCACGCCCACGGCCACCGCCATCGGCAGCACCGCGCGGATGAAGTTCTCCTTGACCTCCATCTTGCGCACCATGTAGTCGGCCGCGTACAACAGCACCGCGAACTTGGCCAGCTCCGACGGCTGGAAGTTCATCACGCCCAGCGGAATCCAGCGGCGCGCGCCATTGACGCCCTTGCCGATGAAGGGAATCAGCACGATCACCAGCAGCAGGATGGACACCACGAACAGCCAGGGCGCCCAGCGCTCCCAGAAGCTCAGCGGGATCTGGTAGACCACCAGCGCCGCGATAAAGGCCAGCGTGATCGCCAGCGCGTGGCGCAGCACGAAGTGCGTGGGGCTGTAGCGCGCGAACTTGGGGCTGTCGGGCAGCGCCACCGAGGCCGAATACACCATCACCAGGCCGATCAGCAGTAGCGTGATCACCACCCACAGCAGCGGGCGGTCAACACCCACCGCCACGCTGACGTTGCCCGCCGGCGGCGTGCGCAGGTAGCGCACCGGGTCGTCGGGCTCGCGCTTGCGGCGGTTCCACAGCACGCCCAGGGTGCGGGTGGATGCGCTCATGCGGCGCCTCCGTGCGCCAGCACCATGCCGGCGGCATCGGCCAGCTCGCCCACCGCGGCGCGGAACACGCGGGCGCGGTGCGGGTAGTTGTCGAACATGTCAAAGCTCGCACACGCGGGCGACATCAGCACCGCGTCGCCGGGCTGCGCCAGTTGCGAGCAGCGACGCACCGCGTCGTGCATGTCGGAGGCATCGTGCAGCGGCACGCCGGCGGCATCGATGGCGGCGCGGATGATGGGCGCATCGCGGCCGATCAGCACCACCGCGCGGGCAAAGCGCGCCACCGGGCCCGCCAGCGGCGAGAAGTCCTGCCCCTTGCCGTCGCCCCCCAGGATGATGACGATGCGGCGCTCGGCACCCAGGCCCTGCAGCGCCGCCACGGTGGCGCCCACGTTGGTGCCCTTGCTGTCGTCGAAGTACTCCACCTCGGCCACGATGCCCACCGGTTCCACACGGTGCGGCTCGCCGGGGTATTCGCGCAGGGCGTACAGCATGGGGGCCAGCGGACAGCCGATCGCCGTGGCCAGGGCCAGCGCCGCCAGCGCATTGGCGGCGTTGTGGCGGCCGCGGATGCGCAGCGCGTCGGCCGGCATCAGGCGCTGCAGATGGATTTCGATGTCTTCGTCGCGGCGACGGCGCACGGTTTCGTCGGCCTCCAGCGCGCGCACCAGCCAGGCCATGCCGTTGACCGTCTCGATGCCGAAATCACCCGGGCGCTGCGGCAGCCCGGTGCCAAAGCTCACATGCGCACGCTGCTCGAACTTACCGCCCTTCAGCCGAACCGGCTCGGGCAGCATCGCCATCACCGCCGCGTCGTCGCGGTTGAGCACCATCAACGCCTGCTGGCCGAAGATGCGCGCCTTGGCTGCACCATAGGCTTGCATGCTGCCGTGCCAGTCCAGATGGTCCTGGCTGAGGTTGAGCACGGTGGCCGCCGTGGGCTCGAAGCCTTCCTCGCCGTCGAGCTGAAAGCTTGAGAGCTCGATAACCCACACCTCGGGCAGCGACTCGCCGTCGAGCTGTGCAGCCAGCGTGTCCAGCAGCGTCGGGCCGATGTTGCCGGCTACTGCCACGCGCTTGCCCGCCTCCTGCACCAGCAAACCGGTGAGCGCGGTGACGGTGGTCTTGCCGTTGGTGCCGGTGACGGCCAGCACCTGCGGTGCATAGTTCTGATCGGTGCGCAAGTCGGCCAGCGCCTGCGCAAACAGGCCCAGCTCGCTGGCGCACCACAGGCCGGCGTCGCGTGCGGGCTGCCACACGGCCGCCACCTCGGCCGGCGACAGGCCCGGGCTGCGGAACACCGCCAGCACGCTCTCCAGCAGCGCGGGCGTGAATTCTCCACTGACGAAGCGCGCGTTGGGCAGCTGCTCGCGCAGCGCCTGCAGTTGCGGCGGCGCCTCGCGCGTGTCGGCCACCGTCACCTGCGCGCCGCAGCGGGCGCACCAGCGTGCCATCGCCAGGCCCGAATGGCCCAGCCCCAGCACCAGTGCGTGTTGACCTTGCAGCTGCTTCATGTCGGCTCCGGCCTCAGCGCAGCTTCAGGGTGGACAAGCCCACCAGGCACAGCAGCATGGTGATGATCCAGAAACGCACCACCACCTGCGTTTCCTTCCAGCCGCTTTTTTCGAAGTGATGGTGCAGCGGCGCCATCTTGAGGATGCGCCGGCCCTCGCCGTACTTGCGCTTGGTGAACTTGAAGTAGCTGACCTGCAGCATCACCGACAGCGCCTCGACCACAAAGATGCCGCCCATGATGGCCAGCACGATCTCCTGGCGCACGATGACCGCGATGGTGCCGAGTGCGCCGCCCAGCGCCAGCGCGCCCACGTCACCCATGAACACCTGTGCCGGGTGGGTGTTGAACCACAAAAAGGCCAAGCCCGCGCCGGCCATCGCCGCGCAGAAGATCAGCAACTCGCCCGAGCCGGGGATGTACGGCAGGAACAGGTAGCGCGAGAACACCGCGTTGCCGGTGACGTAGGCAAACACGCCCAGCGCCGAACCCACCATCACCACCGGCATGATGGCCAGGCCATCCAGGCCGTCGGTCAGGTTGACCGCATTGCTCGAGCCGACGATCACCAGGTAGGTGAGGATCACGAAGCCGAACACGCCCAGCGGGTAGCTGATTTCCTTCAAGAAGGGCACCAGCAGGCCGGCCTTGGGCGGCAGGTCGACGTCAAAGCCCGAGCGCACCCAGGTGAGGAACAGTTCCAGCACCTTGAGGTTGGAGCTTTCGGAGATGCTGAACACCAGGTACAGCGCCGCGATCAGGCCGACCACCGACTGCCAGAAGTACTTCTCGCGCGAGCGCATGCCCTCTGGGTCCTTGTGCACCACCTTGCGCCAGTCGTCCACCCAGCCGATGGCGCCAAAGCCCAGCGTGACCAGCAGCACGATCCACACGAAGCGGTTGCTCCAGTCGAACCACAGCAGCGTGGACACCGCGATCGCGATCAAGATGAGCACCCCGCCCATGGTGGGTGTGCCGCTCTTGACCAGATGCGTCTGCATCGCGTATTCGCGCACCGGCTGGCCGATCTTAAGCGAGGTGAGCCGGCGGATCACCCATGGGCCGGCCACCAGCCCGATCAGCAAGGCGGTGACCGCCGCCATCACCGCACGGAAGGTCAGGTACTGGAAGACCCGGAAGAAGCCCAGCTCGGGCGACAGGCCTTGCAGCCACAGGGCCAGACTAGGCAGCATGGGCGTGGCCCTCCGCTGCGGTGGCACTGCAATGCTGCGTGATGGCCTGCACCACGCGTTCCATCTTCATGAAGCGCGACCCTTTCACCAGCACGCTGGCCTGTTGCGGCAGCGACTGCAGCACCGCGGCCTGCAGCGCGTCCATCGAATCGAAATGCTGGCCCTGCATCGCGCGCGACTGCTCGCCCAGGGTGAACAGCGCGGGGATGCCGCGTTCGCGCGCGTAGGCGCCCACCTCGGCGTAGAACTGCGGGCCCTGCGTGCCCACCTCGCCCATGTCGCCCAGCACCAGCAGTTGCGGCGCGGGCAGCGTGCTCAGCACATCGATGGCCGCGCGCACCGAATCGGGGTTGGCGTTGTAGCTGTCGTCCACCAGCGTGAGCGGCTTGCCCCGGCACTGCAGGGCCAGCGCGCGCGAGCGGCCCGCCACCGGCGCAAAGGCCGACAGACCGCGTGCGATCGCCTCCAGCGGCACACCGGCGGCAATGGCGCAGGCGGTGGCGGCCAGCGCATTGAGCAGGTTGTGGCGCCCCGCGATCGACAGGCGGGCCTCGAACTCGCCGTGCGGCGTGGCGATGCGCGCGGCCCAGGCGTCGCCTTGCCACTGCGCGCTGTGCAAGATCACGTCGCCGGCGCGCTCGCCGAATCCGATCACGCAGCGCGGGCCGGCCAGCGATTGCCACAGCGCGGTGTACTCATCGGCGGCAGGAAACACCGCCACGCCGTCGGCCGGCAGGGCTTGCAGCACCGCGCCGTTCTCGCGCGCCACCGCTTCCACGCTGGCCATGAACTCCTGGTGTTCGCGCTGCGCGTTGTTGACCAGCGCCACCGTGGGCTGCGCCACCGCGGCCAGCTGCGCGATTTCGCCAGGGTGGTTCATGCCCAGCTCGAGCACCGCCACGCGGTGCGACGCGCGCAGGCGCAGCACCGTCAGCGGCACGCCGATGTCGTTGTTCAGGTTGCCCTGGGTGGCCAGTGCCGCGTCGCCCTGCCAGGCGCGCAGGATGGACGCGACCATCTGCGTCACCGTGGTCTTGCCGTTGCTGCCGGTGACGGCGATCAACGGCGGCGCACAGCGCCGGCGCCAGGCGGTGGCCAGCTGCGTGAGCGCGGCGCGGGTGTCGTCCACCTCGAGGCCGGCACATCCCGCAGGCAAGCGGCCACGATGCGCCAGTACCGCGGCTGCACCGGCGCGCTGCGCATCGGCGATGAAGTCGTTGGCGTCAAAGCGCTCGCCCTTGATGGCCACAAACAAATCGCCCGGCTGCAGGCTGCGGGTGTCTGAATGCACGCGCTGCACAGGCACATCACCCGGCCCCAGCAGCGTGGCGCCTGCAAGCAATGCCTGCAGCTCGGCCAGCGTGGCCATGGCGGGGCTCGAAGGCACGGGCTGCGTCATGCGCGCCTTCGGGCCAGTGCGGCCTGCGCATGGGCCAGGTCGCTGAAGGGGCGCTTGTCGCCAGCCACCTCCTGAAACGCCTCGTGGCCCTTGCCGGCCACCAGCACCACATCGGCGG
The DNA here is from genome assembly GCA_046091865.1 of Burkholderiaceae bacterium. Classification (GTDB taxonomy): domain Bacteria; phylum Pseudomonadota; class Gammaproteobacteria; order Burkholderiales; family Burkholderiaceae_C; genus JBDLRH01. The sequence goes on along the minus strand of JBJTCL010000105.1, from coordinate 5,124 downwards.
GGGCCGCCTGCGCGATGGTGTGGGCGATGGCCTGCGCCCGGTCGGACTCCACCTGCACCTGCTCGCTGTGGCCGCGCTCCAGGCCCAGCAGGATCTGGCTGATGATGGCCTCGGGGCGTTCGCTGCGCGGGTTGTCGCTGGTCACCACCACCCGGTCGGCCAGCTGGCCGGCCACCGCGCCCATCAGCGGACGCTTGGCGGCGTCGCGGTCGCCGCCGCAGCCGAACACGCACCACAGCGCGCCGCCGCGCTCGCGCGCCAGCGGACGCAGGGCGTCCAGCGCATGGCGCAGGGCATCGGGGGTATGGGCATAGTCGACGGCCACCAGCGGCGTGCCGGCCTGTGCATCAGCGCCCACGCGCTCCATGCGGCCGGGCACCGGCAGCAGCGCGGCACAGGCCTGCACCGCATCGGCCAGCGGCACACCGATCGCACGCATCGCGCCGATCACGCCCAGCAGGTTGTTCACGTTGTAGCTGCCCACCAGCGCGGTGCGCAGGGCCACAGGCTGTGCCGCCAGTGCGGCAGACGCGCCGTCTTCCACCACCTCGAAGCACAGGCCCTGGCCGTCGTGGCGCACGGCACGCGCCGACAGCCGCGCACGCGCCGCGCCATGCTGCGTCGCGCTCACTGTCCACAGATCAAGCTCGCGCACAGCGAGTTGCTGCGCGAGTTCGGCGCCCTTGGGGTCGTCCAGGTTGACCACGGCCGCCTGCAGGCCAGGCCAGTCGAACAGCATGGCCTTGGCCTTCCAATAGGCGTCCATCGTGCCGTGGTAGTCCAGATGGTCCTGCGTGAAATTGGTGAACACCGCCACGCGGATGCGCGTGCCGTCCAGCCGCCGCTCGGCCAGCCCGATGGACGAGGCCTCGATGGCGCAGGCCACAAAGCCCTGCTGCGCGAAGTCGTGCAGGTGATGCTGAAACTGCACCGGGTCGGGGGTGGTCAGGCCGGTGTGCTGCACCTGTGGCGGCACGCCGATGCCCAGCGTACCCACCACACCGCAGCGGCGCGGTGGTGCCAGTGACGACAGCGCCTGCGCCAGCCACCAGGCGGTAGAGGTCTTGCCGTTGGTGCCGGTGACCGCCAGCACATCGATGCGCTGCGAGGGCTCTGCGTAGAAGGCCGAAGCGATCGGTCCGGTGGCCGCCTTGAGCTGCGGATAGCGGGCCACACGCGGGGCCGGTGAGGATACAGCGCGCTCCCACAGGGGCACGAAGGCATCGGCGCCCTCGTCCTCCACCAGACAGGCCACAGCGCCCTGGGCCAGGGCCGGGGCCACGTAGGCGCGACCGTCGTGCGCAGCGCCCGGCCACGCGATGAAGCCCTCGCCGGCGCGCACGGCCCGGCTGTCGGCGCGCAGCGCGGTGGCGCCCTGTGCGCGCAGCCACTGCGCCGCCTGCGCCGGGGTGTGGAGCACCAGCGGGGCCTTCATCAGAACGACTCCTCCACCTGCGTGGCCACCACCTGCGGCTTGACCGCCATGTCGGGCTGCACACCCATCAGGCGCAGCGTCTGCTGCACCACCTCGCTGAACACCGGCGCGGCCACCGCACCGCCGTAGAACACGCCGTTGCTGGGCTCGTCGATCATCACCCCGACGATGATGCGCGGCTGCTCGATCGGCGCCATGCCGGTGAACCAGGCGCGGTACTTGTTGCTGACGTAGTTCTTGCCCACCTGCTTGCGCGCGGTACCCGACTTGCCGCCCACCGAGTAGCCCACCGTCTGCGCCTTTTGCGCGGTACCGCCGGGGCCCGCCGCCATCTGCAGCATGCGGCGCATGTGCGCGGCCGTCTCGGGCGAGAACACGCGCACGCCGCGCGCGGGCTGGTCGGTCTTGAGGATGGTGGGCTCGATCAGCTGGCCGTCGTGCGCGAACACGCTGTACGAGCGCGTCATCTGGAACAGCGAGGCGTTCAGGCCGTAGCCGTAGGACATGGTGGCCTGCTCGATCGGCTGCCATGTTTTGTAGGGACGCAGCTTGCCGGTGGCCGCGCCAGGAAACTGAAGCTGCGGCTTCTGGCCGAAGCCTGCGGCCGAATACGCCTCCCACATCTCCCGGGCCGGGATCTGCATCGCGATCTTCACCGTGCCCACGTTGCTGGACTTCTGGATGATGCCCTCCACCGTCAGCGCGCCATTGGGGTGCGCGTCCGAGATCGTGGAGCCGGTGATCTGGATGCGGCCGGGCGAGGTGTCGAACACCGTGTCGGGCTTGACGCGCTTGCTGTCCAGCGCCAGGCCCACCACGAAGGGCTTCATCGTCGAGCCGGGCTCGAACACGTCGGTCATCGCGATGTTGCGCAACTGCGCGCCGGTCAGGTTGACGCGCCGGTCGGGCACATAGCTCGGGTAGTTGGCCAGCGCCAGCACCTCGCCGGTGACCGCATCGATCACCACCGCGCTGCCGGCCTTGGCTTTGTGCGCCACCACCGCGTCGCGCAGCGTTTGCCAGGCGAAGAACTGCACCTTGCTGTCGATGGACAACTGCAGGTCGTGGCCGTCCACCGGCGGCACGCGCTCGCCCACGTCTTCGACCACACGGCCCAGCCGGTCCTTGATGACGCGGCGCGAACCGGAGCGGCCTGCGAGTTCCTTGTCGAAGAACAGCTCCACGCCTTCCTGGCCGATGTTCTCGACATTGGTGAAGCCCACCACATGCGCGGCGGCCTCGCCCTCGGGGTACTTGCGCTTGTATTCGCGGCGCTCGTAGATGCCGGGGATCTTCATCTCGGCAATCTGCTGCCACACCGCATCGTCCACATGCCGCTTGAGCCACACGAAGGTGCGCTCTTCGTCGGCCAGGCGCTTCTTCAGGTCGGCCAGCGGCATCTCCAGCAGCCGGGCCAGCCGGGCCATCTGCTCGGGCGTGGCGTTCACGTCCTCGGGGATGGCCCACACGCTGGGCGTGGGCACCGAGGTGGCCAGCAGCAGGCCATTGCGGTCGAGCACGCGGCCGCGGTTGGCGGGCAGCTCCAGCGTGCGGGCAAAGCGCACCTCGCCCTGACGCTGGAAGAACTCATTGCCGATCACCTGGATCCACAGTGCACGGCCCACCAGGGCCAGAAAGCCCAGCGCGATGACGGCCATCACGAACTTGCTGCGCCACACCGGCGTCTTGCTGGCCAGCAGCGGGCTGGAGGCGGATAGCACCGAGCGGGTCATGGCTGAGCCCCCGGCGCGGCTGCGGTGTTTGCCGGCGCGGGCGCTGCCCCCTGACGCACGTACTGCGTGATGGCCGGCGTGGGCATGCGCATCTGCAGTTGCTCGCGCGCGATGCGCTCCACCCGCGACGGCGAGGACTGCGCCCGCTTTTCCACCACCAGGCGCTCGCGCTCGATCTCGATGCGGCGCGCCTCGCCTTCGGCGCGGTGCAGTTCGGTCACCAGCCGGCGCGACTGGTACTGCACATTGACCAGCCAGAACGCCGAGGCCAGCACCGCCAGCAGCAGCACGATGTTCAGTCGCATCATGCGCGGCCCCCGGCGGCGCGCTGGGGGGCGGCCCACGGCGCGTCGGTGCGCTGCGCCACGCGCAGGATGGCGCTGCGCGAGCGCGGATTGGCCGCCACCTCGGCCTCGGACGGGCGGAATCGCCCCAGGGCCTGCAGCAGCGGCGCGGCCGCCGGCGCAAACGGCGCGCGGCGGTCGTACACCTCGCGCGAATGCTGTGCGATGAACTGCTTGACGATGCGGTCCTCCAGCGAATGGAAGCTGATCACGGCAAGCCTTCCTCCGCTGCGCAGGACGGCCAGGCTGGCGTCGAGCGCCTGCTGGAGCTCTTCAAGCTCGGCGTTGACGAGAATCCGAAGAGCCTGAAAGGTGCGCGTGGCAGGGTGCTGGCCCGGCTCGCGGGTCTTGACCGCACCAGCCACGAGTTGTGCGAGCTCGGCGGTGCTGGCCACGGGCTGGCCTGCCTGGCGGCGAGCATCAATCGCTTTTGCAACCGGAACAGCAAACCGCTCTTCCCCGTAGTCACGGATCACCTGCGCGATCTGCCGAACGTCGGCCGTGGCCAGCCATTGCGCCGCACTCTGGCCGCGCGTGGTGTCCATGCGCATGTCCAGCGGGCCGTCGAAGCGGAACGAGAAGCCCCGCGCAGGGTCGTCGATCTGCGGCGAGCTCACGCCCAGATCCATCAGCACGCCGGCGGCGCTGCCCGCGCCCAAGTCGCCCAAGTGCGCAAAGCCCTCGTGCCGGATCGATAAGCGCGCATCGGTGATGCGCTGCGCCTCGGCCACTGCCTGCGGGTCCTTGTCGAAGGCGATCAGCCGGTGCTGCGCCGCCATGCGCGAGAGGATCAGCCGCGAGTGCCCGCCGCGCCCGAAGGTGGCGTCCACCCAGGTGGCCTCCTCGCCCATCGCATCCGCGTTGCCCAGCAGGGCCTGCACCGCTTCGTTCAACAGGACGGTGACGTGTTGCCATTCGCTCACGTGCGCCTTCAGAACGAGAAGTCCCGGAATACGTCCGGCATGGCGCCGCTCATGGCCTCGGCTTCCTTGGCTTCGTAGGTGGCCTTGTCCCACAGCTCGAAGTGGTTGCCCATGCCCAGCAGCATCACGTCCTTGGAGATGCCGGCGGCCTCGCGCAGTTCGGGCGACACCAGCACGCGACCGGTACCGTCCATCTCGACATCCATCGCGTTGCCCAGGAACACCCGCTTCCACCACTGCGCCGACATCGGCAGTGCGGCGATGCGCTCGCGAAAGCGCTCCCACTCGGGGCGCGGAAACACCATCAGGCAGCCGTGAGGATGCTTGGTGATCGTGAGCGCGCCCTGGGCCGTGGCGCCCAGCACCTCGCGATGCCGCGTGGGCACCGACAGGCGCCCTTTGGCATCAAGGCTCAGCGATGAGGCACCCTGGAACACGATCCGCCTTTCCTACGATTTCCCACGAAATTCCACTTTTTTGCACTGTAGCAGGAATTGCGTGCGCCGCAAGATGTCAAACGGTGAATTTTTGCAATGAAATCAAGGACTTAGGCGCGCTTTTGAAGCTTTCTCGCAGCCGAAAACCCATTGAAATGAAGCACTTAGCGAACAGACTGAAGGTGGCGCGTGAACTGACAGGGTTGCAGGCGGCGGCGCCACAGGCGCAAAAAAGCCCGGACGCTGCCGGGC
>JBJTCL010000104.1:0-19025 GCA_046091865.1 Burkholderiaceae bacterium | reverse complement strand
TGTTCCTTCGGCGCGGCCGTAACCGGCACGGCTGACCACAGCTCGGCCGCAATCACCGGCGTCTGCGGGTCGCGCTTCCAGGCGATGCCCCAGGTCAGCGCGCCCACCAGCAGCGCATGCACCAGCAGCGCCATCGCCAGCGAACGGCCAAAGCCCCGGGTTTGCGGCGGCAGAAAGTCGTGCGGGGCGCCGCCGGCAGCGGGCAGTGATGCGGTGGTGGCCGTCATGCTGTCAGCGGTTGAGCCTCAGTTCGCCTTCAGTTGCTCATCAGTTGGCCCATCAGTTGGCCAACTGCACCGACAAACCCACGCGCTGGATGCCCGCGCGCTGCAGCGTGTCCATCACCTTCACCACGGTCTCGTACTTCACGTTACGGTCGGCGCTGATCACCACCGCGGTGTTGGCCGCGGCGTCGCCCTGGGCGGCGTTGATGCGCGCGGCCAGGTCGGGCAGCGCCACGGCGCGGGCTTCGTCCTTGATCTTGATCTCCAGCGATTCGTCCTTGCGCACCACCACCTGTACCACCTGGTCGGACTGCTTGCCGGCCTTGCCCACGCTGGGCAGCTCGATCAGGCTGGGCGTGATCAGCGGCGCCGTCACCATGAAGATGATCAGCAGCACCAGCATCACATCGATGAACGGGACCATGTTGATCTCGTTGATCGTGCGCCGGCCGCGGCCGCGCGAGGCCATTTGCGGCATCTCAGCGGCCCGATGCCGGCTGTGCGCCGACGCTGCGTTGCAGGATGTTGGAAAACTCTTCGATGAAGGTCTCCAGACGGATGGCCACTCGGTCGATGTCGCGCGCAAAGCGGTTGTAGGCCACCACCGCCGGAATCGCCGCAAACAGGCCGATGGCGGTGGCCACCAGTGCCTCGGCAATGCCCGGCGCCACGGTGGCCAGCGTCACCTGCCGCAGGCTGGCCAGCCCGGTGAACGCATGCATGATGCCCCACACGGTGCCGAACAGGCCCACGTAGGGCGACACCGAACCCACCGAGGCCAGCAGCGACAGGTTGGACTCCACCACATCCATTTCGCGCTGAAAGCTCGCGCGCATCGCGCGGCGTGCGCCGTCCAGCAGCGTGCCCGCATCGGTGATGCGCCGCTCGCGCAGCTTTTGGAATTCGCGCATGCCGCTGGCAAAGATGCGCTCCATCGGGCCTGCGTGGCGCGCGTTCTGCGCTGCGGCCGCGTACAAATCGTTCAGGCTGGTACCCGACCAGAACTCGCGCTCAAAGTCTTCGTTCAGGCTGCGCACCTTGCGCAGGGCAAACACCTTGCGGAAGATGGCCGCCCAGCTCACCACCGAGACGCCCAGCAGCAGCAGCATCACCAGCTGCACCACCAGGCTGGCCTGCAGCACCAGCTGCACGATGGACATGTCGTGATTCATCGCAAGACTTCCAGAATATCGTTCGGAATGCGTGCCGGGCGCAGCGTGGCCGCGTCCACCCAACCGATGCGGATCGTACCCTCGCACAGAAGTTCCGCGCCGCGCCAGGCCTGCTGCGCAATCACCATGGAGGCGCGGCCGGGCTCTTTCAGTTCAGCGGTCACCGTCAGCTCGTCATCGAGCCGCGCCGGCAGCAGGTAGCGTAGTTCGGTGGACGACACCACGAACATGCCGCCGAGGCGCTCGCGCAGCGCCTGCTGGCCGATGCCCAGCGAACGCAGCCATTCGGTGCGCGCCCGCTCAAAGAACTTCAGGTAGTTGGCGTAGAACACGATGCCACCTGCATCGGTGTCTTCCCAATACACGCGCACCGGCCAGCGAAAACTCATGGGCGGCTTCTGCGGCGGTGGGGCGGCTTCAGTGCCCCTGCAGCATCTGCTGCAAGCGCTGCGCCGCCTGCTGCAGCTGCACCATCGAGCTGGCGGTGGATAAGCGCACGTAGCGGTGCATCTCGTGCTGGCCAAAGTCGCGGCCCGGGGTGATGGCCACGTGCGCGCGGCGCATCACCTCAAAGGCAAAGTCCCAGCTGTCGGCGATGCCCAGCCGCGTGCAGGCCTGCGAGCAATCGGCCCAGGCATAAAAGGCGCCGTCGGGCATCACCGGCACGGTCAGGCCCATGGCGTTCAGCGCGGGGATGAAGAAGTCGCGCCGTGCCTTGAACTCGGCACGGCGCCGCTCGAACTCCGCCAGGCTGTCGGGTTCAAAGCAGGCCAGTGCCGCCAGTTGCGACACGGTGCTGGGGCAGATGAACAGGTTCTGCGCCAGGCGTTCGACGGCGGGCATCAGCGCCTCGGGCACCACCAGCCAGCCCAGTCGCCAGCCGGTCATGTGAAAGTACTTCGAGAAGCTGTTGATGCTGATGACCTGATCGTCCAGGCCCAGAGCGCTCTGGCCAAACGCCGCGTCGTGGCTCAGGCCCAGGTAGATCTCGTCCAGTAGCGCAATGCCGCCGCGCTCGCGCACCAGCGCCAGGATGCGGCGCAGTTCATCGGCATGCAGCGAGGTGCCCGTGGGGTTGGACGGCGACGCCAGCAGCACACCGCGCGTGCGCGGGCCCCAGGCATCGCGCACCTGGTCGGTGCTCAGCTGAAAGCGCTGCGCCGCGGTGGTGGGCAGCAGCACCGGTGTGCCTTCGGCCGCACTGACGAACTGCCGGTTGCAGGGGTAGCTGGGGTCGGGCATCAGGATCTCGTCGCCCGCTTCCACCAGCGCCAGGCAGGCCAGTTGCAAGGCGGCCGATGCACCCGCCGTGACGGCGATGCGCGATGCGGGCACCTCGATGCCAAAGTGGCTGCGGTACCAGCCGCTGATGCGCTCGCGCAGTGGGGGCAGGCCCAGCGCCTGCGTGTATTGCGTGGCGCCGTCGCGGATGGCGCGCTCGGCGGCCTGCTGTACCAGCGGCGGCGCGGTGAAGTCGGGCTCGCCGATGTTCAGAAAGATCATCGGCCGGTCGCTGTGCGCCACCTCGCGCGCCAGGGCCTGCGCGGCCTTGGCCACTTCCATCACATAGAAGGGCTCGATGCGTTCGGCGCGGGCAGCAATGCGCATGTGCAAGGGTGGCCGCGTGCCGGCTTTATGCGCGGCCCTTGCCGCGGGCGCGGTCGGCCTCGACCTCGGCGGCGCGCAGCTCGGGCGCCAGCGCGTTGAGCACGCCGTTCACGTATTTGTGGCCGTCGGTGCCGCCGAACTCCTTGGCCAGTTCAATGCATTCGTTCAGAACCACGCGCCAGGGCACGTCCATGCAGTGCCGCAGTTCGTACACGCCGATCCACATCACCGCATGCTCGATCGGCGACAGCTCGGCCAACGTGCGGTCCAGCCGCGGCAGGATCAGCGCGTCCACCTCGGCGGCCTCGCGCACGCAGCCGTGCAGCAGTGCGTCGTAGTGCACCGAATCGGCCTTGTGGAAGCCCGACAGGTCGCGGGTGAAGGCGTCGATCGCGTCGGTTTCGTTGCGCCCCACGATGTGCTGATACAGCCCCTGCAGCGCGAATTCGCGGGCGCGCGAACGGGCCGACTTGGCTGACGCCTTGCGTGCGCCGGCGGCGGTGCGCCCGCGCGTGGATGCACCGGATGCTGGGACCGGGCGGGATACCCGTGGCGCCTCTGCGTCGCCAGCGACATCGGGTTGATCGGGCACAGCGTCAGTGGTCACAGGCTGTCCAGCAGGTTGGCCATTTCCACCGCCACGCGCGCGGCGTCGCGGCCCTTGTCCTGCTGGCGGGCCAGCGCCTGCGGCAAGTCTTCGGTGGTGAGGATCGCATTGGCCACCGGGATCTGGTAGTCCAGCGAGATGCGCGTCACGCCCGCACCCGACTCGTTGGCCACCAGCTCAAAGTGGTACGTCTCGCCGCGGATGATGCAGCCCAGCGCGATCAGCGCATCGAACTTGTCCTGCTCGGCCAGTGCCTGCAGCGCCACCGGAATTTCCAGCGCACCCGGCACCTTCAGGTGGGTGATGTGGCGCGCCTCGACGCCCAGCGCTGCCAGTTCGTCGGTGCAGGCGCGGGTGAGGGCATCGGTGATGGCCTCGTTGAAACGCGACTGTACGATGCCGATGACGAGCTTGCGCCCGTCAAGCTGGTCGGCCTTGCCCTTGTCTGCTGCAAACATGCGGATGTCCAGAAAAAGTGATGGGGTTCAGCGGGTGATGTAGCCCGTGACCTCGAGCCCGTAGCCCGCCATGCTGGGCATGCGGCGCGGATTGCCCATGAGCTGCATGCGGCGCACGCCGCACTCACGGATGATCTGCGCGCCGATGCCGTAGGTGCGCAAGTCCATGCGGCCGCGCACCGGCGCCTGCGCGGATTTGGCGGTGCCTTCAAACTGCGCCAGCAACTGGTCGGCGCTTTCGCCACAGTTCAGCAGCACCACCACGCCACGGCCGGCCTGGGCAATGTGCTGCAGCGCGGCGTCCAGGCTCCACGAGTGCATGCCACGCTGCAGCTCGAGCGCGTCCAGCAGCGACATCGGTTCGTGCACCCGCACCGGCACCTCGTCGCTGGCCGACCACTGACCGTGTACCAGCGCCAGGTGCAGCGCCTGCCCGGTGGTGTCGCGAAACGCCACTGCGGTGAACTCACCGTACGCGGTGCGCAGAGGCCGGTCGGCCAGGCGACGCACCAGCGATTCATGGCGGCTGCGGTGCTCGATCAGGTCGGCAATGGTGCCGATCTTCAGGCCATGCTCGGCGGCGAACAACTGCAGGTCGGGCAGACGGGCCATGGTGCCGTCGTCCTTCATGATTTCGCAGATCACCGCAGCCGGGGTGCAGCCGGCCATGCTGGCCAGGTCGCAGCCGGCCTCGGTATGGCCCGCGCGCATCAGCACGCCACCGTCCACCGCCTGCAGCGGAAAGATGTGGCCGGGCTGCACCAGGTCTTCGGGCTTGGCCTGCGCAGCCACAGCGGCCTGCACCGTGCGGGCCCGGTCGGCGGCACTGATGCCGGTGGTCACGCCCTCGGCGGCTTCGATCGACACGGTAAAGGCGGTGCCCATCTTGGTGCCGTTGTTCGACACCATGGGCGGCAGGCGCAGGCGTTCGCAGCGCTCGCGCGTCAGCGTCAGGCAGATCAGGCCGCGGCCAAAGCGCGCCATGAAGTTGATCGCCTCGGGCGTGACATGGTCGGCGGACAGCACCAGGTCGCCTTCGTTTTCGCGGTCTTCTTCGTCCACCAGGATGACCATGCGGCCGGCGCGCAATTCGGCCACGATGTCCTGCACCGGCGAGATGGAGGCCGGTTGCAGCGTGGTGGCTGGCAGGGCAGGGTGCTTGGCGTTCATGCGGTGGCCTTTGGTGCAGTGGCGGCGGTTGTGGGCGTTGCGCCGGTGCCGGGGTGTGCGCCAGCGGCGGCGCCGTCAGACAGCATGCGCTCCACATAGCGCGCGATCAGGTCGATCTCGAGGTTGACCGCACTGCCGGCGGCCAGGCTGCCCAGCGCGGTGTGGTCGATGGTGTGCGGAATCAGGTTGATGCTGACCTCGGTGCCCTGCGTGTCATCGCTGACGCGGTTCACGGTCAGGCTCACGCCGTTGATGGTGATCGAGCCCTTGTAGGCCAGGTACTTGCCCAGCGCGCGCGGTGCCAGTACCCGAAGCTCCCAGCTTTCGCCCACCTGCGCAAAGTGCGTCACCTGCCCGATGCCGTCCACATGGCCCGACACGATGTGGCCACCCAGGCGGTCGTGCGCGCGCAAGGCTTTCTCAAGGTTGACCGGCCCCAGCTGCGACAGGCCGGCGGTCTTGTCCAGCGATTCTCCCGAGATGTCGATGGTGAAGCGGTGTGCGGGCAGGTCAAGGCTGGTGACGGTCATGCAGGCGCCGTTGATGGCGATGCTGTCACCCAGCCCCACGTCGTCCAGATAGCCGGCCGGGGCCTCCAGGGTGAGGCGTTTGCCGTGCTGCAAGGAGCTGCCGAGATCGTGGACGGCGGCGATACGCCCCACGCCGGTGATGATTCCGGTGAACATGGCGCGTATTGTCGCAGGTCGGCCATGGGCCGCCGCCGACGCGCCGCGGGCGATCAGACCACGGGGTCAAAACGCGTGGTCAGAACGCGTGGCTAAAACGTGTCGCGTCCGCGCAAGCGCGCCACGATACGCAAGTCATCGCCCACGCGCTGCACGTCGTGGTAGTGCAATTGCGTTGCATCGTCCAGCGCCGCGGTGGCGGGCAGCGGCGGCAGGGCGGCGATGTCGCGCCCCGGGCCCAGCAGCTTGGGCGCCAGGTACAGCAGCAGCTCGTCCACGCAGCCCTCGCGCAGCAGCGATCCGTTGAGCTTGTGGCCGGCCTCTACATGCAGTTCGTTGATCTCGCGCCGCGCCAGCTCGCGCATCAGGGCAGGCAGGTCTACCTTGTCATCCGGGCCGGGCAGGTGGATCAGGGTGGCGCCGCGCGCCTGCAAGGCGGCTTCACCCTGCGCGTTGCGCGCCGCGTGGGCGATCCAGATGGGGCGCGTGCCGCTGGATGGGGGCTCCCACAGGCGGGCGGTCAGCGGCGTCTGCAGCCGGCTGTCCACCACCACAAGGGTGGGCTGGCGCGGCGTGTCGATGCCGCGAACGTCCAGCCGCGGGTCGTCGTCCAGCACGGTGCCGATGCCGGTGAGGATGGCGCAGGCGCGCGCGCGCCAGGCATGGCCGTCGACCCGCGCGGCCTCGCTGGTGATCCACTGGCTGCGTCCGTCGTTCAGCGCGGTGCGCCCGTCCAGGCTGGCGGCCACCTTGAGGCGCACCCAGGGCAGGCCGCGCACCATGCGGCTGAAAAAGCCGATGTTCAGCTCGCGCGAGGCCTGGCCCCACTCGCCGCCCACCACCTGCACATCAATGCCTGCAGCCCGCAAGCGCGCGATGCCGCGGCCGGCCACCAATGGGTTGGGGTCTTCAATGGCCACCATCACGCGGGCGATGCCAGCGTCGATCAGCGCGTCGCAGCAGGGCGGCGTGCGGCCGTGGTGCGAGCAGGGCTCGAGCGTCACCCAGGCGGTGGCGCCGCGCACATCGTGCCCCGCCTCGCGCGCCGCGCGCAGGGCCATCACCTCGGCGTGCGGGCCGCCGGCGCGTTGGGTGTGGCCCACGGCAATGCGGCGGTCGTGGGCGTCGACAAGCACGCATCCAACCCGTGGGTTGGGATTGGCGATTGCGTAGGCCTGCTTTGCCAGCGCCATCGAATCGTCAAGGGCACTTCCGAAGCCCCCTTCCACAGTCACGACCGTTTCCGAAGCCCCTCAAGGCGCGGTAGCGGGTATGCGGACGTCGGTTCCATCACGTTCAGCAGACGATGGCGCTTCATGGGTGAAAAGTGTATCAAGTTGCGACTTTTGTTGACTCGGGCACTGTTGAAGTTTGGCACTTTTCGCGGTGTTTGTGTCGGCCGTGACAGCGCCGGGTCGTCATAAAGCGCCCCGTCAACATGCTGGATACGTGGAAACTGCAACTCCGGATGAACATACCCTGACTCGGCCCATCAGGTTGACCACGTGGTTTACGCCACGCCCGTCCGGCATGGTGAGCCGATACGTTGCGGTGGGCGTGATGGTGCCTCGGATCGGATGCCACATCACAGATGCAGATTCGCTGCGCAGACGGATATGTTCATGGTCGATCTGGCTCGCCTTTATCAAGTCGCCTCCCTCCGCGCAAATCGCCTCTGGCGCACGTCCGCAGTCACATACGAGCGACGGGCCCGTGTGCACGGCGTAGCAACTCTTGCCATCCGCGAGCTGTCCAATCGTCAACCGCACGGATTCATTGCGCAGGACAGCGGCGGTACGTGCCAGGTGCAGGTCTCCTGTGAGTTCCGCCGATAGGCCCTCAAGCTGCTTTGCATGCAACATGTCCGTGAAACTTAGAAGCGTTGCTGCCAAAACAACGCAAGAAATGGCGCAGGCCACAGAAGCCTCAACGAGTGAGATGCCAGCTTGCGTCCGGTCGAGGAACGCAGGACGTGGCCGCCTGCTACGGCCGCATGTTGCCGGCTGTACATCTTTGGCTGTGAACGACGGACGGGTCGTTGAGTTGTAGTCCGCGTCTGATTGCATGTTGCCCCTCCAGGTTGGTGGCGTTGTGGCCCGATGTGGGCTACCAGCCAGATCGTCGGAGCAATCCCTAAAGAGTGACAGTTTGAAACAACAATTGAACGGCGGAACGTGAAAAGGTTCACAACGCTCGGCTTGCGATCAAGGTGGCCAACGGAGCGCCACCTTGCTTCCGCGGCAAAGAAGCGGTGCACTTGTGCTGTTCTTTCACGAAAACCGCCTGCCCCCTGCGGAAAACGCGTGGGCCTTTCGCAATCGAGCGCCCCCTCAGCGCCTCACCTCATCCACCAGCGTCTTGAACTCGTCGATGTCCTCGAAGCTGCGGTATACGCTGGCAAAGCGCACATAGGCCACCTTGTCGAGCTTCTTCAGCTCGCGCATCACTAGCTCGCCGATGCGCTGCGAGGGCAGTTCGCGCAGGCCCAGGTTCAGCAGCTTTTCCTCGATGCGCACAATGGCGCCGTCCACCTGCTCGGTGCTGACCGGGCGCTTGCGCAGCGCCAGGTTCATCGACGCGCGCAGCTTGGCGCGGTCGTAGTCGATGCGCCGGCCGTCCTTCTTGACGATGGCGGGGTAGCTCACCTCGGCGCGCTCGTAGGTGGTAAAGCGCTTCTCGCATGCCGCGCACTGGCGACGACGGCGGATAAAGTCGCCGTCTTCGGCCACGCGGGTCTCCACCACCTGCGTGTCGGGATGGCTGCAAAAGGGGCACTTCATGGCGGGTCAGATCCTCAAGGTGTCCCGGGGTTCCGCCGTATAACGCCTTCAGTCGCTTTCAGTCGCCTTCAGCGGTACACCGGAAACCGCGCGGTCAGCGCGTTCACCTTGGCACGCACCGCGTCGATGTTGGCCTCATCGCGCGGCGCGTCCAGCACGTCGGCAATCAGGTGGGCGGTGGCGCGGGCTTCGTCTTCCTTGAAGCCGCGCGTGGTCATGGCTGGAGTGCCCACGCGGATGCCGCTGGTCACCATCGGCTTCTCGGGGTCGTTCGGGATGGCGTTCTTGTTGATCGTCATGTGTGCCTGGCCCAGCACCGCTTCGGCTTCCTTGCCGGTGATGCCCTTGGCGCGCAGGTCCACCAGCATCACATGGCTTTGCGTGCCGCCGCTGACGATGCGTAGGCCGCGCTCGGTCAGCGTCTGTGCCACCACCTGGGCGTTCTTCACCACCTGCTGCTGGTAGGTTTTGAATTCGGGCTGCAGTGCCTCCTTGAAGGCCACCGCCTTGGCCGCAATCACGTGCATCAGCGGGCCGCCCTGCAGGCCGGGAAACACCGCGCTGTTGATGGCTTTTTCGTGCTCGGCCTTCATCAGGATGATGCCGCCGCGGGGGCCGCGCAGGCTCTTGTGGGTGGTGCTAGTCACCACGTCGGCATGCGGCACCGGGTTGGGGTAGACGCCCGCAGCAATCAGGCCCGAATAGTGCGCCATGTCCACCATGAAGACGGCGCCCACGTCCTTCGCCACCTTGGCAAATCGCGCAAAGTCGATGTGCAGGCTGTAGGCGGATGCGCCGGCAATGATCAGCTTGGGCCGCGACTCGTGCGCCTTCCGCTCCATCGCGTCGTAGTCGATGGCTTCTTGCGCGTTCAGGCCGTAGCTGACCACGTTGAACCATTTGCCGCTCAGGTTTAGCGGCATCCCGTGCGTCAGGTGCCCGCCCTCGGCTAGGCTCATGCCCATGATGGTGTCGCCTGGCTTCAAAAAGGCCAGGAACACCGCCTGGTTGGCCGATGCGCCGCAATGCGGCTGCACGTTGGCGGCATCGGCGCCGTACAGCTGCTTCACGCGCTCGATGGCCAGCTGTTCGGCCACGTCCACATGTACGCAGCCGCCGTAGTAGCGCTTGCCGGGATAGCCCTCGGCGTACTTGTTGGTGAGTTGCGTGCCCTGGGCCTGCATCACCGCCGGCGAGGCGTAGTTCTCGCTGGCGATCAGCTCGATGTGGTGTTCCTGGCGGGCGTTTTCGGCCTGGATGGCGGCCCAGAGCTCGGGGTCGGTCTGGGCGATGGTGACGTTGCGGTCGAACATGGAGGAGGCAGTCCTTCGGTGTCGGTGTGACAAGAGCCTTGCACGCAGGAAAGCGGATCAAGGGCTGCCCAGGCGAACGGCTGACGCACCGCGGATGCCCAAGGCCGCCACGCTTGGCGGCGCTCGAGGGCCGGGTGGCACGCTCCCCAGTGGTTGGTGCAGCGGGGCTGCAGGGTCCACGTCAGCCCACGCGCCACGGGGGCGGCGCGGGCCTATCGCCAGTCGCGTGCCGGCCGGATTTTAGCTGAGGGCCAGCTTGTCGCCGGCCGGCGCCGGGGCGGGTGCACGCACCGGCTGCGCGGTGTTCAGCGGCACCTGCTGGCCCTGCACTACCTGCTGCAGGCGCTGCATTTCGGCCATCACCTTGGCGCTGTAGCCGCCGTCGTCGTCCAGGTTGGCGGCGCCCACGTAGTGACGCAGGCCGCCCTCGACCGAGCCGCCAGCGCGGGCGATGGACTCCTGCAGCACCTTCACGCCCACCCGCAGGTTGGTCACCGGGTCAAAGGCGGCCAGCTTGCCGCCAAAGCCAGCGTACTTGTCGCTGTGCACGCCCGTCATCACCTGCATCAGGCCCTGCGCCCCCATGGGGCTTTGGGCAAACGGATTGAAGCCGGATTCCACCGCCATCACCGCCAGGATCAGCGTGGGCTCCAGCCGCGTGCGCTTGCCGACTTCGTAGGCCTCGGCCACCAGCGCCGCCACCGGCTCGGGCGCCACGCGGTACTTGCGGCTGAGCCAATAGGTCAGCTGCGCCTGCTGGCGCGGCAATTCGGCCGGGTTGCTGGCCGTGGCGCGCTCGCTGGCGTCGCGTTCGACCGCAAAGCCCAGCAGGGCGGCCTGGCGGTCTTGCAGCCAGCCCATCAGGTACTGTTCGCCAGCCACGCGCAGGTCGGGCCGGGCGGTGAGGGTGACGACCGCAAAGACGACGGCCAGTCCCAGAACGGCAAAGCCGTTGTGCGTGATCTCGAAAAAGCCCCGGGCCACATCGGACGCAACGGTCCGCAGGCCCCGGGTGATCCTTCCAAGCGCTGTCATGGTGCTCCTTTCTACGCGGCGCACGCTGCGAGGCGGGGGCCTCAGGCAACGTGATTCCGTTTGGTTTGGATGGGTCGGCGCAGGCTGGACGCGTTACGTCCTGTTGCCCCCGGAGCACCGCTTGTGATGCTCCTCGCGCTGGCCCCATTCGGCAGCGGGTTCGGGTTCTCCCTAGGTATCCAGAGGCTGGGCGGATTGTCCAGGCTTCAAAATACCCGGTCAAGCATATGGTTTAGGTTGTCTATTCTATAGAGTTTGTCTATCGGCAGGGGTTTTGGGGCTCCGTGGGGCGTGGTCATCGGCCTGCCTGGGTGGCGGCGCGGCGTGCCTAGCCTGCGGATGCGTTCGAATGCCGGTCAAACGTTACCAAGCGTTGGCAGCGCCCGGCTTGCATGGACGCAAGAAACTGCGCTGAGTTCATGCCTCTTTTCTATCGATCAGGGGGCGCCCATATAAATGGATCACTCAAGACGCCAGCCGCTTGCGCCGATCACCACACTGCGCGAGGATTCGCGCATGCGCCGGTTTCCGCGGTCAGCCTGCAGGGCGGGCCCGGGGGCGGTGCCCAAGAGGGGCAATCCCTTGCCCCCTGCCAGGACGGGACCTGACCCTCCCGTCCTCGCAACCCGACGGCACGGACCTGCGGTCCGCCGTCAAACCCGGCAAGCGGCCTCCCGGCTGACTTGCCGGGTTTTCTTTTGGGCGCATGCGCTTGGCCACGAGGGGGGCCGATGGCGCGGAGCCCCATGCAAAGCGGCGACAATCGGCGCGTGAACTCGAACCCTGCAGCGCCGCGCGACGCGGCCACCCTTGATGCCCTGACCGGTGGAGCCCTGGGCGCCGCCACTTCGTCCGAGCGCGCGGCCCGCGTGCGTGCCTGGCTGGCCACCGACCCGCCGCCCGATCTGATGCACGAGGTTCACCGCGAACTGTCGGCGCGCGACAAGGGCGCGGCCAAGCCGATCCGCGAGCGGCTGGAAGAGATCAAGCGCCAGCGCGACCAGGACGCCGCCGCGCTCGACTGGGCCGCCAAGGCGCAGGCCCTGCTGGTCCAGCCGCGCATGAACATTGCCGACGCCCTGGCCTGGCAGCGCGATGCGGCCAAGGCAGGCGCGCCGCTGTCGCGCGAACCGCTGGCCGCGCTGAAGACCCAACTGGCCGACCGGGTGCGCGGCATCGAAGACCTGCAGCACCGCCTGCAGGTGCAGCGTGAGGCCGCCTTGCTGCTGGCGCAGCGCATCGAGGTGCTGTCGACCCGGCCGCTGGCCGATGCGGCGGCGGCGCGTGATGCGCTGGCGATGGACGTGCCGGCCTGGCTGGCCACGGCCGACCAGTTGCAGGCCGATGCGCACTGGTCCAGCCTCGACCCGAAATTTGCCCCGCAACTCGACGCGTCGCGCACCCAGCTGCACGCCGTATGGGACGCCTTTGGTGCCGCACTGGCGCAGGCGCAGACCGCTGCGGCGGACGCCGCGGTGGCACTGCCCAGCGTGCCGGTGTGGGCTGACGAAATCCGGGCGGCGCGTGGCGAGGCGGTGGCATCCGCTGGCGCGGGCGGCTCTTCTGGCGCGGCCCCCGCACGAGCCGCCCCGGCGGTGGACCCGGCTGTGCGCGCCCAGGCGGTGCAGGCCGTGCGTGCCGCGCTGGAGGTGCTGGAAAAGGAAGTGGCCGAGGGCCACGGCAAGGCCAGTGCCGGTGCGGCCAACGCGCTGCGCCAGGCGCTGAAAAACCACGGCCGCCTGATCGATGCCAAGCTGGATGCGCAGGCGCAGGCGGCGATTGCCGCTGCCACCGAGCTCGAGGGCTGGCAGCGCTGGAGCGCCGACAAGATCCGCCAGGAACTGGTGGCCCAGGCCGAAGGCCTATTTGAGGTGGTCACGCCCAAGGCTCCGCGTGCGCCCAAGGGCCCAAGGTTGCCCAAAGCCAACAGTGCAGACAAGGCCGGCAAGGCAGACGGAGCCGCAACGACAGACGGAGCCGAAACGGCAGACTCGGCGGCCGCGGCCGACCAAGCCGACGCTGCGGTGAGCCCGCCGCCGGTGGAAGAAGTGGCGTCGCCGGAAGTGCACACCGCGCCCACCACCGAATCCGGCGCCACGCCACCCGAAGCGCCTTCCGAAGCGGCAACCGAAGCGCCATCCGAAGCGCCATCCGAAGCGCCACCCCCCAAAGCCGCGCCGATCGAGCGTCGTCCGCGTCTGGGCGGCCGCAAGATGCAGGAGGCCTTGCGTGACCTGCGCGAGCGCTGGAAGCAGACCGATCAGTCCGCTCCGCCCAACCACGCCCTGTGGAAGCGCTTTGACCGCGCCTGCAACGACGCCTACAAGGTGGTGCAGGTGTGGCTGGACCAGGTAAAGGCTGAGGCCGCGGCGCACCGTGCGCAACGCATGGCGCTGATCGACGAGGTGAACGCCTGGGCGGCGGAACATGCCGGCCTGAACGCCGATGCGGCGGCCGCGGGCGCCGGCGTGGACTGGAAGGCGCATGCACGCGCGCTGCATCAGTTCAGCGAGCGTTGGCGCAATGCCGGCCACCTGAGCGAGAAGGCGTTTGCCGAAATCCAGCCCCAGTGGAAGGCGGCCATCGAGGCGGCGGCCGCGCCGCTGGAGGCGGTGCAAAGGCTCAGCACCGAGCGGCGCCACGCGCTGATCGACGAGGCACGCGCCCTGGGCGAGGCGCCGATGCTGCGCATCGATGCGGTCAAGGCGCTGCAGCAGCGTTGGCAGGCCGAGGCCCATGCGGTGCCGCTGGAGCGCAAGCACGAGCAAAAGCTGTGGGATGCGTTTCGTAAACCGATCGACGAGGCGTTCCAGCGCAAGGGTGCCGAGCGCGAACGCGCCGCCGCCTCGATGAGCGATCGCGACCGCCGCGTGCTGGAGGCATCACGGGCGCTGGACGAGGCCAGCAAGGGCGGCGACGCGGCGCGCATCCGTGCGGCCATGCAGGCGCTGGACGAGGCCCTGCGCGCGCGCGATGCGGCGGCGTCGGGTGGCGCGGCGGCCGATGCGAACAAGGGCGCTGCAGCCACTGACGCTGCGGCAGCGAGCAGTGCAGCCAGTGCGGTGACACCAGCATCGGCAGATGCGGCGGCTGCGGCCGATGCAGGCTCGGATTCAGCTTCAGATTCAGCCCCGGCCCCTGTGGCGGCCCCCGCACCCGCGCCTGCGCCCGCGGCCCGACCGGTGGTGGCGCGCCGTGGCGACGACCGACCCGGCGCCCGGCGCCCGGAGTTTTCACCCGCAGGTACGGGCCCGCAAGGGCGGCGCGATCCGCGGGGCGGCCGTGATGGTCGCGGTTCGGGTGGCGCAGGCGGCCCGGGCGACCGTTGGGGTGACCGAGGCGGCGACCGCGGCCCGCGTCTGGGCGACGCCGCCTTCCGCGCGCAGCGCGATGCGATGGACCACGCCCAGTTGGCCCTGCGCAAGCTGGCGGCGCAGGCGCATGGCGAGGCGCTCACGCGGCTGATGAGCGCGTGGGAGCAGCGCAAGGGCGACGAGCTTCCCACCCATCAGGATCTGGGGCGCGGCGTGACGCCGGCGGTGCGCGGTCGCTGGCTGCAGTCGGTATCGGCCTCGCCGGCGGGCGATGCGTCGCAACCGCTGCTGCGGCTGGAGATGGCGGCCGAGGTACCCACACCCGCCGAGGCGCTGGAGGCGCGGCGTGCGCTGCAACTGCAGCTGCTCACCCGCCGCAACGACCCGTCGCCGCGCGAAACCTGGGCAGACGACGCGGCGCGCGTGCTGGCGACCGCCCACGATGCCGCCACCGCGCGGCGCCTGCAGGCCGCACTCAAGGTGCTGCTGCGGGGCGTGTGATCTGAGCGTCTCTCACGGGCCGGATGGATCGGGCGCCCGCGGCGCGTCGAAAAATCCGGCCAGCAGGGCATGCAGTGCCGGCCAGTCGGCCTGCAGGCGCTGCGGCTGCACGAAGTAGGCCTCGCAGGCCACCGCAAAGAACTCGTCGATGGCCGATGCACCGTAGGCATCCAGCCAGGGCTGCGGCCCGCTGAAGCGCTCGGCAATGATCACCTGCTCGCGAAAGCGCTCGTACTCGTGGTGCAGCGTGTCGATCCAGGCGCGGCGCGCGCGGGCCGAGGGCAGGGGCGGGCAACCATCGGGCTGCCCGTCGCGCAGGTCGATCTTGTGCGCGAACTCGTGGATGACGAGGTTGTAGCCATCGGCCGCACCGGTGGCGGCGTCGGCCACGTCGCGCCAGCTCAGCATCACCGGCCCGCCTTCCATCGCCTCGCCGGCCAGTTCTTCGTCGTAGTGGTGCACCACGCCGTGCTCGTCGGTGAATTCGCGCGGCGCCACCACCGCGTCAGGATGCAGCACGATGCCCACGAAGTCGTCGTACCACTGCAGCACACGCTTGCCGGTGTGCGGCGCCAGATGCAGCAACGGGCGCACCGCCTGCACCGTGACGGCCAGCGCGATCTCGTCGGTGACCACCAGCCCACCCGCGCCGGTGAATTCTTTCATCGACAGGAACGCAGCGCTGAGTTCGCGCAGGCGGGCCTGTTCATCGGCTGTCAGGCTGTGCAGAAACGGATGGCGCTGCAGGGTGGCGTGCCACAGCGCATCAGGGATGGGCGCGGTGCCGCGCACCAGGGCCGGCAGGCGGACCTGCCAACGCTCAGAGATCTGCGCAGGCAGCAGCGCCTTCCTCAGCGCATTCAGCCAGCCACTGAGCTTTTGGAGCCCCAGTGCCCGCAACCCCAGCGCCCTGCGCATCACCGCAGCGGCTCGCGATGCAGACCCTGCGCGTTGAGCACCATCACCTCGGCGCGAGGCGGCGCGTCGTCCAGCGCCCAGTCGCTCAGCACCACGCGGCGCAGGCCGTCGCCCAGGCTGTGCTCGGCGGGGCGGTGGGTGTGGCCGTGGATCAGGGTGCGGCTGTGCGCGGCGGCCAGCCAGTTGCGAGCCGCTTGCGTGTCCACATCGGCCCACAGCGATTCGCTGCGCTTGCGTTCTTCGCTGGCGTCACGCAGGCCGCGTGCGATGGCCCGCCGCTGCGCCAGCGGGCGCGACAGGAACTCGTGCTGCCACGCAGCGCTGCGCACCTGCGTGCGAAACGCCTGGTACTCGCGATCCTCCAGGCACAGCGCATCACCATGCGACAGCAGCCAGCGGTGCCCAAAGGCATCGAGTGCCGTCGGGTCGGGCAGCAGGCGCACACCGCAGGCATCGCACCAGTGCGCACCGATCAGGAAGTCGCGGTTGCCGTGCATCACGAACACCGCACGGCCTTGTGCCGCCTCGCGCAGCGCCCGCGTGCATTCGGCCTCAAAGCCACCGTCGGATGACGCATCGGCACTGTCATCACCCACCCACACCTCGAACAGGTCGCCAAGGATGAACACCGCTTCGGCGCGGGTGCTGCGCAGGTAGTGCTGCCAGGCCAGCAGCGTGGCCGGTTGCGCCGGGCTCAGGTGCAGGTCGGAGATGAACTCGACGCGCCGCCAGTCGGCAGGGGCGACCAGCGTTGCGGCATCCATCGCGGCCAGCCGGTGTTCAGGCAGAGCGGTAGTGCGCCGTCAGGCCCGCGTCGGCCTTACAGGGCCACAGCCTTGGCAATGACGACATCCTGCTCGGGCACGTCGTCATGAAAGCCGCGGCGGCCGGTGCGCACGCCCTTGATCTTGTCGACCACCTCGGTGCCGGCCACCACCTTGCCGAACACCGCATAGCCCCAGCCCTGCAGGCTGGGCGCGGTGTGGTTGAGGAACTCGTTGTCGGCCACGTTGATGAAGAACTGCGCGCTGGCCGAGTGCGGAGCCTGGGTGCGCGCCATGGCCACGGTGTAGCGGTCGTTCTTCAGGCCGTTATTGGCCTCGTTCTCGATCGGGGCGTCGGTGGGCTGTTGCTGCATGCCGACCGCAAAGCCGCCGCCCTGGATCATGAAGTTGTTGATGACGCGGTGGAACACGGTGCCGTCGTAGTGGCCCTTGTTCACATACGACAGGAAGTTGGCCACCGACTTCGGTGCCTTGTCGGCATCGAGCTCGAGGGTGATGACGCCGTGATCGGCAATGTGCAGTTCGACGCGGGGCTGGCTCATGGAATGTCTTTCAGTGAAGGGGGTGATGCGGGAAGAGGGCTGCTGAATAAGGGCTGCCGACTCAGGGCAACACCCTGGCCGACTGGATGAGCACCGGTGTGGCCGGCACGTTCTGGTGCATGCCGCGGTTGCCCGTGGGCACATTGCGGATCTTGTCGACCACGTCCATGCCCGCCACCACCTTGCCGAACACAGCATAGCCGTGGCCGTCGGGGTTGGGGGCGTTCAGGCCGGCGTTGTCCACCACGTTGATGAAGAACTGGCTGGTGGCCGAGTTGGGGTCGCGGGTGCGTGCCATGGCGATGGTGCCGCGGTCGTTCTTCAGGCCGTTGGAAGCCTCGAGCGCGATGGGTGCGCGCGTTGCTTTTTGCACCATGTCGGCGGTGAAGCCGCCGCCCTGGATCATGAAGTTGCCGATCACGCGGTGGAACACCGTGCCGTCGTAGTGCTTGTCACGCACGTACTGCAGAAAGTTCTCCACCGTCTTGGGCGCCTTTGGGGCATCGAGCTCGATGACGATGTCGCCCAGGCTGGTGCCCAACTGGACGCGGGGCGCAGGGGCTTGGGCCCAAGCGCCGGAGGCAGACAGGGCAAGCGTCAGGGCAGACAGGGCAGGCAGAACCAGGGCAGTGCGGCGGAGCAGAGAAGGCGTCATCGGAGGCAAGTCGAAACGATCGGTTGAAACGGAATGCGGATGGAGGGTGGCACGGCAGGGGGCCGGTGCACTGCGGTCGCCATCGTGCACTGGCCAACAACCAACGATCAGCGGCCAGGGGCGAGCGCGGCCACCGCCGGTGGCCTGCCACCCATCAGCGCGCAGGCGTCGGGCTGCCGCCGGATTTGGCGGGCGCAGGGCGTGCCGGCGCTGCAGGCGGGCGGTCCGGCAGCTTGGCGTTGAACAGGTCACGCAGCATGCGCAGCTTCACCGACGGCGCGGTGTTGGCAGGTTCGAGCTGCAGCGATCGCGAATACGACTGGCTGGCCAGCCGCGCGTACACATCGCCCAGGTTTTCGTGGGCGGTGGCGTAGTTCGGGTTGAGGCGAATCGCCATCTCGAGGGCCGCACGGGCCTTGTCGTACTGGCCCTCGCCGGCATACGGCACCGCCAGGTTGTTGTACGGCTCGGGAATCTCGGGGTAGTCCTCGATCAGCTTGAGTAAGCCCGCCATGGCGTCGGCGGTTTTGCCCGAGTCGGCCTGCACCACCGCGCGCAGAAAGCGCATCTGCGGATCGCGCGGCTTGTTCACCAGGTATTGCTCGGCTTTGGCCAGGGCCTCGGCCAGCTTGCCGGTGCGCAGCAACTGGTTGACCTCGGCATAGTCGTCGGCATGGGCGACGCCGGCGCCCAAGGCCAGCGACAGCGGGGCGGCTTTCAGCCATGTCCGCACCCAGGCGGTGCGTCCTTGAAGCGGCACGAAACAGGCTCGATCCATTGAAGAGTCCCCCGGCCCGCCACTGCGAGGATGTCGCGAAGACATGGCGGCGATATACTGCGGCACATTGTCTCGAAGGGCTCCGCACGGAGCCCGTTGCGTCTGCGGCGCTACGAACCAGCCAAGAAGCGACAGCCCAAACTCGCCCCCCACCCGCTGCATGAGCCTGCAGATCCACAACACCCTCTCGCGTCGCACCGAGCCCTTTGTTCCGGCCGAAGTGGGGCATGTGCGCATGTACGTGTGCGGCATCACGGTGTACGACCTGTGCCATGTGGGCCATGCGCGGTCGGCCATCGCTTTTGATGTGGTGCAGCGCTGGCTCAAGGCCAGTGGCTGGCGCGTGACCTTCGTGCGCAACATCACCGACATCGACGACAAGATCATCCGCCGCGCGCTGGACAAGCGCGAGCCGCTTGCGGCGCTGACGCAGCGCAGGAGGGGCGAGATGTACCGCGACTTCGTCGCCCTGGGCGTCG
>JBJTCL010000103.1:0-72430 GCA_046091865.1 Burkholderiaceae bacterium | reverse complement strand
AGCACATACATCACGCCGGTCAGGCCCGAGCCGATCTGGCTGGCCAGGCGGATGCGCTGCGCCTCACCACCCGACAGCGTTTCGGCGCTGCGCTCCAGGCTCAGGTAGCTCAGGCCCACGTCGTTCAAAAACTTCAGCCGCAGGCCGATCTCGCGCACCACCTTGTCGGCAATGCCGGCCTTGGCGCCGTGCAGTTGCAGCGATTCAAAGTAGGCCTGGCTTTCGCGCAGCGTGGCGCGGCTGACTTGGTGGATGGTGCGCGCCTGCGCGCCGTCGCCCACGCGCACATGCCGTGCCTCGGGCTTCAGGCGCGAGCCGCCGCAGTCGGGGCAGGGCTGCAGGGTGCGCATGCGCGCCAGGTCTTCGCGCACGACGGGCGAATCGGTCTCGCGCCAGCGCCGCTGCAAATTGGGCACCACACCTTCAAACACGTGCGTCTTGCTCACGCGCCGGCCCGAATCGGCCACATAGCTGAAGCGGATGGCCTCGTCGCCCGAGCCGAACAGGATGGTGCGGCGCACCGCCTCGCTCAGGCTCTCGAACGGCTGGTCTACATCGAAGCCGTAATGCTTGGCCAGGCTTTCGATCAGCGCAAAGGTGTGGGCATTGCGCCGGTCCCAGCCGCGGATCGCGCCGCTGGCCAGCGACAGCGACGGAAACGGCACCACCCGCTCGGGGTCAAAAAATTCGCTGTGGCCCAAGCCGTCGCAGGTGGGGCAGGCGCCCGCCGGCGAGTTGAACGAAAACAGCCGCGGCTCCAGCTCGGCGATGCTGTAGTGGCACACCGGGCAGGCGAACTTGGCGTTGAACAGGTGCTCGCGGCCGCTGTCCATCTCGAGCGCGATCGCGCGGCCCTCGGCGATGCGCAGCGCAGCCTCGAAGCTTTCGGCCAGGCGTTGCTTCAGCCCGGACGCCGGGCCGCTCCCAAGGGAGGGCTGCGCCCCCTCGGGGGGCAGCGGCGTAGCCGCGTGGGGGCTTGATGCTCTCTCTCGTACCTTGAGGCGGTCGATCACCACATCGATGTCGTGCTTCTCAGCCTTCTTCAGCGTAGGCACCTCGTCGGCTTCCACCAGCCGGCCATCGACGCGAAAGCGCACATAGCCCTGCGCCTGCATCTGCGCAAATACCTCGTGGAACTCGCCCTTGCGCTCGCGCGCCACCGGGGCCAGCACCATCAGGCGCGTGTCTTCGGGCAGGGCCAGCACCGCATCCACCATCTGCGACACGGTCTGCGCGGCCAGCGGCAGCTCGTGCTCGGGGCAGTGCGGCGTGCCGGCGCGCGCAAACAGCAGGCGCAGGTAGTCGTGAATCTCGGTGACGGTGCCGACCGTGGATCGCGGGTTGTGACTGGTGGCCTTTTGCTCGATGCTGATGGCCGGGCTCAGGCCCTCGATCAGGTCCACATCGGGCTTGTCCATCAGCTGCAGGAACTGCCGCGCGTAGGCGCTCAGGCTCTCCACATAGCGGCGCTGGCCCTCGGCGTACAGCGTGTCAAAGGCCAGGCTCGACTTGCCCGAACCGCTCAGCCCGGTGATCACCACCAGCTGGTTGCGCGGGATGTCCAGGTCGATGTTCTTCAGGTTGTGGGTGCGCGCGCCGCGGATGCTGATGCGCGGTGCGGCCAAAGCCTGGGCGAGATAGGTGCCGTCGGTGGGGGAATTCACGAAATGGAGCCAGCAAAACAGCCCGGCGAAGGGCAACCCGCCATCATAGGTCGCGGCCGGATTCGGCGCACCTGGGCTGCGGCCAGGCAGGCCACAGCCGGCCGTGCCCGGCAGGTCTGCCGGCCGGCGGTCACAGCCTGTTGCGGGCGCGCCCTTGTTGGTCAGGGATCGCTGTGACATACTGAATGTCAATTTAAGTTGACATTTCGCGTCGGGTGCCTTGCGGCGGCCGGTGGCGAGTTCCCACAGCAAGCATGGCCGTACCCTTTCCCTTTTCCGCCATCGTCGGCCAGGACGAGATGAAGCTCGCCATCCTGGCGGTGGCGGTGGACCCGAGCATCGGCGGCGTGCTGGTGTTCGGCGACCGTGGCACCGGCAAGTCCACCGCGGTGCGCTCGCTGGCCGCGCTGCTGCCGCCCATCAGGGTGGTGACCGGCTGCCTCTACGGCTGCGACCCGGCCGGCACTGGCGGCCTGTGCGAAGACTGCGCCGCGCTGCGGCAAGCCCATGCCAAAACCGGCGGCAAAGCCAAGAGCCACACCGTGCCGGTGCCGGTGGTGGACTTGCCGCTGGGCGCCACCGAAGACCGCGTGGTGGGTGCGCTGGACTTGGAGCGTGCCCTGTCGCAAGGCGTCAAGGCCTTCGAGCCCGGCCTGCTGGCGCGCGCCAACCGCGGCTTTCTCTACATCGACGAAGTCAACCTGCTGGAAGACCACCTGGTCGATCTGCTGATCGACGTGGCCGCCAGCGGCGAGAACGTGGTCGAGCGCGAGGGCCTGTCCATCCGTCATCCGGCGCGCTTTGTGCTGGTGGGCAGCGGCAACCCGGAGGAGGGCGAGCTGCGTCCGCAACTGCTCGACCGCTTTGGCCTGTCGGTGGACGTGAAGACGCCCGACGATCTGGCGGTGCGTGTGGAGGTGGTGCGCCGCCGCGATGCGTACGAGCGCGATCCGCAAGCCTTTGCCGCGCAGTGGGCCGCCGAGGACGAGCGCACCCGCAAACAGATCGTCAAGGCCCGCAAGGCCATCGAAACGGTGGCTGTGCCCGACGCGGTGCGCGAGCGCGCGGCCACACTGTGCATGGCGCTGGGCACCGACGGCCTGCGCGGTGACCTGACGCTGATGCGCGCTGCGCGTGCACTGGCCGCCCTCGAAGGCGCCAAGGCGGTGGGCGTACCGCATCTGCGCCGCATCGCCGCACCGGCCCTGCGCCACCGCCTGCGCCGCAATCCGCTGGACGATTCAGGCTCCACGGTTCGCGTGGAGCGCATGCTGGCCGAGCATCTGCCGGCCTGAGGCCTCCGCATGAGCGCGCATGCCGCGATGGACCTTGCGCCGGGCCCGGCAGCAGACGCCGCCGCTTTTGATCCCGCATCCGATGCCATCGCAGCCGCGGCGCTGCTGGCCATTGACCCGCTGGGCCTGGGCGGCGTGGCGCTGCGCGGCCCGGCCGACCCCGCACGCGACGCCTGGCTGAACCTGCTGCGGCGCTTGTTGCCAGCGGGCTCGCCCTGGCGGCGCGTGCCGCTGAACCTGGGCGACGCCGCCCTGATCGGCGGGCTGGACTTTGCCGCCACCCTGCAATGCGGCCGCCCGGTGGCCCAGACCGGCGTGCTGGCGCAGGCCGATGGCGGCTTTGCGCTGCTGGCCATGGCCGAGCGCACCAGTGCGCACACCGCCGCGCGCATTGCCGCCGTGATGGACGCCCGCGAGGTGGCCTTGCAGCGCGACGGCATCGCGCAGCGCCACGATGCGCGTGTGGCGCTGGTGCTGCTGGACGAGGGCTGCGATGACGACGAGCAGGCGCCGCCTGCGCTGCTGGACCGCGTGGCGTTTCGCATCCCGATGGACGCGATGCGCAGTTGCATCGAGCTGGCGCAATGGCCCGGCCTCGATGGCGACCGCATCGCCCTGCTGCGCGAACAATTGAGCGCCGTGCGCGCAGACGACGCATGCCTGCACAGCCTGTGCGCGGTGGCGCATGCGCTGGGCGTGGACTCGATGCGGGCGCCGTTGCTGGCCCTGCGCGCCGCGCGCGCCGCAGCGGCGCTGGACGGTCGCGATGTGGTCAGCCCCGATGACGTCACGCTGGCTGCTCGACTGGTGCTGGCGCCGCGCGCCACCCGGCTGCCGCAGGCTGAGCCGCCCGCGGATTCAGACACGGACACGCCCGAGCCGCCAGCCGAGGCGCAGCGGCCACCCGAGCCACCGCAAAGTGATCCGCCGGATGACGCCTCTGAAGAGCCGCTCAACCAACAGCAGGTGCAGGAGTTGGCCGATCAAGTGCTGGAGGCGGCACAGGCTGCCATCCCCGATGGCCTGCTGAAGCTGCTGCAGATGGGGCAGGCGCAACGCAGCCGCACGCACAGCGGCGGGCGTGCCGGCGCCCAGCAAAAAAGCCTGATGCGCGGACGGCCGGTGGGATCGCGCCGCGGCGAGCCGTGCGGCGGTGCCCGCCTGCATGTGCTGGACACCTTGCGCGCCGCCGCCCCGTGGCAGCGCATCCGCGCGCAGACCAGCGATCCCTCCACGCCCCGCCGCATCCATGTGCGCCGCGATGATTTCCATGTGCGCCGCTACCGGCAGCACACCGGCACCACCGCCATCTTTCTGGTCGATGCGTCGGGCTCGGCAGCACTGCATCGCCTGGCCGAAGCCAAGGGTGCGGTGGAACTGCTGCTGGCCGACTGCTATGTGCGCCGCGACAAGGTGGCCGTGCTGGCCTTTCGCGGCAAGCAGGCCGAGGTGCTGCTGGCACCCACGCGGTCACTGGCGCGTGCCAAGCGCAGCCTTGCCGGCTTGCCCGGCGGCGGTGGTACGCCGCTGGCCGCCGGACTGGACGCGGCGCGCGAGATGGCGCATGCGGTGCAGCGCGGCGGGGATTCGGCGGTGCTGGTGGTGCTGACCGATGGCCGTGCCAACGTGGCACGCGACGGCTCGCCCGGACGCGAGCGCGCGGCCGAAGATGCGCTGTCGGCGGCGCGCGAACTGCACCTGCTGGGCGTGAAGTCGCTGTTGCTGGACACCGCGCCGCAACCGCAGGCGTCGGCGCAGGCGCTCGCACAGGGCATGGGCGCGGCCTACCTGCCGCTGCCGCATGCCGATGCGCGTGCGATGTCGCAGGCGGTGCGGCTGGCCACGGGGCGTGGCTGAATCCGGCCCGCCCGGCAGCACCATGGAAGACCGCCTGCACTGGGACCGTGACGGTGCCGATTGGCCGCACTGCGGGCTCAGCCGCTTTGTCGACGCGGCCGGGCTGCGCTGGCATGTGCAGCGCTTCGGTGCGACTGCCGCCGCATCGTCTGCCGCATCGCCCACTGCATCACCCTCCACATCGCCTGCACCCAAGGCGCTGCTGATCCACGGCACCGGCGCGTCCACCCATTCGTGGCGCGATGTGGCGCCACAACTGGCGATCGGCTTTGAGGTGCTCAGCATGGACCTGCCCGGCCATGCCTTCACCAGCCTGCCGCCGCATGGCATCACCTCGCTGCAGTTGTCGCTGCCCGGCATGGCCGATGCACTGGCCGCGCTGCTGCGCACGCTGGGCTTTGTGCCCGACCTGGTGGTGGGTCACTCGGCGGGCGCGGCGATTGCCATGCGCATGTGCATCGACGGTCGCATCGCACCGCGGCTGCTGGTCAGCCTGAACGGCGCGATCCTGCCGCTGGGCGGTGTGGCGGGGCAGTTGTTTTCGCCGGTGGCGCGGCTGATGGCGATCACGCCGTTCGTGCCGCGCGTGTTCGCCTGGCGCGCCGGCGATGCCGCGGTGCTGCAGCGCCTGATGGACAACACCGGTTCGCGCATCGACGCCAGCGGCATGGCGCTGTACCGGCGCCTGGCCTCCAACCCCGGCCATGCACAGGGCGCGTTGGGCATGATGGCCAACTGGGATCTGCATGCCTTCGAGCGCGACCTGCCGCGCCTGCGCACGCGCACCACGCTGGTGGTGGGCACGCGCGACACCACGGTGCCGCCGGCCGAGTCCGACAAAGCGCTGGCGCTGCTGCAGGGCTCCACCCCGATCGAACTGGTGCGGCTGGAGGGGTTGGGCCACCTCGCGCATGAGGAGCGGCCCGGCACGGTGGTGGACCTGATCCGCGACCGGTTTGCCGCGGCGCTTTAGTTACGACGTCAGGGCACAACGACAAGGCACGACGTCAGGGCACGACGCGCGCGATCTGCAGTGTGGCGCTGTGCCCGCGCCGCACGACGATCGCATCGCTCACCCAGTCGCCGGCGCTGGGCAGGGCCTGCCCCGAGCGCGCCACGCGCGCGGTGATCGACAGTTCGCTGAACTGCGACGGCCGCAGGTCGGGCGACATGGCCTGCGCATCGTCCAAGGTGAATCGCGCCGGCAGATCGGCCACGCGCAATTGCACGATGGCCACCGGCATGCGCGGCGCGGCGGTGCCCGCCGGCATGGCGCTGGCGGTGGCGCGCGCCACGATGAACACCACGTCGCTCGGGCGTACCTGACTGCGCAGCGCGGGGGCAATCTCGACCTGGCCGCTGACCACCGGTGCAGCGGATGCGGATGGGGATGCGCCTGCAGCCGCGGCATGCGGCGCGGTGGTGGCCGCGGCGGCCGGGGCCGGGCGCGGCGCGCCCAGCAAGGGACGCGATGACGAGGGTGATGAGGGCGGCGCCACAGAAGTGCCCGCCTGCTGCAAGGCCGCCTGCGCTTGTGCGATGCCGCGCTCCAGGCCGATCGCAAGGTCCGAGCCGGCCGGGGCCACGCCTTGTGCGCGCCGCCAGTACCCGATCGCGCTGGCGTGGTCGCGCTGCTCGTAGGCGATGCGGCCGGCCAGCGCCAGTGCCTTGGGCTGCAGCGGGTCGAGCTTCAGTGCGCGCTCGATCAGCCGGCGCGGCTGGTCGCTGGCGCTGTCACCTTCGGCCGCACGCAGCACGTCGGCGCGATCGGCCAGCATGCGGGCGGTGTCGCGGGCGGGGGCATCGCTGCGGTCCAGCGACCGTTCGATCGCGCGCTTATAGGCGCGGTCGGCTTCGTCAAAGCGCTGCAACGAGGCCAGCGCCCGCGCCAGCATCTCCCAGGCGCTTGCGTCCTCGGCACCCGACTGGCCGGCGCGTTCGCGCGCATCCAGCTCGCGCGCCATGTCCAGCACCATCGCCTCCACCTGCGTGATGCTGGCGCTGGGCGTGTCAGAGCCCCATGGCCCGGTCGAGAGCGCCGTGGCGTCGGGGCGGCCGTGCATCAGGTAGCCAGCCGTGGCCAGCACCAGCATCGCGATGCCCATGCCCACGGTCAGCGACTTGGGCACGGGGGGCCAAGCTGCCGCTGCACCCGGATGTCGTGTCGCATGGGTATCGGCGTGGTGTGCGCCGTCATGCGTACTGGCCTCAGCCACGGCACGCCGCGCCAGCGCACTGCGCTCCTGTTGCCAGTCATCGGTGCGGATGTGTCCGTGCGCATGCGCCTCATCGAGCTGGCGCAGCTGCTCGCGCAGCAAGCCCAGCGCGGCATCGCTGGCCACCCCATCGGAGGGCGCATCGATGACGGCGCTGCGGTCAGCCTTGCCGCCACCCTCGTTGCCGCCACCCTCGTTGCCGCCCGCGCCCCTGCTCGTGTCGCCACCGCGCCGCAGCGGCAGCACCAGCGCCAGCCAGGTACCGGCCGTCAGCAAGGCGGCCAGCGCGCTGAATCCCAGCAGGCTGTTCATCGCGTGGCTCCCGCGTCGCGCTGCGTCGTGGCCTGCAGCAAGGCCAGCCCACGCTGCTCTGCCGCTGCTTCGTCATCGGCGGCTGCCAGTACACCATCGGTGGATGCGGCCTTGGCGGGGTAGGATGTGCTGGCTGCGTTCGCGCGCAGCAGCGAGTGCATCACCCACAGCGCCAGCGCCAGCAGCACGAACGGCCCCAGCCACAAGGCCATCGTGCTGGCGCGCCATGGCGGCCGGTACAGGATGAAGTCGCCGTAGCGCGACACCATGTAGTCGCGGATCTGCAGCTCGTCGCGGCCGGCGCGCAACTGCTCGCGGATCTGCGCGCGCAGGTCTACCGCCAGGGCAGCCTGCGATGCGGCAATGGTTTCGTTTTGGCAGACGAGGCAACGCAACTCGTCGGCGATGCGCTGCAGCCGCTGCTCAAGGGCGGCGTCTGCAACGGACGGTGCGGCATCCCGCACCGATGGAACGTTGGGCACAGCGCCTGCAGTCTGCGCAAAAGTGGGTAAGAGCACCGCACCGCTCAAGGCGATCACCAGCGCAGTGAGGGCCGTGGTCAGCGGACGCATGCTCATCCCCGCAGCTGCTTGAGCAGCGGCACCACCTGGCGATTGAGGATGTCGGGCGTCAGCGCACCCACGTGCTTGAAACGCACCACGCCATCGCGGTCGATGATGAAGGTCTCGGGCACGCCGTACACACCAAAGTCGATGCCCACGCGTCCGTCGGTGTCGCGCAGCGAGCGTCGGTACGGGTCGCCGTGCTGCGCCAGCCAGCGCAAGGCGGCTTCGGGCTGGTCTTTGTAGTTCAGGCCGTAGATGGGCACGCCGGCGCGGCGCGCAAAGTCCATCAGCGCAGGGTGCTCCTCGCGGCAGGCCGCGCACCACGATGCCCACACATTGAGCATCCACACCTGGCCGCGCAGGTCGGCGTGCGCCACGGCGGTGGATGCCAGCGCAGCGTCGGCCGACAGCACCGGCAGGCGAAAGGCCGGTGCCGGCCGGTCCAGCAGGGCCGAGGGTAGTTCGCGCGGCTTGCCGCTCAGGCCGGCGGCCAAAAAGCCCACCAGTGCGATGAACACCGCCAGCGGAATCAGCGCGCGCTTCATGGCGTGCTCTGCTGCCGCGGCACGGCCGCGTGGTCCAGCCCGGCGCGGGCCAGCGTCAACGCGGCGGGCGCCAATGGGCCGGGCGACGCGGTGATGGCTGGTGCATCGTGTTCGCCCCGAGCTTCGGTGATGCGGCGCCTGCGTCGGTAGCGCGCATCCAGTGCGGCGATCACGCCGCCCAGTGCCATCAGCACGCAGCCGCCCCAGATCCAGTTGACCAGCGGCTTGTGGTGGATGCGCATGCTGAAGGCGATCGTGTCGTCTCCCGCGCTGTCAGTTGCGCCGCTGCGGGATGTGGTCGCGGCGCCCGCCTTGGCCTCGCCGGGCACGATGGGTTCACCCAGTGCCACGTACAGGTCGCGCCACAGGCCGCGGTCCAGTGCCACCTCGGTCATGGGCATGCGGGTGGAGGTGTAGTGCCGCCGTTGTGGATGCAACACGGCGATCTCGCGGCCATCGCGCAGCACCCGTACCGTGCCGGTGAGCGCCAGGTAGTTGGGCCCCTGCGTGCGTTGCACGCCTTCGAAGACGAAGCGACGCCCGCCCACGTCGGCGTGCTCGCCCGGCGCCATGCGCAGGTCGCGCTCGGTCTGCAGGCTGCCCACGGCGGTCACGCCCGCGATGAACACCGCGATGCCGAAGTGCGCAACCAGCATGCCCCAGAAGCCGCCCGACTGCGCACGCCACGCGCGCCAGCCGCCGCGCGCGGGATGCTCACGCAGGCGCTGCACCAGCTGCTGCACCGCGGTGAAGGCCACCCACACCGCCAGCAGCGCGCCCAACCCCGCCATGGGCGCGAGCCGGCCCAGCGCTAGCATCGACAGCAGCGCGCTTGCCACACTCACGCCGGCGGCCCAGCGCAGCCTGCGCGCCAGATCGATGGCGCTGGCCTCGCGCCACGGCGCCAGTGGCCCGACACCCATCAAAAAGATCGCGGGCGCCACCAGCGGCACGAACACCGCCACGAAGTACGGCGGCCCCACCGACAGCTTGCCGAGGTTGAGCGCCTCGATCACCAGCGGGTATATCGTGCCCAGCAGCACCGCGCCGGTGGCTACCAGCAGCAGTGCGTTGTTGGCCAGCAGCAGCGACTCGCGCGACACCGCGCCAAAGCGCGCGCCCAGGCCCACCGCATGGGCGCGCCAGGCGTACAGCGCCAGCGCCGCGCCCACCACCAGGGCCAGGAACAAGAGGATGAACACGCCGCGCGCCGGGTCGCTGGCAAAGGCATGCACCGAGGTGAGCACGCCCGAGCGCACGATGAAGGTGCCCAGCAGCGACAGCGCAAAGGCCACGATGGCCAGCAGTGCCGTCCAGCCCTTGAGCGCGCCGCGCTTGTCGGTGACGGCCAGCGAATGCATCAGCGCGGTCGCCACCAGCCAGGGCATGAAGGACGCGTTTTCCACCGGGTCCCAGAACCACCAGCCGCCCCAGCCCAGTTCGTAGTACGCCCAGAAGCTGCCGAGCGCGATGCCGCAGGTCAGGAAGCACCAGGCCAGGGTGGTCCACGGCCGCGACCAGCGTGCCCACGCCGCATCCAGCCGCCCGCTCAGCAGCGCCGACACCGCAAACGCAAATGGCACCGCCAGCCCCACGTAGCCCATGTACAGCAGCGGCGGATGAATGATCATCCCCGGGTCCTGCAGTAAAGGATTGAGGTCGCGCCCGTCCGGCGGCGCCGGCAGCGTGCGCAGGAAGGGGTTGGACACCGCCAGCGTGAACAGCAGAAAACCCGTGCCGATGGCGCCCATGACCGCCAGCACCTGCGCCACGGTGCGCTCGTCCAGCGCACGGCACCACACCGACACCGCCGCGCCCCAGCCGCTGAGCACCAGCGCCCACAGCAGCACCGAGCCCTCGTGGTTACCCCACACCGCGGTGATGCGGTAGTACCAGGGCAGTGCCGAGTTGGAATGCTGTGCCACCAGCGACACCGAGAAGTCGTGGCCGACAAAGCAGGCGGTCAGTGCGGCGTAGGCCACCAGCAGCAGTGCGCACTGCACCCGCGCGGCGGGGCGCGCCAGGGCGATCAGTGCCAGCGACGCGTGGGCGTTGCCAAGGGCGCGCGAGCGCAGTGCGCCCACCAGCGGCAGCACCGCCTGCAGCAGCGTCACTGCCAGCGCCAGCGCCAGCGCAAAGTGGCCCAGCTCTGCGATCACTTCTGGGCCGCCTTGAGTGCCGCTGCCGCTTCGGGCGGCATGTAGTTCTCGTCGTGCTTGGCCAGCACCTGCTCGGCGCGGAACACGCCATCGGGCCCCAGGCGGCCCTGCGCCACCACGCCCTTGCCCTCCTGGAACAAGTCAGGCAGCAAGCCGCTGTAGACCACCGGCACACGCTGGGCCAGGTCGGTGACCGCAAAGCGCACCGTCAGGCCCTGCGCCTCGCGTGCCACGCTGCCTTGTTCCACCAGCCCGCCGATGCGAAACGCGCGGCCTTGCGGCGCCTGCTGCTGCATCACCTGCGTGGGGCTGAAAAAGAACACCAGGTTGCTGCTGAAGGCATTGAGCACCAGCGCACTGGCGCCGCCCAGCGCCGACAGCCCCGCCACCACGGCGATGGCGCGGCGCGTGCGTTGGTTCAAGCGCAGCTTCATGGGCTGTGTCCGTTCCGGGGCTGGCTCGCCATCGTGACCGTGGGCACGCGCACGGGCGTTTCCGGCGCAGCGGGTTCGTGGGCGACGGCAGCCAGCGCAGCGCGATGGCGCTGGCGCAGCCACCACAGCTCCAGCGCCATGACCAGCGCGCACATCAGCACCGAGCCCCCTACATAGATGCCGTAGCCGTCGAGCCTGAGCCCGTCCATCCATGCGCTCATGTCAGCCTCGTCCCGTGATGGACCGCGCCCAGTCGGTGTGGGCCTCGCGCTCGAGGATGAGCACCCGCACCCGCAGCAAGGCAGCGCAGATGGCGTACAGCCAGAACGCCACCGCCATCACCAGCATGCCCGCCAGCATGGTGGCCGCCATGCTGGGTGCGGTGGTCAGGCTGACCGAGGCGCCCTGGTGCAGCGTGTTCCACCACTTCACCGAGAAATAAATGATGGGAATGTTGACCACGCCCACCAGCGCCAGCACGCCAGCGGCGCGGTCGGCGCGGCGGCGGTCTTCGATGGCGCCGTGCAGCGCCATGAAGCCGATGTACAGGAACAGCAGCAGCAACTCCGAGGTGAGCCGCGCGTCCCACACCCACCAGGTGCCCCAGGTGGGCTTGCCCCACAGCGCGCCGGTCCACAGCGCCAGAAAGGTCATCAGCGCGCCGGTGGGTGCCAGCGCGCACGCCATCATCGAGGCCAGCCGCACGTTGTAGATCAGCCCGATGGCCGCCCAGAAGGCCATGGCCAGATAAATCACCATCGACATCCAGGCGGCGGGCACGTGCACGAAGATGATGCGGTAGGCCTCGCCCTGCTGCGCGTCGGTGGGCGCCACGACGAAGCCGATGTACAGGCCGATCAGCGCCAGCGCCACAGCGCCGGCGGCAAACCACGGCAGCAGGCGCCCGGCCAGCGGATAAAAGCGCTGGGGCGCGGCAAACCGGAACCAGCCGCCACGGCTTGGTACAGACGATGCGGCTTGCGATGCGGTGTGTGAAGGCGCGGACATCGTCATCCCTCCACCGCAATGCGCAGCGACTGTGCGGCCGCCCAGGGCACCAGCGCCAGCGCGGCCAGCAGGCCGGCGCCCAGCAGCGACAGATGGGCGGTGATGCCTAAGCCGGCATGAAAGGCATCCACCGTGCCCGCGCCGAACACCAGCACCGGCACGCACAGCGGGAGCACGATCAGCGGCAGCAGCAGCGCCGCACCGCGCAGCCCCAGCGTGAGTGCGGCGCCCAGCGCCATCAGCAGGCTCAGCAGGGGGGTGCCGATCAGCAGCGACAGCACGAGCACCCCGGCGGCGGGCGCAGACAGGCCGTACTGCAGAGCCACCAGCGGCGACGCCAGCACCAGCAGCAGGCCCGAGCTCAGCCAGTGCGCCGCCACCTTGGCCAGCACCACCAGCCACAGCGGCAGCGGCGACAGCAGCCACTGCTCGAGCGTGCCGTCGGCGTGGTCGTCACCGAACAGGCGGGGCATGGACAGCAGCGCGGCCAGCAGGGCCGACACCCACGCCACGCCGGCGGCCAGGGTGCGCAGCAAGGCGGTGTCGGCGCCCACGCCCAGCGGGAACAGGCTGGCCACGAGCACAAAGAACACCAGTGCGGCCAGTGTGTCGATGCGCCGGCGGCGGGCGATGCGCAAGTCGCGTCGGGCGATGGCCCAGGCGGCGGCCAGCCAGCTGCCGGTGTTGGCGGTGTGGGTGATCGACGGCGCTGCCGGCAGCGGCTTCATGGGATGGGTGAGGGCGCCGGCCATGCGTTGCCTCTTACAGATCCACCGCCAGATGCGGCTCGGCGTCCAGCGACAGGGCCTGGTGGCTCGTCAGCACCAGCAGCCCGTCGCGGCGCAGGTGATCGCGCAGCAGGGTCTCCACCCACTGCGCGGCGTCGGTATCCAGCGCGGCGAACGGCTCGTCCAGCACCCACAGTGGCCGACGCTGGCTCAGGGCCAGCCGCGCCAGGGCGCAGCGTCGGCGCTGCCCCTGCGACAGCCGCTTGAGCGGGCGCCGCTCGTGCCCGGTCAGCCCGGCGCCATGCAGCGCCTCGCGGATGCGGGGCAGGCCGGCCGGTTCGCCGGTGCAGGCCAGCGCGTACTGCAGGTTCTCCTCGGCACTGAGCTCGTCGCTCATCGCCACCGCATGGCCCAGGTAGGCGATGGACGCGGCAAAGTCATCGCGCTGGGCGGCGATCGGCAGGCCGCACCAGTGCACGCTGCCCTGCGCTGCCGGCTGCAGACCGCACAGCACGCGCAGCAGGGTGGTCTTGCCGGCGCCGTTGGCTCCGCGCACCCGCAGCATCTGTCCGGGCCCGAGGCTCAGGCTCAGATGCTCGAACAGGCGGCGGCCACTGCGCTCACAGCCCACACCGTGCAGCGACAGCCTGCGGTCGATCGACGGTTTGGCATGCGTGTCCAACCGCAACTTCTCCAAGTGTCAATAAGAATTGACACTTATAGCATGCGTTTTTCATTTACACAAACGCCCGATCGAGCTCGCCCAGAGTTGACAAGAAGTTATGTCATGTTAGATTGACACGTCAAACCGTCAAGGTCCCGTGACTTCTGCGGGCCCGGGCGGCAACCCAACCCATCCACAGGGAACCGACCATGCAGCAACGCATCGAGCAGGCACTGGAGCGCCATTTCGCGCCCCTGCTGACCGAGTCGGCCCCGCCGCGGCTGCTGGCCGCCATGCGCCATTCGGTGTTTCCGGGCGGCGCCCGCATCCGGCCGCAATTGTGTGTGGCCGTCGCCCGCGCCTGTGGCGATGACGCCCCCGAGCTCACCGACGCCGCCGCCGTGGCCATCGAACTGCTGCACTGCGCCTCGCTGGTGCACGACGATATGCCGGCCTTCGACGACGCCGACCTGCGCCGCGGCCGGCCCACGGTGCACAAGGCCTATGGCGAGCCGCTGGCCCTGCTGGCAGGGGACGGCCTGATCGTGTTGGCCTTCCAGGTGCTGGCCCGCGCCGGTGCAAGCCACCCGCAGCGTCTGGCCAGCTTGCTGGGCGTGGTGAGCGACGGCGTGGGTGCCCCCGACGGCATCGTGGCCGGTCAGGCCTGGGAGTGTGAATCGCGGGTCGATCTGGGCCGCTACCAGCGGGCCAAGACCGGCGCGCTGTTCGTGGCCTCCACCTGTGCCGGCGCGTTGGCTGCCGGCGCCGACCCGCAGGGCTGGCGCCGCCTGGGCGATTGCCTGGGCGAGGCTGACCAGGTGGCCGACGACATCCGCGACGTGATGGGCGATGCCGCGCAACTGGGCAAGCCGGTGGGGCAAGACCAGCACCACGGCCGCCCCAGCGCCGCGGCCGACTTGGGCCTGGTGGGGGCGCTGGACTACTTCCGCGACCTGATGCAGCAGGCGGTGGACTCGGTGCCCGAGTGCGCAGCGCGCGGTGCGATGCGCGCACTGGTGCTGCACGAGTCCGAGCGGCTGGTGCCGCAGGCCGCGCGCGAACAGTTGCTGCGCACCGCAGCGCACGCCGCGGCCCACCACGCCGCGCATTGAGTCCAATGAGCGCCTCCGGCCTGCCCCAGCCCCTGCATGGCGCCTCCCGTGCCGTGCCCGCCGACCGCCCGGCCTGGCGCCGCGCGCTGGATGCCCGCATCGACCGCTGGCTGACGCAGCCCGAGCTGTACCGCCTGGCCATCGGCAACCCCCTCACCCGCTGGTTCACCCGCCGGCGCGCCGAGCGGCTGTTCGGCATCATGGCTGGCTTCGTGCACTCGCAGGTGCTGCTGGCCTGCGTGCGCTTGCAGCTGCTCGAGGCGGTGCGTCAGCAGCCCCGCACGCTGGACGAACTGGCGGCGCTAGCGCAAGTGCCCGCCGCGTCGCTGGAGCGCCTGATCCGCTCGGCGGTATCGCTGGAGCTGCTCGAGCCGCGCGGCAGCGGTCGCTATGGCCTGGGGGCGCTGGGCGCACCCGTGGCCACCCACGCCGGCCTGCGCGACATGGTCGAGCACAACGCGGTGCTGTACGCTGACATGACCGACCCGGTGCGCCTGATGCGGGCCCAGTCGGATGCGGCCATGCATGCGCTGTGGCCCTACACCAACGCCAGCGATGCGTCGGCGGTGCGCAGCTGGTCGGACGCCAAGGTGGCGCAGTACTCGAACCTGATGGCCAGCTCGCAGCGCTTCGTGATCGAGGAACTGCTGGCCAGCTACGACTTCTCGCGCCACCGCTGCGTGCTGGATGTGGGTGGCGGCAAGGGCGGCTGGATCGGCGCGCTGGCCCAGCGCGAGCCGGGCCTTCAGCTCAAGCTGTTCGACCTGCCGCCGGTGGTGGACCTGGCGCGCCGGCATCTGCAATCGCTGGGCGTGGCCGACCGGGTGCAATTGCATGGCGGCAGCTTCGTGCACGACGCCCTGCCGCGTGGCGCCGACCTGATCACGCTGCTGCGGGTGGCGCACGACCATCCCGACGAGGTGGTACGCGCCCTGCTGGCGTCCATCCACGCCGCCTTGCCCGTGGGCGGCACGCTGCTGGTGGCCGAGCCGATGGCCGAACCGGCCGATCGCCCCGCCATTGGCGACCCGTACTACCACTTCTACTTGCTGGCGATGGGCGAGGGGCGCCTGCGCACGCCGGTGGAGATCGCTGCCTTGATGCAGGCGGCGGGTTTCGACGCCATCCAGGTGCTGCGCAACCCCCTGGCCATGCACGCGCGCTTGTTGGTGGGGCGCAAAAACCACGACCACACGGCTCAAGCCAAGGGTAAACCCTAAATAACACTCAAAACTGTCACTTAACATTGACACTAGTTAATGTCAGGTCAAGAATACATCCATGCAAGCCTCCGCCATCGTGTTCCAGGCCCCGTGCCAGCTGTCGGTGCAGTCCGTCGCGCTGCGCACACCGGCTCCCGATGACCT
This sequence comes from Burkholderiaceae bacterium, assembly GCA_046091865.1. Lineage (GTDB taxonomy): Bacteria > Pseudomonadota > Gammaproteobacteria > Burkholderiales > Burkholderiaceae_C > JBDLRH01. Next base: position 56,503 of record JBJTCL010000103.1, on the reverse strand, counting down.
GGAGATCGAGGTGGACTTCAGCGGCATCAGCACCGGCACCGAGCGCCTGCTGTGGGACGGCAGCATGCCGCCCTTCCCGGGCATGGGCTACCCGCTGGTGCCCGGCTACGAGACGGTCGGCCGAGTGGTGCGGGCGCCGGCGTCCAGCCCCATCCGCGAAGGCGAATCGGTGTTCGTTCCCGGCTCCTACAGCTTTGAGGGCGTGCACAACCTGTTTGGTGGCGCCGGCTCGCGCTTGCTGGCCCCCGCCTCGCGCGTGGCCCGCGTGGACGCCGCCTGGGGCGAGCGCGCCGTGCTGCTGGCACTGGCCGCCACCGCATACCACACGGTGGCGCTCGGCGGTCGGCAAGACCCGGCCACCCCGCCGGACCTGATCATCGGCCACGGCGTGATGGGCCGCCTGCTGGCGCGCCTGACGGTGGCCGCCGGCCTGCCCGCGCCCACGGTATGGGAGACCAGCCATGCGCGACGCGAAGGTGCCCATGGCTACAGCGTCGTGCACCCCGATGAAGACGCCCGCAAGGACTACCGCGCCATTTACGACGTGAGCGGTGACGCCGGCGTGCTCAACCGCGTGATCCCGCGCCTGCAGTCGGGCGGCGAGGTGGTGCTGGCCGGCTTCTACACCCACGACCTGTCGTTCACCTACGCGCCGGCCTTCATGCGCGAGGCCCGCATCCGCGTCGCTGCCGAATGGAAGCGCCCCGACCTGCTGGCCGTGATCGAGCTGGTCGAGCAGGGCCGCCTGTCGCTGGACGGCCTGATCACCGGCATGGAGTCGCCCGGTCGGGCACGCCAGGCCTACGAAGTCGCCTTTGGCGATCCGCACTGCCTCAAGATGGTTTTGGACTGGAGACACTGACATGGACACACCCCAAGGCTCGGTCCACCCGATCCAGTTCGTTGACGCGCTGCGCCGCGAGGCCGCGCAAGAGCCCGACCCGGTGCACACCGGGGACACGCCCAAAGAGACGCAGATCATCGCGATCTACGGCAAGGGCGGCATCGGCAAGAGTTTCACGCTGGCCAACCTCAGCTACATGATGGCCCAGCAGGGCAAGAAGGTGCTGCTGATCGGCTGCGACCCCAAGAGCGACACCACATCGCTGCTCTTCGGCGGCAAGGCCACGCCCACCATCATCGAAACCAGCAGCAAGAAAAAGCTGGCTGGCGAGCCCGTCACCATCGGCGATGTGTGCTTCAAGCGCGACGGCGTGTTTGCGATGGAGCTCGGCGGCCCCGAGGTGGGCCGCGGCTGCGGCGGGCGCGGCATCATCCACGGCTTCGAGACGCTCGAGAAGCTCGGCTTCCACGACTGGGGCTTCGACTACGTGCTGCTCGATTTCCTGGGCGACGTGGTCTGCGGCGGCTTTGGCCTGCCGATCGCACGCGACATGTGCCAGAAGGTGATCGTGGTCGGCTCCAACGACCTGCAAAGCCTGTACGTGGCCAACAACGTGTGCAGCGCGGTCGAGTACTTCCGCAAGCTGGGTGGCAACGTCGGCGTGGCCGGCATGGTCATCAACAAGGACGATGGCACCGGCCAGGCGCAGGCCTTTGCGGACAACGCCGGCATACCGGTGCTGGCCGCCATCCCCGCGCACGAAGACATCCGCCGCAAGAGCGCGTCCTACGAAATCATCGGCAAGCCCGACGGCCAGTGGGGCCCGCTGTTTGCCGAACTCGCCACCAACGTGGCCGAGGCGCCGCCGCGCCGGCCCAAGCCGCAAACGCAGGACGAACTGCTGGCGCTGTTCTCATCCGACACGGTGGGCCGCAACGTGGTGCTCGAGCCCGCCACCATCGCCGACATGACCGGCAAGGACGCGGTGGTCAAGCCGACGCTGGAAGTCATCTACGACGACGCCTGATCGCGCCACCGAACGAGCACACCAACGAGCACGCGCCATGGCCCGCACCATCCCCATCCAGCCGGCAACCGCCACCGTCCCTTCGGTGGACGGCCTGGGCTGCCATGCGGGCAAGGACCAGATGCTCGAGGCCGCCGCGCAGGCGGGCAAGAGCGAAGTGCTGGCGCAGTACGCGGCCGACTATCCCAAGCGCGCCGATGCCGGCCCGCACGACCAGCCGCAGAGCATGTGCCCGGCCTTTGGTTCGTTGCGCGTGGGGCTGCGCATGCGCCGCACCGCCACCATCCTCAGCGGCTCGGCCTGCTGCGTGTACGGCCTCACGTTCACCAGCCACTTCTACGGCGCACGCCGCAGCGTGGGCTATGTGCCCTTCAACAGCGAAACGCTGGTGACCGGCAAACTGTTCGAAGACATCCGCGACGCGGTGCATGCGCAGGCCGACCCGGCGCAGCTGGATGCGATCGTCGTCATCAACCTGTGCGTGCCCACCGCCAGCGGTGTGCCGCTGCAACTGCTGCCGCAAGAGATCAACGGCGTGCGCATCATCGGCATCGACGTGCCGGGCTTTGGCGTGCCCACCCATGCCGAGGCCAAGGACGTGCTGGCCGGCGCCATGCTGCGCTACGCACGCGCCGAGGCACAGGCTGGCCCGGTGGCTGCTCCGCGCCAGGGCAAGAGCGACAAGCCCACCAACACCCTGCTGGGCGAGATGTTCCCGGCCGATCCGCCCGGCATCGCTCACATGCTGGCGCCCATGGGCCTGGCGGTGGGCGCCACGGTGCCCACGCGCGAATGGCGCGAGCTGTACGCCGCGCTGGATTGCGCCGCCGTAGCCGCCATCCATCCCTTCTACACCGCCAGCGTGCGCGAGTTCGAAGCCGCCGGCCGGCCCATCGTCGGCTCGGCGCCGGTGGGCGTGGACGGCACGCACGAGTGGCTGGGCGCCATCGGTGCCGCCACCGGCATCGCGCAGGACAAGATCGACGCCGCACGCAATGCGCAGCTGGCAGCCATCCGCGGCGTGCTGTCGCAGCAAAAGATCCAGGGCCGCATCACGCTGAGCGGCTACGAAGGCTCCGAACTGCTGGTGGGCCGCCTGCTAGTGGAATGCGGCGCCGACCTGCGCTACGTGGGCAGCGCCTGCCCGGCCACGCCGTGGAACGCGGCCGATGCCGAGTGGCTGCGCGCCAAGGGCGTGCAGGTGCATTTCCGCGCCTCGCTCGAGCAGGACATCGCCGCGGTGCACGAATACACACCGCAGCTGGCGGTGGGAACCACACCGGTGGTGCAGGCGGCCAAGGAGGCCTGCATTCCGGCGCTGTACTTCACGAACCTGATCTCTGCGCGCCCGCTGATGGGCGTGGCCGGGGCCGGTTCGCTGATCCAGGTGATCAATGGCGCGATGGCCAACAAGGCGCGCTTTGACACCATGAAGAATTTCTTTGGTGCGGTGGGACAGGGCGATGAGGCAGGCGTCTGGGAGGACGTACCGAAGCCTCACCCCGAATTCCGCAAGGAAGTGCGCCGCCTGGCCGACAAGCAGGCGAAAAAGCGCAAGGCCGAGGAGATGGGCTCGTGAACCCGAAGCTCAACTTCGTCCTCGACCACGATCGCGCAGGCGGCTACTGGGGTGCCGTCTACGTGTTCACCGCCATCAAGGGATTGCAGGTCGTCATCGACGGCCCGGTGGGTTGCGAGAACCTGCCGGTCACCAGCGTCCTGCATTACACCGACGCGCTCCCGCCGCACGAGTTGCCCATCGTGGTGACCGGCCTCGCGGAGGAGCAGTTGGGGAGGGAGGGCACCGAGGGCGCCATGAAGCGTGCCCACGGTGTGCTCGATCCGGACCTGCCCGCAGTGGTGGTGACCGGGTCGATCGCCGAAATGATCGGTGGTGGCGTGACGCCGGAGGGCACCAACCTTCTGCGTTTCCTGCCGCGCACGATCGACGAAGACCAGTGGCAATGCGCCAACCGCGCGATGGCCTGGCTGTGGACCGAGTACGGCATGAAGAAGGTGCCCGAGCGCCCCGCCGCCAAGGACCGCAAGCCCGGCGAGAAGCCGCGCGTGAACATCATCGGCCCGTGCTACGGCACCTTCAACAGTGCCAGCGATCTCGCCGAGATCCGCCGCCTGGTGCAGGGCATCGGCGCCGAGATCAACATGGTGTTCCCGCTGGGCAGCCACGTGGCCGAGGTGTCGCGCCTGGTCGAGGCAGATGTGAACATCTGCATGTACCGCGAGTTCGGCCGCCTGTTGTGCGAGACGCTGGACCGCCCCTACCTGCAGGCGCCCGTCGGTCTGCACAGCACCACCGCGTTCTTGCGCAAGCTGGGTGAACTGCTGGGCCTGGACCCGGAGCCCTTCATCGAGCGCGAGCGCCACACCACGCTCAAGCCGGTGTGGGACCTGTGGCGCTCGGTCACGCAGGATTTCTTTTCCACCGCGAGCTTTGCGGTGGTAGCCAACGAAACCTACAGCCGCGGGCTGCGCCACTTTCTGGAAGACGAGCTGGGCCTGCCCTGCCGCTTTGCGGTGGCGCGCAAGCCCGGCGAAAAAACCGACAACGCCAACGTGCGCGAGCTGGTGCACAAACAGACGCCGCTGATCCTGTTTGGCAGCTACAACGAGCGCATGTACCTGAGCGAGGTGGGTGCGGGCCACATGCGTGCGGCCTTCATCCCGGCCTCGTTCCCGGGCGCCATCATCCGCCGCCACACCGGCACGCCTTTCATGGGCTACAGCGGCGCCACCTACCTGGTGCAGGAGGTGTGCAACGCGCTGTTTGATGCGCTGTTCCACATCCTGCCGCTGGCCACCGACATGGACCGCGTCGAGGCGACGCCGGCGCGCGGCGTGGCGGATGACGGTCACACACCGTGGGACGAGGGCGCGCAGTCGCTGCTGCATGCGCTGGTGGCGCGCCAGCCGGTGCTGGTGCAGATCTCGGCGGCCAAGCGGCTGCGCGATCAGGCCGAGCGCTCGGCGCGCGAGCAGGGCGACGCCGCCGTTGACGAAACGCATGTCCAGCACGCCAGTCGCGCGCTGGGCCTCGGGGAGCCCGCATGACGGCGCTCCGCCTCCACAGAAGTTTCCAGCGACCGACTGAGGTCGCTGCGATCCAGTCCGTACGCATGGATCTGCCGAATGTCGTGGCATGTCGTCACGACAACCCAGGTTGCGCGGGTTGGGCGCAGCGGTGGCCGACAGGCCTCAATGAAGAAGGAGCAGTCGCATGTCGAATCGGACTTCCATATCCGGCCTGACCGACGAAGAAGCTCAGGAGTTCCACCACTACTGGATGCAGGGTACTGTGGGCTTTACGGCGGTCGCCGTAGTGGCACACATCCTGGTCTGGGCGTGGCGACCCTGGTTTTGAGTCGCATCAACCTCAAACGCACCGGAGGCAACCATGACCGACATCCCCTTGTCCACGCACAAGCACCCCACGCGGGGTGACCAGTTGGCGTTCGTCCTGATCTTTGTTCCCTGTTTTGCCGTGCTGCTTGCAGTCGCACTCCTTGGCCAGCTGGTCGGGATGCACTGGAAGGGCTGGCTGCCGGGCGCGGAGAACATGACCAATGTCTTCTCCGGGGTGAAGGCCGCGGTTTACACCTTCATGTCGCACATCATTTAGGAGAAAACACCATGTGGCGAATTTGGCGACTCTACGACCCGCTGCGCGCGATGGTCGTGCAGGGCATCTTCCTGTTCGGACTGGCCGCGATGATTCACCTCATCCTGCTGAGCACCAACAAGTTCAACTGGATGGACGGCCCGAAAAAGCCGGTGAGCGCATCGGCGCAGAACGCACCGATGCCGGCCCCTACACCGGCAGCGAAGTCCTGACCCACGCGATGAGCCGATGCCGTCTCTGGACGTGATCCAGCACGGCATCTGCCGCATCGCTCTCGCAACCCAACCGTTCGTGCAGTTCATCGAATCCAAGAAAGCAGGAGGGCTAGACCATGGCCATGCTCAGCTTTGAAAAGAAATACCGCGTACGCGGCGGCACCCTGCTCGGCGGTGACCTGTTTGATTTCTGGGTTGGTCCGTTCTACGTCGGATTCTTCGGCGTGACGACCATCTTTTTCTCGTTCCTGGGCACCGCGCTCATCCTGTGGGGAGCGTCGCAGGGGCCCACCTGGAACCTCTGGCAGATCAACATCGCGCCACCCGACCTCAAGTACGGCCTGGCGCTGGCGCCGCTGATGGAAGGCGGCCTGTGGCAGCTCATCACCGTGTGCGCGCTGGGCGCGTTCGGCTCATGGGCCATGCGCGAGGTGGAGATCTGCCGCAAGCTCGGCATGGGCTACCACGTGCCGGTGGCCTTCAGCGTGGCGATCTTCGGCTACTTCACCCTGGTGGTGATCCGGCCGGTGCTGATGGGCGCCTGGGGGCACGGCTTTCCCTACGGCATCTTCAGCCACCTCGACTGGGTGTCCAACGTGGGCTACCAGTACCTGCATTTCCACTACAACCCGGCGCACATGCTGGCGGTGACCTTCTTCTTCACCACCACGCTGGCCCTGTCGCTGCACGGCGCGCTGGTGCTGTCGGCCACCAACCCCAAGAAGGGCGAGACGGTCAAGACGCCCGAGCACGAAGACACCTACTTCCGCGACATCATCGGCTACTCGATCGGCACGCTGGGCATCCACCGTCTGGGCCTGTTCCTGGCGCTGGCCGCCGTGCTGTTCAGTGCGCTGTGCATCGTGATCAGCGGTCCGTTCTGGAGCCGTGGCTGGCCCGAGTGGTGGGGCTGGTGGCTGAACCTGCCCATCTGGTCGCAATGGCCCCTCAAGTGAGCCCAGGGAGAACGACATGGCGCAATACCAGAACCTCTTCACCACGGTGCAGGCTGTCGGCCCCGTCAGCCACGGTATCGAACTCGGCCCGGGCAACAGCCCGCGCACCGGCAAGCCTTTCCTGAACTACTGGGCCGGCAAGCTGGGCAATGCACAGCTGGGCCCGATCTACCTCGGCGGGCTCGGGCTCGCGTCCATCATCTGCGGTGTGTTCGCGATCACGCTGATCGGCATGAACATGCTGGCTTCGGTCAACTGGGACCCGATCCAGTTCGTGCGTCAGCTGTTCTGGCTGTCGCTGGAGCCGCCGCCGCCGCAGTACGGCCTGTCGATCCCGCCGCTCAATCAGGGCGGCTGGTGGTTGATCGTGGGCTTCTTCCTCACCGCATCGATGCTGCTGTGGTGGGCGCGCACCTATCGCCGTGCCCGCGAGCTGGGCATGGGCACGCACATTCCACGGGCGTTTGCCGCAGCCATCTGGCTGTACCTGGTGCTCGGCCTGTTCCGCCCGATCCTGATGGGTTCGTGGGGTGAGGCGGTGCCCTACGGCATCTTCAGCCACCTCGACTGGACGGCCGCTTTCTCGCTGCGCTACGGCAACCTGTTCTACAACCCGTTCCACGCGCTGTCGATCGTGTTCCTGTACGGCTCGGTGCTGCTGTTTGCCATGCACGGCGCCACCATCCTTGCAGTGGGCCGCTACGGCGGCGAGCGCGAGATCGAGCAGATTGTCGACCGCGGTACCGCGTCCGAGCGCGCCGCCCTGTTCTGGCGCTGGACCATGGGCTTCAACGCCACCATGGAATCGATTCACCGCTGGGCCTGGTGGTTTGCGGTGCTGTGCCCGCTGACCGGCGGCATCGGCATCCTGCTGACGGGCACTGCAGTGGACAACTGGTACCTGTGGGCCGTCAAGCATGGCGTAGCACCGCCCTATCCGATGGATGTGTTCCCCGCGGTGAGTGACCCCGCTCTCGCCGCAGGAGGCAAGCCATGATCCGATCCCTTTCGCTTCGCTCGGCCGCACTGCGCGTGCTGGCGCTGGGCTCCCTGGTGCTGCTGGCAGCCTGTGAGCGCCCGCCGATGGAATCGGTGCAGCACGGCTATCGCGGCACCGGCATGGTGCAGGTGTACAACCCGCGCACGCTGGACGACCGCATCATCGCCAACGAACTGCCGGTGGCGCTGCCTGCGGCCGACGCCTCCGGGCCCAAGGCCAGCACGCTCTACAAGAACGTGCAGGTGCTCGGCAACCTGAGCGCCGGCCAGTTCGTGCGGTTGATGGCCTCGATGACCACCTGGGTGTCGCCCGAAGAGGGCTGTACCTATTGCCACAACCCGGCCAACTTTGCCGAGGACAGCAAGTACACCAAGATCGTCGCGCGCCGCATGATCCAGATGACGCAGACCATCAACACCGACTGGCAGCCCCACGTGGCGCAGACCGGCGTGACCTGCTGGACCTGCCACCGCGGCAACCCGGTGCCCAAGGAGATCTGGTTCACCGCCAATCACAAGCCGCAGGGCTCCAACTTCATTGGTGACAAGTCGGGCCAGAACGACCCCAGCCCGGTGGTCAACCTGTCGACGCTGCCCAACGATCCGTTCACGCCCTTCCTGCTGCAGGACAAGCCGATCCGCGTCGGTGGCAACACCGCACTGCCCTCGGGCAACCGCGCCTCGATCAAGCAGGCCGAGTGGACCTACGGCCTGATGGTGCACTTCTCGCAAGGGCTGGGCGTCAACTGCACCTATTGCCACAACTCGCAGAACTTCGGCAAATGGGAAGGCGGCCCGCCGCAACGCGTGACCGCCTGGCACGGCATCCGCATGGCGCGCGAGCTCAACCTCAAGTACATGGAGCCGCTGACCGAGGTGTTCCCCGCGCACCGCAAGGGCGAGCTGGGTGACGTGGCCAAGCTCAACTGCGCCACCTGCCACAACGGCGCGTACAAGCCGCTCAACGGCCAGTCCATGCTTAAGGATTTCCCCGAGCTGGCAACGCGTCCGCCCGAAGTGACCGCAGCGGTCACGGCAGCCGCCGCCAAGAAGCCCGCGGCCAAGTGATGCCGTTCAACCGCGCCGCACTGACCGAGGGCCCCGTGGGCTGATGCCATGAATGCACCTGATCCGGTCGCCGCTGCCCTGTCGGGGGTGGTGGTCGTGATCCTGGTGGACTACCTGCGAGAGAATCAGGCTTGGGGCTGGATGCGACTGGTGCAGGGCTCGGCCGTGCTGCGCGATGTGCCCGGGCTGCGTTTTTCCAAGGTGATGGGCAGTGGCCACGATGGCGGCTTCACGCTGCGGCCCAGCACCACGCACCAGGGCCTGATCTGCCTGTTTGACCGCGCCGATCAGGCCGACGCCTTTCTGACCGGCTCGCATGTACAACAGATGCGCGAACGCGCCCGCGAGTCGTGGACCGGGCTGCTGTCCATCACCGCCGCGCGCGGCTCGTGGGACGGCGAGGCCTGGGCGCCCACCCACAGCGAATCCCTTGGCCCCTACAGCGGCGCTGCTTTGGCGCCGAACCCGGCGCTGGCAGCGCTCACGCGCGCCAGCATCCGTCCGGCCAAGGCAGCCACCTTCTGGCGCATGGCGCCGGCAGCACAGGCCAGCCTGTGGAGCGCACCCGGCTGCGAACTGGCCGCCGGCCTGGGCGAGGCGCCGTTGCTGCGCCAGTGCACCTTCAGCTTGTGGCGCGATGTGTCGTCGATGGACGCCTACGCCCAGCACGGCGCGCATCAGCAGGCGATCGCCTCGGCCTACAAGCACAGTTTCTTCTCGGAATCGATGTTCGTGCGCCTGCGCCTGCTGGCTGGCAGCGGTGTGTGGAAAGGCCGCCATCCACTGGCCGACGACGCAGCATGCGAGGTACACGCCGCCGGAGACGCGCATGGCTGACACGCGCGTGGTGGTGGTCGGCGCTGGTATGGGCGGCCTGGTGTCGGCACTCGAGCTGGCCCAGCAGGGCATGGCGGTGACGGTGGTCGAGGCGGGCGACGGCCCCGGCGGCAAGATGCGGCCGCTGATGGTGGACGGTGCGCCAGTGGACAGCGGCCCCACGGTCTTCACCATGAAGTGGGTGTTCGACCAAATCCTGGCCTCGGCGGGCACGCGCCTCGAGAACGAACTGGTGTTGCAGCCGCTGCCGGTGATCGCGCGCCACTACTGGGACCCGCAAGGCGGCGATGCACCCGCACGGCTGGACCTGTACGCCGACCCGCGTGCGTCGGTGGACGCAGTGGCGCAGTTGGCGGGAGCCGCTGAGGCGCAACGCTTTCAGCAGTTCTGTGCGCTGGCGCGCGAGGTGTACGACACCCTCGAGGGGCCCTTCATCCGGTCGAGCTCGCCCACGCCGCTGCGCATGGTGGGCGACCTGGGCCTGCGCGGTCTGGGCGTGCTGGCGCGCCTGGGGCCGATGCAAAGCCTGTGGGACAGCCTTGGCCGGCAGTTCACCGACCCGCGGTTGCGCCAGCTGTTTGCACGCTACGCCACCTACTGCGGATCATCCCCCTGGCAGGCGCCCGCCACGCTGATGCTGATCGCGCAGGTCGAAATGGACGGCGTGTGGTCGGTGCAGGGCGGCATGCGGTCGCTGGCGCAGATGCTGGAGCGCCTGGCGTGCGAGCGCGGGGTGCAGTTCCGCTACGGCAGCCCGTGCGAGCGCATCGACCTGCGCGACGGCCGTGCCAGTGGCGTCACGCTGGCCAGCGGCGAGCGGCTCGATGCGCAGGCGGTGGTGTTCAACGGTGATGTGGCCGCGCTGTCGGCCGGGTTGCTGGGCCGCGGCCTCACGCATGCGGTGCGGCGTGCCGGCGGCAAGGCGCCCGCGCGCTCACTGTCGGCGCTCACCTGGTCGATGCATTGCGCCGCCGCGCAGGAACCCGAAGGCGCGCTGGACCGCCACAACGTGTTCTTCCAGCACGACTACCGCAGCGAGTTCGATGACATCTTTGACCGCGCGTGCCTGCCCTCGCGCCCCACGGTGTATGTCTGCGCGCAAGACCGTGGCGCCGGTACCGCCCAGCCGGCGACGCAGCGCCTGCTGTGCCTGGTGAATGCACCCGCGGTGGGTGACAGCGACACGATTTCCCCGGAGGCCCTGGCCCGATGCGAACACGAGAGCTTTTCCCTGCTGCGCCGCTGTGGCCTGGACCTGCAGCCGCAGGCGGGCCAGTCGGTGCGCACAGCCCCTGCGGACTTCCACCGCCGCTTTCCGGCCACGGGCGGCGCGCTGTACGGGCAGGCCAGCCACGGCTGGATGTCGGCGTTTTCCAGGTCGCCGGCGGCGAGCCGCCTTCCGGGGCTGTTTCTGGCGGGGGGCAGCGTGCACCCAGGGCCGGGCGTGCCGATGGCAGCGATGTCGGGGCATCTGGCGGCCGCGGCCGTGACGGCGCACCTCGCTTCGACCAGCCGGTCCCGAGTGGCGGCTACCTCTGGTGGTATGTCGACGCGCTCAGTGACGACGGACGGTTCGGCCTGACGGTGATTGCATTTGTGGGCAGCGTCTTCTCTCCGTACTACGCCTGGGCGCGCCGTCGCGGCGCGGCCGATCCCGAGCAGCACTGCGCCCTCAACGTGGCGCTGTACAGCCGGCATCAGCGCCGCTGGACCATGACCGAGCGCGGCGCGCGTCACTGTGCGCGCAACCGCAACAGCTTCAGCATCGGCCCCAGCCGCCTGCGCTGGGACGGCCAGAGCCTGCACATCGACATCCACGAGCTGGGCATGCCCCTGCCGCATCCGGTGCGCGGACGGCTGCGCATCACACCGCACCGCCTGTTTGATTTCTCCACCGCCATCGACCGGCATGGACGGCATCGCTGGGGGCCGATCGCACCCTCGGCGCGCATCGAGGTCGACCTGCATGCGCCGGCGCAGCGCTGGAGCGGCAATGCCTACCTGGACTCCAACGAAGGCGACGAGCCGATCGCGCACGCCTGCCACGAATGGGACTGGTCGCGCAGCACCATGGCCGACGGCAGCACCGCGGTGATCTACGACGTGCAGCACCGCGACGGCAGCGACCAGTTGCTGGCCCTGCGCTTTGGCACTGACGGCAGCGTGGCGCCGTTTGAAGCCCCACCGCGGCAGGCCATGCCGCGCACCCTGTGGCGTATCGATCGCCGCATGCGCAGCGAAGGCCCGGTGGCCGAAATCGAGCGCCTGGAAGACACCCCTTTTTACGAGCGCAGCCTGCTGCGTGCCCAGTTGCTGGGCGAGCAGGTCACCACTTTTCACGAGACCCTGAACGTGCCGCGGCTGGTGTCACCGGTGGTTCAGGCGATGTTGCCGTGGCGCATGCCCCGCAGGCCATGACCGCCAGCGCACAGGAACAGGCGCGCCGCAGGGCGGGCTGTAGCCGTTGGAGACATTTCGTGGGGTTGTGGCGACACCCCAGTACCGAGACCAGCCGATGTGTCGTATTTGTTTGACAGTTGTCACTGTCAATCTAGAATGACCATCGCCTGTGTCTGGGTTCTCGGCGCCGGTTTTGTAGCCGTTGGGGCTACGGAAACCCTCGTGCGGGTTTAGCACGCGCAGTACCTCTTTCCAAGGAGAAAACGCGATGTCTGATAAAGACAAAGTGTGGCCCACCGGTCTCACCGAGGGCGAGTCGGAGGAAATCCACCGGCACTTGATCCAGGGAACGCAGATCTTCGGCATGATCGCTGCCTTCGCGCACTTGCTTGCCTACATCTACTCGCCCTGGCTCAAGTAAGGAGGACACAACATGATCTACGGAAAAATCTGGTGTGTCGTCAAGCCCTCCGTGGGCATCCCCCTGTTCCTCGGCGCCGTCGCCGTGGGATCGTTCAGTGTCCACCTCGCGATCGCGACCAACACGACGTGGGTGAAGGGCTTCCTGAACGGAACGGGCAAGACAGTCGCAGCGGCTCCGGCCGAGGCGCCTGCGGCACCAGCGAAGAAATAGCGCTGGACGCCTTCAGAGCGGAGCCGCGTGCCCTTGGGCCCGGCCCCGCCTGATCCCCTTTTTCCGGCGCGCCGCAAGGCGTCGTCGAACCGCGCAAGCCCTCCACAAGCCACCCGAGCGAAGCCGCTGGCATGAGCCGCCTGAGTCAAAAGCTCGTCGGTGCGTGGTCCACACTGGGCACACGCTTCCTGCCCTTTGCCGATGTGGCGTCGGCCGACCTGCCGCTGCCGCGCCTGTTGCGGCTGTCGCTGTTCCAGGTGTCGGTGGGCATGGCGCTGGTGCTGTTGGTGGGCACCCTCAACCGCGTGATGATCGTCGAGCTCAAGGTGCCTGCGGCACTGGTGGCGGTGATGGTGGCGATGCCGCTGCTGTTTGCGCCGTTTCGCGCGCTGGTGGGCTTTCGCTCCGACAACCACCGCTCCGAGCTCGGCTGGCGCCGGGTCCCCTACATCTGGATGGGCACGCTGATGCAGTTCGGCGGGCTCTCGATCATGCCGTTCGCCCTGCTGGTGCTGGCCGGTGCCGGCCAGTCGGCGAGCGTGCCGCCGTGGGTGGGGCAACTCAGCGCGGCGATCGCCTTCTTTCTGGTCGGTGCAGGCCTGCACACGGTGCAGACGGTGAGCCTGGCGCTGGCCACCGACCTCGCGCCGCCCGAGGACCATCCCAAGGTGGTGGGCTTCATGTACGTGATGCTGCTGCTGGGCAGCATCGGCAGCGCGTTTGCGTTTGGTGACTTCCTGTCCGACTACAGCCCGGGGCGCCTGATCCAAGTGATCCAGGCAGCGGCCATCACCACGCTGGTGCTCAATGTGGTGGCCATGTGGAAGCAGGAGGCGCGCAGCCGCTCGCGCAAGCCTCGCGCAGGCGACGCGTCAGAGCAGGCCTCGTTTGCCGAGGCATGGCGCGGCTTTGCCGCAGGCGGTGACGTGTCGCGACGACTGTGGGTGATCGCACTCGGCACCATGGCCTTCACCATGGAAGACGTGCTGCTCGAGCCCTACGGCGGCGAGATTCTGAACATGAGCGTGTCGTCCACCACCTACCTGACCGCCACGCTGGCGCTGGGGGGGCTGGTGGGCTTCAGCTGGGCCTCGCGCGTGCTGTCGCGTGGTGCCGATCCCTACCGCATGGCCACGGCGGGCGTGGTGTGCGGCTTGCCGGCGTTCATTGCGGTCATCGCGGCGGCACCGCTGGCTTCGGTGGCCTTGTTCGTCGTGGGCACCTTTCTCATCGGCTTGGGTGCCGGGCTGTTCGGCCACGGCACGCTCACCGCCACCATGCGCAGTGCCCCGCCCGGGCAGTCGGGCCTGGCGCTGGGCGCCTGGGGCGCAGCGCAGGCCACCGCCGGGGGCTTGGCCATGGCCCTGGGCGGCATCCTGCGTGACGTGATAGCCTTGCCCTGGGGCGTTCTCGCGGGGTACGAAGCCGTGTACGCGATCGAACTGCTGTTGTTGTTGGCCACCCTGTACCTGATGCGGCCGATGTTGGGCCGTCCCTCCTCACCCACTGCCTGACGCCGCTGGGCGTTGACGACTTCCAAGGAGATCCACATGAAGACCCATCACCTGCTGATCCTCATCTTCGCCCTGGGCGCGGTGTTCATGCTCGCGAACTGGTTCAATCGCCCGCGCAAGTGATGGCGCGCGCCGCGCCTGCCCGTTGATGGCGCGGCGCAGCCTTCGGCCTGGTGCGCGGCGAAGGACTTCGGGCGGTGCCTAGCCCGCAGGCCGCGCCGTTGCAGAGCGGCGCTTGTCGTGCCACTCCAGCCGCGCCGATTCGCGCCGCTCGAACAGGTTGATCACCCACTCGATGCGCTGAGGCATGGCGCGATTTGGAAAGCCCGTGGCGGTGCTCAGGCCGCGCTGCAGGCTGGCGCCCTGTGCACCCCGTGCACCTTGCGCGCCAGCCGCCTCGGGCGCCAGCGCATCGCCCGCACACCCTTGCAGCAAAAACTCCACCGCCGCCAGCGCCGCCGGCGGATTGGGTTGCGCGTAAATCCAGCCCGCTTGCGTCCAGGCGCTGGCCAGCAGCACCAGCTTGCGCCGCGTGCCCACCACCGTGCGGCGCGTCACTGAATCCAGCCCCTGCCGTCGCAACTGGTGGCCGATTTCGGCATAGATCAGGCTGGCCGCGCAGATGGCCGCACGGCAGTCGGCCGGCAGCTCGGCAATGCCCGCATGCGCGCGGCGGTACAGGCGGTCGGCCTCGTCGAGCAGGCGTGCCACCACCGTCTGGATGGCCGGCGATGCCTGCGGATGGGCCTGCCATGAGGGCACGTCCACACCCGCTTCGCGCATCCACTGGCGCGGCAGGTACAGGCGGCCGTTGGCGGCGTCCTCGCCCACGTCGCGCGCGATGTTGGTGAGCTGCATCGCCACCCCCAGCTCGCAGGCGCGTGCCAGTGTCGAGCGCTCGCGCGGGCCCATGATCCAGCACATCATCGCGCCCACGCTGCCGGCCACGCGCGCGGCGTAGTCGTGCACCTGCTCCAGCGTTTCGTAGCGGCGCTGCGCGGCATCCCAGGCAAACCCATCCACCAGCGCATTCAGCAGGGGGCGCGGCAGTTCGTGCTGCTGCACCACCAGGCTCAGGGCATGGTCTTCCACGCAGTCCACCGGGGTGCCGGCATAGATGCGGTCCAGGCGCTGCATCAGCTCGGCCACGCCCTGCGCGCCATCGCGCCCCTGCGCTGCGGCCTCATCGACCAGATCGTCGGCCACGCGGCAGAAGGCGTACAGCGCGATCGCCGGCGCACGCACCCGGGGCGGCAGCAGGCGGCTGGCGGCAAAGAAGGTCTTCGAGCCGCCGCGCATCAGCTCGACGCAGGCTTGCAGGTCGGCGCTGGCCCATCCGTCCACGGCAGCGGCCGGTGCGTGCGAAGGCTCAGCGTGCATGGATCACCTCGGGCACCACGGTCTCCAGCGCCTTGGCCGACATCAGCACGCCCGGCACGCCTGCGCCGGGGTGGGTGCTGGCGCCCACCATGTACAGGCCGCGCACGTCCTCGCTGCGGTTGTGCGGACGGAACCACGCGCTTTGCAGCAGCAGTGGCTCCAGACCAAAGCCCGCGCCCTTGTACGACCACAGGCGGTCATGAAAGTCTTGCGGTGTGGCCACCCTGGAGCTGACCACATGCCTGGACAGGCCCGGCAGCACGGTGGCCTCGAGCCGCTCACACACCGCCTGGCGATAGGTTTCGGCATGGGCTGCCCAGTCGGTGCCGCTGTCCAAGTGCGGCACCGGCGACAGCGCATAAAAGGTGTCGCAGCCCGGCGGCGCGAGGGCCGGGTCGGTGGCGGTGGGGCGGTGCAGGTACAGGCTGAAGTCCTTCGCCAGATGCTTGCGCTTGAAGATGTCGGTCAGCAGTTCGCGATAGCGCGGGCCCAGCACCATCATGTGGTGGGGCACGTCCTCGTAGCGGCGGTTGGTGCCGAAGTACCAGACGAACAGCCCCATGGAATAGCGCCCGCGGTCGATGCGCGCGTCGCTCCAGTGGCAGCGGTGCTGCGGCTCCACCAGGTGCCGGTAGGTCCACGCTGAATCCGCATTGCTGATGACGATGTCGGCGGGAATGAATTCACCGCTGGCCAGTTCAACGCCGCGCGCCTGCCCGCCCTCGACGCGGATGCGCGTGACCGGCCGGTTGCACTCGATGCTGATGCCGCGCTCGGCCAGCAGGTCCACCAGACCTTGCACGATGGCGCCGGTGCCACCCATGGCCGAATGCACGCCCCAGTTGCGCTCGAGCGAGTGGATCAGCGAATAGGCACAGGTGACCGAAAACGGATTGCCGCCGATCAGCAGCGGATGAAAGCTCATCACCACGCGCAATTGCGGATGCTTGAGGTGCTGCGCCACCAGGCTGTAGATGGTGCGCCAGGCCTGCATGCGCGCAAAGCCCGGGATGGCCCGCAGCAGGTCACTGAAGCGGTCGAACGCGATCGATCCCATGCCCTCGAAGCCGATGGTGCGGCACTTCTCGGCAGCAGCCATCAGGCGGTGAAAGCCGGGCACATCCGACGGACTGAACTTGGCGATCTGCGCTTCCATCGCCTGCATGTCGGCGCTGTAGTCGAAGTGCGTGCCGTCATCAAAGCGGATGCGATAGAAAAACGGCTCCATGCGCCGCAGGTCGATGTGGTCGGCCATGCGGCGACCGCACAGCTGCCACAGCTCTTCCAGCAGAAAGGGCGCGGTGATGATGGTGGGGCCGGCGTCGAAGCTGAAGCCATCCTGCCGGTGCACATAGGCCCGGCCGCCGGGTGCGTCGAGCTTTTCGAGCACGCGCACGCGCCAGCCGCGGCAGCTCAGCCGGATGGCCGCTGCCAAGCCGCCGAAGCCGCTGCCGATCACCACCGCCAGCGGTGCGTGGGCGGTGGGCAGCTCGGGCGTGCTGCGATCGTCGAGGGCGCGAAAGGCGTTCATGCAAGGTCCTGTGGGCGGCTCAGGCCTGGTCCGCCTTGCCGCGGGAAGGCACCACCGCAACCGGCGGGACGGCGATCACGGGGGCGCGCGAGCGACGCACCTCCCGGGCTGGCGTCATCGCCCAGCCCCACAGGCGCTGCATCGGCAGCGGAAACACCATCAGCAGATGCTCGACGATGGCCAAGCCCAGCAGCGCGGCCAGCAACACCCAGCCGGTGCTGATCGCCACCGTGCCGGCACCGGCCTGCCAGACCAGCCAGGCCCATATCAGCGTGGCGGCAGCCGTGGAGGCCACAAAGAACAGGCTGGTGCGGCCGCAGCGGAAATAGCTGGCCAGATAGCGCAAATGCGCCGGCAGGTACTGCGCGCCCACCTCGGGCACACCAAAGAACAGGTTGAGCTTGGCGCTCAGCCGCATGCACCACAGCAAAGCGTAGGTGCACAGCGCCACATGGCTGGGCTGGCCCTGCTGCAGCAGCCACAGCAAGCCGAAGTTGCCGACCAGCACCAGCTCGTGGTGCAGCACCGCCTGCAGCGACTGCACAAAGCGCGCCGAGCCACGGACGCCCGGGTCCAGCGGCTCGCGCCGCGGGCCGGTGATCCAGCCGCTCAAAAAAGCGAACTCGTGCCAGCTCCACATCGCCACCACGCTGGCGAAGGCCACATACGCACCCGCCACCGACGACGTGCCCATGCTCCACCACGCCGCCACCAGGCTCAGGCCCAGCAGCGCGGTCATCGCCGTGCGGCGCGCGCGCAGCGTGTGGACCGGCCGGCGCACCAGCCACAGGATGACGCCTGTGCCGAACCACCAGCACAGCAGCGCAAACAGTGCGGGCACGACCACACCCATGGGCGGATGGCTCAGCAGATCGCTCATGGGCCGTGTCTGCCGTGGGTGAGGGGCATGGGATGCTGAGGCAGGGCGCGCCTCACCACACCGGCTGCACGCGGATCTGCTGCGGCAGTTCGCGGTGCTTCACCGGAATGAAGAACATGCGCGCAAAGGTCAGCGCCGCCGATGCGGCATGCCAGGCCTGGCCCATCAGGCCGCCCACGCCGCCGCGGGCCTTGGCCGCGGCATGGCCCACGGCCGCCTCGACCAGACGGTCCATGCCGGCGCGGAAAGCCGGATGGTCGATGTCGAGCTCGACCGGGAACACCTGCGCAGAGATCTCGGACGTGAGTCGGAACACCTCGTAGCCGTAGGCACTGGAGTCCAGCCCCATCGCCTGGTGCATCAGCGGCCG
Source organism: Burkholderiaceae bacterium (assembly GCA_046091865.1). Lineage (GTDB taxonomy): Bacteria > Pseudomonadota > Gammaproteobacteria > Burkholderiales > Burkholderiaceae_C > JBDLRH01. The sequence continues at coordinate 38,211 of JBJTCL010000103.1, read as the reverse complement.
CGTGTGGTCGCGCACGAACATGGTGGTGTAGACCGCCAGCGTGAAGAAGCGGATCCACCACTTGTTCAGCCCGGACAGCAGTTCGGGTTGCGCCCGCATCAGCAGCGCGAACGATTCGCCGTGGCGGAACTCGTCGTTGCACCAGCGCTCGAACCAGCGAAAGATCGGGTGAAAGCGCTTGTCGGGATGACGCTCGAGCTGGCGGTAGATGGTGATGTAGCGCGCGTAGCCGATCTTCTCGGACAGGTAGGTCGCATAAAAGATGTACTTGGGCTTGAAGTAGGTGTACTTCTTCTGCTTCTTCAGGCCACCCAGGTCGATGCCCAAGTCGAAGTCCTTGAGCGCCGAGTTGATGAAGCCCGCATGGCGCGATTCGTCGCGCGCCATGAAGCGCATCAGCGCCTTGATGTCCGGGTTGTTGACGCGCTTCTGGATCTCGTTGTACAGGATGCAGCCCGAAAACTCGGAGGTGCAGGAGCTGATGAGAAAGTCCAGAAACTCCTGGCGCAGCTCGGGCGACAGCTTGGGCATCAGCGTGCGCACCTCGTCGGCAAAGGCGGCGTCGCGCTGGAAGTGGTCGTGGTTGTTGTCGCCCTCGTACTCGGCCATCATGGTGTCCCACTCCTGGCGCACCGGCTCGACGTTCAGGCGGTCCATCGCGTCGAAATCGGTGGTGTAGAAGCGCGGCGTCAGCATGGTGCTGCGCGTGGCCTTGGCCATGGCATCGGCGGAGTTCTCGACCGAATCGATCAGCAGGGCCACGTGGTCATGGTCAAGAAGGGTGGTGGTGCTCATGGTTCGCTCCTTGGGGATGTGAGGGTGCGGCCGTCGTGGCCGCTGCTGTCGCGCAGCGCCGCAAAGACCGCCAGATTGCTGGCGCCGAACGACTCCAGCGCAATGCGCTGGCCGGTGGCGGGGTCGACCAGCGACAGCCGACCCTGGTCGTGTGCGATCAATTCCAGCGGCTGTTGCGGCCCGATCTGTCGGCGCGCGCGTTCGCGCGCAAAAGCGCGAAGGGTGCCGCGCAGAAAACCCTGCTCGCCTTGGTAACGCGCCACCTCGCGACCGCTGCGGGCGTCGATGACGACCACATCGCCATTGGGGCGGTCTTCAAACTGCAGAAAGCGGCGCCATTGCACCGTCGACTCGGGCACGCCAACGGCATCGGCACGTGCCGGTGGCTCGCCATTGGGGGTGCGCTCGCCGCGCCACAGCGCCACTGCCAGCAGTACCAGCGCCGCCACCATCCAGGGCAGCGGCTGCGTCAGGGCGCGCGCTGCCGTCGCGCGTGGCGCGTTGGCAGAGGGCTGAACGGGCGGATGCATGGGGCGGTGCCGTGGATGGCAGTGGAGTCGGACTCGATTCAGGCGGTAGCGGGGCGCGCCGTCTTGGCGCCCTCGCCCTCGGCAGATGCGTCGTTGGCAGCGGCCTCGCCGTACACGGCCGCCACACCGCTGTTGGCCGCTTGCCAGGCCGACTGGACGCAGGCGGCCACCGCGGTCACGTCGGCAATGCAGCGCAAGGTGGGCTGTGGATCGCGCAGGAACCACGGACGCGCGTTGGGCCACAGGTGCAGCCAGCCGATACGGTCCGATCCGGCCAGCGCCAGCGCGATGTCGCCGTGCCCCTGGGCCAGCGGCAGCACCGCAGCGCCACGGATTTGCCTGAGCGGCAGGTTCAGCGTGATCGTCAGCACGATGCCGATGCGCATCACGACGCGCCGGCTGGTCAGTGTGTACAGCGTGCCGCGCGCGGTGAAGAGCGCGGTGAGCGCAAGCAGGCCGAGGCAGGTGAGGGCCAGCAGCGCGCTGGTGAGCAGCGGCGCGAACAAACGCGCCCCGGGTTCGCCCAGCAGGTACAGCGTCTGCACCACAAGCATGAGCGAGAAGTACACCGCGAGCTTGCGCAGGTGGAACACATGGATGCACAGGGCGCCCCATTGCGGAGCCCCCTGCCACAGGATGCGTTCACCGGCAGGCAGCGGTGCGGGCAGCCCGGGGGCTGCCTCGAACTCGTGCTCGTGATGCGCTCTCACGCCAGCGGCTCCTGGCGATGCGGCGTGGCGTACAGCAGGCCGGCGCCGTAGTAGGCGCTAATCTTTTCTTCCTCGAGCAGGGTGATCTGCTCGGGGTGACGCGTGGCCGGCACGTCAGCAAATTGCGACGCCAGCAGGGCATGCACCCGCACGCCGTCCTTGCGGATGCGCGCAAACGGCACCGGCAGCAGCACCGTCTGTCCCGAGGGCAGCGACACCTCGAGGTAGCGGAACATCATTTCCATGCGGTCGATCCACAGGTCCTTGACGCGGCCGGCTTCATCGCCGTTGGCGTCCAGCACTGGCAGGCCGCGCGGGTCGGTGTCGCGTTTGGCGATGCCGTGCGACGAGGCATTGCGCAACGGCACGATCTTGGGGCCGCCGTGCTCGTCCAGGTCGGGCTCGTCGGCGCGCATGGCCCAGGCGCCCGGGCCCACGCCGGCGGTCAGCGGGTTGCCCACCGGCTCCAGCGGCGCGCCATTGAACGGATGGGTGGGTTGCGCGCGGTATTCGCCATCGCGCCGATTGAAGTCGGGAGCCTGCACCTCGCGGCCGTCGTGCAGCTTGTAGGTTTTGGGGTCGGGCACGGGCCAGCCGATGATCTTGGGTCCGCCTTCGCGGCCGCTGTCCATCGGGTAGCCCTCGCGGTGGTTCTCGCGGGCGATGTAGTAGATCAGTCCGGCAAAGAAAGCCCAGAACAGGTACAGCACGATCTGGGCAACGTCGACGTACTGCGTGATGGCGCCTGTTTCCATGGTCTTCTCCTTGAATGAGGCGGGTGGAATCAGCCTGGCAGTTCAGCCAGGCCAAAGGGGTGATGGGGACGGCCCGGCGCCGCGGATGTGCGCACACTGCGCCGTACCAGCGGTCCGAGTGCGATGAGCACGACAAACAGCAAATAGATTTCGACGTGGAAGACCACGCTGTAGCCGGTGGCCGGCGTGTTGAGCGCCTCGCCGAACACGCCTTGCGTGGCCAGGGCATTGACCACGTCGCGCAGCACGCCGCCCAGCGCCATGGCCGCTCCGGCGGCGGTGGCCTGCACGGCCCCCCAGGCGCCCAGCACCATGCCGGTCAGGTCACGCTCGGGCATCTGCATCGCGGTGTAGAGCATGCCTACCGAGAACAGGCCGCCACCAAAGCCGATCAGTGCCGCGCCGGCGCGAAACAGGTTGGGCGAAGCCAGCGGTGCCGAAAAGATCACGAAGGCCAGCGCCGGCAAACCCAGCAGCGCGCCGGCAGCGGCCAGGCGACAGGCGTCGAGCCCGCGCGACAGCAGCCGCGCCGACAGGATGAAGGCCAGCAGCGCACCGCTTGCACTGAGCGCCGTGAGTGCACTCGTCAGCCCCACGTCCAGGCCCAGCACTTCGCCGCCGAAGGGCTCGAGCACGATGTCCTGCATGCTGAAGGCGGCGGTGCCCAGACCCACCGTCCACAGGAATCGGCGCATCTTGGGGATGGCCATCAGCCGCGCCCAGTTGCGCTTGAAGCCATTGGCTTCGCGCGCGCCCCGACGTGCTCCGCGGGCCTCCTGCTTCCATAGCGACATCAGGTTGAGCACCACCGTCACCACGGCGGCGCCCTGCACCACCTGGATCAGGCGCACGGCGCTGAACTGTTGCAGCAACAGGCCCAGCAAAGCGCTGCCGGTGATCAGGCCCACCAGCAGCATCGCGTACAGCAGGGCCACCACGCGCGGGCGCTTGTCGACCGGTGACACATCGCTGGCCAGGGCCACACCGGCGGTTTGCGTGATCTGCATGCCCGCGCCCACCACGATGAAGGCCAGCGCAGCGCCCAGACGACCCAGCCACAGGGTGTGGTCTGCCGCTTCGGCCAGCAGCAGCAGGGCAAACGGCATGATGGCCAGGCCGCCAAACATCAGCAGGCCACCCATCCACAGGTAGGGCAGGCGCTTGAGGCCCAGCGGCGACGGGTGCGTGTCGCTGCGGTAGCCGATCAGTGCGCGCAGCGGTGCGAACACCAGCGGCAGCGCCACCGACAGCGCCACCCACCAGGCCGGAACCCCCAGCTCGACGATCATCACCCGGTTGAGCGTGCCCACCAGCAGCGCCATGCTCATGCCGATGGCGGCCTGGAACAGCGACAGGCGCAGCAAGCGGCCCAGCGGCAGGTCCGGCGAGGCGGCATCGGCAAACGGCACATAGCGGGCGGCCAGCGCGATGGCCCACGCCGGCGGGCGCAGCCACAGCTTGCGCGGTGACCGCGACGCCTGCGACGAGCGCGAAGCGCTCATGCCTGGCCCTCCTGCCGCGTCCATTCCCAGGCCTGCGAGGTGTAGAAGCCACAGGCCACGCGCTCGCTGCGGCCTTCGTGCCAGCCGTAGGGGCCGAGCGCGCGGGTCAGTCCGGTGCGCAGGATGGGCTGTGCCTGCGGTTCCAGCGCCGGCGAGCGGTCGCTGCGCGGAAACAGCCGGCCCACGCGGTGCATGGCAGCCAGCAGCGGTGTGCGCGGCGCGAAGGTGAACACCATCGAGCGCCGTGTGCGCCGGGCCAGCCGCTCAATCGCCGCCACGATGTCGGGCGTGTCGTAGTGGATCAGCGAGTCCATTGCCGCCACATGGTCGAACTCGCCCAGCGACTCGGCCAGCATGTCGCCCGAGCAGAACTCGATGCGCCCGCGCAGTGCAGCGGGGGCCTGCAACTCAAAGCGCTCGCGCGCCAGCGCCACCAGCGTGGGCGACAGGTCGATCGCCACCACCTGGGCGCCGCGCGCAGCCGCCTCTTGCGCCAGCGCGCCGGTGCCGCAGCCGGCATCCAGCAGACGCAGGCCGCGCATGTCCTGCGGCAGCCACGACAGCAAGGTCTGGCGCATGCGGTCGCGCCCCTGGCGCACCGTGGCGCGGATGCGGCCCACCGGCGCGGTGGAGGTCAGGCGCTCCCAGGCCTGCACGGCGGTGCGATCGAAGTAATGCTCGATCTGCTCGCGGCGTTCGAGGTAGCGGGCGTGGTCCATGGCGTGCATCGCTTGTGCGTTCAGTCGAAACCCAGCAGGTCGAAGATGTCGCGGTCCTTCATCGGCACCGCGCTGTACTGCTTGCCGCCCAGCCACAGGTCGGCTGCCAGGCGCAGGTATTCCTTTTGCACCGCTTCGAGTTCGGGGCTGTCTTCCATCTCGAACAGCGTGGCCTTCTTCAGGCGGCTGCGGCGGATCACATCCAGCGACGGAAACTGCGCCGCGATCTCCAGGCCGATGCGGCCGGTGTACTTCTTGATCTGGTCCACCGCATCGCTGCGGTTGGCGATCACGCCGCCCAGGCGCACGTTGTAGTTCTTGGCCTTGGCACCGATCGCCTGCACGATGCGGTTCATCGCGAAGATGGAATCGAAATCGTTGGCGGTGACGATCATGGCGCGGTCGGCGTGCTGCAGCGGCGCGGCAAAGCCGCCGCACACCACATCGCCCAGCACGTCAAAAATCACCACGTCGGTGTCTTCCAGCAGGTGGTGCTCTTTGAGCAGCTTCACCGTCTGGCCCACCACGTAGCCGCCGCAGCCTGTGCCCGCCGGCGGGCCGCCCGCCTCGACGCACATCACGCCGTTGTAGCCCTCGAACACGAAGTCCTCCACGCGCAGCTCCTCAGCGTGGAAGTCCACCGTCTCGAGCACGTCGATCACGGTGGGCAACATTTTTTTGGTGAGGGTGAAGGTGCTGTCGTGCTTGGGGTCGCAGCCGATCTGCAGCACCCGCTTGCCCATCTTGCTGAAGGCCGCGCTCAGGTTGGAGCTGGTGGTGCTCTTACCGATGCCGCCCTTGCCGTAGATCGCAAACACCTTGGCGTTACCGATCTTCACGTTGGGGTCAAGCTGCACCTGCACCGAGCCCTCTCCATCGGGACGGGGCGGCTGGCCGCGCCCCACGGAACTGACGGGGACTGTGGCGACGTTCATGCGCTGGCTCCTTCGTAAATGCCTTCGAGGCGATCCTCGAGTTCTTCCCCGGCGCGCTTGAGTGCTTCCAGCACATGCGCTTCGGGTTTCCAGTACTGCCTCTCGGAGGCTTCGATCAGCCGGTGCGCCACGCGCGCCGACGCCGTCGGGTTCAGCCGCGCCAGCCGCTCGCGCATGGCCGGGTCAAGCATGAAGGTCTCGGTGAGCTGGCGGTAAACCCAGGGCTGCACCTGCCCGGTGGTGGCCGACCAGCCCATGGTGTTGGTCACATGCACCTCGATTTGGCGCACGCCCTCGTAGCCGTGCTCCAGCATGCCCTCGAACCACTTGGGGTTGAGCATGCGGGTGCGGGTTTCCAGCGCCACCTGTTCCGACAGGCTGCGCACCGTGCCGTCGCCGCGGGTCTGGTCGCCGATGTACACCGGGGGCGGCGTGCCGCCGCGCGCATGACGCACCGCACCGGTGATGCCGCCCAGCGTGTCGAAGTAGTTGTCCACCGTGGTCACGCCCAGTTCCACCGATTCGAGGTTCTGGTAGGCCACCTGCACGTCGGCCAGCACGCTCTTGAGCAACGCGCTCTGGGCCACCGGCCGGCCGCTGCGGCCGTAGGCAAAACCCTTGCGCCGCGCGTACATGTCGGCGATCTCGTTCTCGCACTCCCAGCGGCTGCTTTCGATCAAATGGTTGACGTTGGAGCCGTAGGCCCCCTCGGCATTGCCGTACACGCGCAGCGACGCGTCTTCCATCGAGCAGCCGTGCTCGGCCATGTAGGCCAGGGTGTGCTTGCGTACGTAATTCATCTCCAGCGGCTCGTCGGCCGACGCAGCCAGGAAGGCGGCCTCGGCCAGCAGCCGGATCTGCAGCGGCAGCAGGTCGCGGAAGATGCCCGACAGCGTGATCACCACGTCCACGCGCGGGCGGCCCAACTGCTCCAGCGGGATCAGCGTGGCGCCGGCCACGCGGCCGTAGCTGTCAAAGCGCGGCAGCGCGCCCAGCAGCGCCAGCGCCTGCGCGATGGGCGCGCCCTCGCTCTTGAGGTTATCGGTGCCCCACAGCACCATGGCCACCGATTCGGGCAGGGCATGGCCATCGGCGGCGTAACGGTCGAGCAGGCGCTGGGCCTGGCGCGCACCGTCGCGCACCGCAAACAGGCTCGGGATGCGGAAGGGGTCGAAGCCGTGCAGGTTGCGCCCGGTGGGCAGCACCGCAGGCGTGCGCAGCAGGTCGCCACCGGGTGCAGGGCGGATGTAGCGCCCGTCGAGCGCGCGCAGCATGGCGTCGATCTCGGTGTCCTGCGTGAGCCAGTGTGCGGTGTGGGCAAGCTCTTCGATCCACGCGCGGTGTTCGTCGTCGCGCGGCAGGCCCGACAAGGCCAGCACGTCGCTGTTGCTGCGGCCGGCCAGCAGCGCCTCGATGGCTTGGGGCGGCAGTGCACGCTGCGCGTCGCCCTGCGCCATGGCAGTGACGATCTCGGCGCGCTCCACCTCGCTGGGCACGCGACCCACCACATGCAAGCCGTGCGGGATCAGTGTGTATTCGAGCTCCAGCATCTGTGTCTGCAGACGGTGGATGTGCGCTTCGGCATCGCCCTGCGCGCCGGCGTCCCACGCGGGCTCGGCGGCGACCAGTTCCAGCTCGGCGGCCTGTGCCTGGATGGTGGCGGCCAGATCGACGCGCTCCTGCGACGCCGCCCCTGCGGCCTGCGCATCCAGTTGGCGCCAGCGCTCGATGGCCGCGCGCAGATCGATCAGGCCGCGGTACAGGCCGGCCTGTGCGATGGGTGGCGTGAGGTGGCTGATGAGCGTGGCCGAGGCGCGGCGCTTGGCCAGTGCGCCCTCGGACGGGTTGTTGGCGGCGTACAGGTACAGGTTGGGCAGGTCACCGATCAGGCGATCGGGCCAGCAGGCACCCGACAAACCCGCCTGCTTGCCCGGCATGAATTCCAGCGCGCCGTGCGTGCCGAAGTGCAGCGCCGCATGGGCGCCGAAGTCCTCGCGCAGGTAACGGTAGAAGGCCGAGAAGGCATGCGTGGGCGCAAAGCCGCGCTCGAACAGCAGGCGCATCGGATCGCCCTCGTAGCCAAAGCCGGGCTGCACCGCCACCAGCACATTGCCGAACTGCCGACCCAGCACGAACAACGACTGTCCGTTGCTCAGGTGTCGACCCGGCGCCGGGCCCCACTGGGCCTCGATCTCCTTGAGCCAGGGCTCGCGCCGCACATGGTCATCGGTGGGGATGAGCGCATGCACATTGGCCTCGGCGCCGTACTGCGGGGCATTGCCCTTGAGCAGCGCGTCGCGCAGTGCGTCCACGCTGTCGGGCAGCTCGACGCCGTAGCCCTGCGCCTTGAGCGCCTGCAGCGTGTTGAGCACCGACTGGAACACCGACAGATAGGCCGCGCTGCCGATGCTGCCGGCGTTGGGCGGGAAGTTGAAGATGAGGAGCGCGAGCTTGCGCTGCGCGCGTTCGCTGCGGCGCAGGGCGATCAGCCGGTCCACGCGGGCGGCCAGCATCTCGGCGCGCTCGGGGCACGAGGCCATGTCCTGCGTGCTGTGCTTGCCGTCAAAGTGGCAGTGGCGATGGCAGCCCTGGCAGGTGACGCCGGCCGCGCCGGGCCGGCCGCCAAACACCGTGGGGCTGATGGCGCCATCCAGCTCGGGGATGGCCACCATGATGGTGCTTTCCACCGGCATCAGGCCGCGCTCGGAGCCACCCCACTGGTCCAGCGTCTGGAACTCCACCGGATGCGCGGCCAGGTACGGCACGTCCAGCTTGGCCAGGATGTCCTCGGCCGCCTGGGCGTCGTTGTAGGCCGGGCCTCCCACCAGCGAGAAGCCGGTGAGCGACACCACTGCGTCTACGGTGCAGCGCCCGTCGCGCACAAAAAAACGTTCGATGGCCGGACGTGCATCCAGTCCGGCCGCGAAGGCGGGCACCACGCGCAGTCCGCGCGCTTCCATGGCTGCGATCACGCCGTCGTAGTGGCCGCTGTTGCCGGCCAGCAGGTACGAGCGCAGCACCAGCAGGCCGACGGTCCCGGGGTTGCCGTTGGCGTTGTGCGTCTGGGCGCGTGTCGCTGCGGGCAGGTGCTGCTCGTTGTCGCTCAGCCGCTCGGGCATGCGCGGGTGGTACACGCCCACCTCGGGGTACTCGATTGGCGCGTCGGCTTTCAGCGTGCCGCGCAGCGCACGGCGCGGGCCGTCGGCGTAGCGGTCGATCAGGAAGCGCACCAGGTGCAGCATGTTGTCCTGCGAGCCGCCCAGCCAGTACTGCATCGACAGAAAGTACGCGCGCACGTCCTGCGCGGTGCCGGGGATGAAGCGCAGGAACTGCGGGATGCGGCGCAGCATCTTCATCTGCGACGCGCCGCCGGTGGAGGGCTTTTCCTTGTTGCCGCGCAGACGCTTGAGCAGTGCCAGCGGTCCGCTGGCCGGCTTGTCCATGTCGAAGTGCCCCAGCCGCGTGAGCTTGACCACCTCGCTGGCGCTCACCATGCACAGCATCGCATCGCAATGGGCGCGGCGCTCTCGCAGTGCATCGATCACCGGCAGAAAGTGGTCCTCGAGGAACAGCATCGCCACGATCACGATGTCGGCCTGTGCGATGTCGCTGCGGCAGCGGGCGATGGCTTCGTCGTTGCCCGCCCATTCGGCCGCGGCGTGCATGCTGAACTGCAGACCCGGCACCTGCCGCAGCAGGGCCGCACGCGCACGCTCGGTGGCGCTCATCAGGTGCGTGTCCATGCACACCAGCGTCACGCGCACCGGCGCGGCGCCTGTGGGCACGCGTTGCGACGCTTCAGCGGCCGAAGTGCGCTTTGGCGTCATACAGGGTCTCCACCGTGATCGTCTGCACGCCGCGCTCGGCGGCAAAACGCTCGGTGTTGCGGCGCGCCTTGCCGCGTACGAAGAAAGGAATCTTGCCCAGCTCGCGCTCGGCTTCGGGTGCCCAGCGTGTGGTGGCGTCATTGGCGGCGCCGCTGCGGTGGCCCACGGGGTTGCTGTCGTGCGGCGTGGCCAGGGGCGCGTGCGGCGTCGCCTCAGACGGCTCCGGGCGAGCTGCGGCGTCTTTGGCCTTGGCGCCGTGCCCTGCCAGGTGCGAAGGTGCTGCACCGTCATGGAACTCGAAGTCGTGGCGGAACATCGCCAGCAGGTGTTCCTCCAGGCCCATCATCAGCGGATGCACCCAGGTGTCGAACAGCACGTTGGCACCTTCGTAGCCCATCTGCGGCGAGTGGCGGGCGGGAAAGTCCTGCACATGCACCGGCGCGGAGATCACTGCACACGGAATGCCCAGCCGTTTGGCGATGTGGCGCTCCATCTGCGTGCCCAGGATCAGCTCAGGCTGCAGTTCGGTGATGCGCTGCTCCACCTCGAGGTAGTCGTCGCTGATCAGCGCCTCGCAGCCGTACTGCTCGGCCGCGGTGCGCACCTCGCGTGCGAACTCGCGCGCATAGGTACCGATACCCACCACCGCAAAACCCATCTCGCGCGCGGCCACGGCGGCTGCGGCCACCGCGTGGGTGGCATCGCCGAACACGAACACGCGCTTGCCGGTGAGGTAGGTCGAATCCACCGAACGCGACCACCAGGTGGAGCGCGAGTGGGTGCGCGCCTCGTGCAGAACCTGCGATGCGTCCAGCCCGGCCAGCGTGGCGACCTCCTCCACAAAAGCGTCGGTGGCCTTGACACCGATGGGCGTGGTCCGGGTGAAGGGTTGCCCGTGGTTGCGTTGCAGCCACTGCGCCGCCAGTTGCGCGGTTTCGGGGTACAGCACGACGTTGAAGTCGGCCTGCGGCAGCCGGACCAGGTCGTCCGCGCCTGCGTCCAGCGGCGCCACCACCGACACGTCGATGCCGATGCGTGTCAGCAGGTCGCGGATTTCGCGCACATCGTCGCGGTGCCGGAAGCCCAGTGCCGTTGGCCCGAGCAGATTGCAGCGCGCGCGGCGGCCTTCGGCCTGCGGTGTGTCGCGTTCGCAAGGTTTCGCCAGTGCCCGCACCAGCTGGTAGAAGGTTTCCGACGCGCCCCAGTTTTCCTTGCGCTGGTAGGACGGCAGCTCCAGCGGCACCACCGGCACCGGCAGCGCCAGTGCCTGCGCCAGGCCACCCGGGTCGTCCTGGATCAGCTCGGCGGTGCACGAGGCGCCCACCAGCATGGCCTTGGGTGCGAAGCGTTCGTAGGCCTCGCGCGCGGCGGTCTTGAACAGTTCGGCGGTGTCGCCGCCCAGGTCGCGCGCCTGGAAGGTGGTGTAGGTGACCGGCGGGCGCTTGGCGCGGCGCTCGATCATGGTGAACAGCAGGTCGGCGTAGGTGTCGCCCTGCGGGGCGTGCAATACGTAGTGGACGTCCTTGAGGGCGGTGGCCACGCGCATCGCGCCCACATGGGGCGGGCCTTCGTAGGTCCAGACGGTGAGTTGCATGCCTGTGTCCTGGTGCTGCGTGGGTCAGGCCGCGAGCCGGGTGCGCCGGTTCAGGGGCCGGGTGAACAGTTCGGCCAGATCGCCCGCCTGCTCGTAGCCCTGGATGGGCGTGAAGACGAGCTCGATGGCCCACTTGGTGGTCATGCCCTCGGCCTCCAGCGGGTTGGCCAGGCCCAGGCCGCAGACCACGATGTCGGGGCGGGCGCTGCGGCAGCGGTCGAGCTGGCGTTCCACGTCCTGTCCCTCTGACAGCGCAGTGCCTTCGGGCAGCAGGGCCAGTTCTTCGGCCAGGTGCTGGCGATGCAGGTAGGGTGATCCCACCTCGGCCAGCTGCATGCCAAGCTCGCGCGACAGGAAGCGCGCCAGCGGCACCTCGAGCTGTGAGTCGGGAAAGAAGAACACGCTGCGCTGTTGCAGCATCTCGCGATGGCGCATCAGCGCCAGGCGCGCACGCTCGCGGCCGGGGGCGGTCACCCGATCGAACAGCGCGGCCTCCACCCCGAACACGGCCGCTGCGGCCTGCAGCCACAGCGTGGTGCCTTCTGCGCCCAGCGGAAATGGTGCGGCGGCGCGACGTGCGCCGCGCGCCTCCAGCGCGCGTGCGGTATCGGCCAGAAAGGGCTGGGCCAGCAAAAACGTGGTGTGCGGCCCGACAGAGGGCATCTGGCTGGAATGCCGCGGCGGAAAGAACTGCACCCGCTCCATGCCCATCTGGCGGAACAGGCGCAGGAACTGGTCTTCGACCACATCGGCCAGTGCGCCCACCACCAGCAGCGACGGCCGCGGATCGTGCGCGGGCGTCTGCGGCATGGTGGGCACCAGCGCGGCCAGGCAGGCGTCCTCGCCTTGGGTGAAAGTGGTCTCGATGCCGCTGCCCGAGTAATTGAGCACGCGCACGCGCGGCTCGAACACCTGCGTCAGCCGCGATGCGGCGCGCGACAGATCGAGCTTGATGACCTCTGACGGGCACGAGCCCACGAGGAACAGCAGCTTGATGTCGGGGCGGCGCTCCAGCAACCGCGTGACCACGCGGTCGAGCTCGTCGTTGCAGTCGGCCAGGCCCGCCAGGTCGCGCTCGTCGATGATGGCGGTGGCAAAGCGCGGCGCGGCAAAGATCATCACGCCGGCGGCGCTCTGGATCAGGTGCGCGCAGGTGCGCGACCCCACCACCAGAAAGAAGGCGTCCTGGATCTTGCGGTGCAGCCAGATGATGCCGGTCAGGCCGCAGAACACCTCGCGCTGACCGCGCTCGCGCAGCACCGGGGCGTCGGTGCAGCCGCCACCGGCCGGCCGGATCGGGATCACCGGGCTCATGGCGTGGCTCCGGCCACCGCAGGCCGCGCGCGCCCGCGGGCCTCGTCCAGGCGGGCGGCGCGCAACTTCAGCAGGAACTGCGCCGCATTGATCACATAGGCCGCATAGGCTGCCAGCGCCAGCCACATCAGGGCGCTCGGGCTCATCCAGCCAACCCACAGCGCCAGCAGGTAGGCGGTGTGCAGGGCCAGCACCAGCATGCTGAAAACGTCTTCCCAAAAGAATGCCGGCGCAAACAGCCACTGGCCGAACACCACCTTTTCCCAGATGCAGCCGGTAACCATGATGGTGTAGAGCACCAGCGTCTTGAGCACCACCGAGCCGGTGGCCCACGCCCAGCCCTCGCCGGTCCACAGGAAGCGCAGCACCAGTGCCAGGCTGGCCAGAAAGATCAGGAACTGCACGGGCGCCAGCACGCCCTGCACCAGCGTCCAGGCCGACGTATCGCGCCGCACACGTTCTTCGGGCGTGTAAAGCGCACGGTGGGGGCGGGTGTGGAAACCATTGTTCAGGGGGGGACCCTGCCGCAACCCAGGCGGGGGACGAGCGATGCCGGACATATGGACGTCAATTTAGACCGTCCATGCGAAAGTGTCAATTAAACGTGACGTAACGTGTAATTGACATATGCCAGCCGGCTGGGCTAGAGTTGTCGCACGCGGGCAGTTGGACCCGCCAGACTGCCCCTAGAGCGCCCGGCAGGGACCGGCCCCCCGTGCATGTCGACATCGGCGTTGCCGTGGCAACGCATCGGAGACGGTATGGGATCCTGGATGGACGATCGTGGCGCGCAGGAGGCCGGGCGAGGCTCGATGGAGCCGGACGCCCCGATGCCCGCGGCCGCCTGGTCGACGCCCCCCGAAGGCGCCTCGGCGCGCTCGCAAGTCCTGCTTGCGCAGGCCCTTGAATGTGAGATCATCCCGCGTCTCATGAAGTCGCACGAGCAGTCGCCCGGTGCGCCCGGCCACGCACGGGCGCGCGCGATCGTGACCGATGACGACATCCACGACTTCGCCCGCTGCATCCTCGATCAGGAACTGTCTTTCGCGCGGGCGCGCCTGGAGGCCTTCGAAACCCAGGGCCTGGCGCTCGAACACCTGTACCTCGACCTGCTGGGCCCGGTCGCCCAGCTGATGGGCCAGTGGTGGGTGGAAGACGCCCTGAGCTTCACCGAAGTCACCGTGGGCCTTGGGCGGCTGCAGCAGCTGCTGCGCGAAATCAGCGCCCGCAACGAATCCGAACGGCCGGTGGCCGGACGGCGCATCCTGCTGCTGGCCACACCTGGCGAGCAGCACACCTTTGGCTTGGCCATGGTGGCCGAGCTGTTCGCCCACGCCGGCTGGGACGTCTGCGGCGACCCGGTGGACGGCGGCGGTGACGCGGTGCGGCGCGTGCGCGAAGAATGGTTCGATGTGGTCGGCTTCACCATGGGCACGGTGGAGCAGGCCGGTGCGCTGCGCGATCTGGTCGAGCGCATCCGGCTGCACAGCCTCAACCCCCGCGTCGGTATCATGCTCGGCGGTTCGGCCGTGATGCGCGTGCCGCAGTGCGCCGCGCAGATCCGGGTGGACGGCGTTGCGGTGGATGGCCGCGAGGCGGTGGCGCTGGCGGCCCAACTGGTGAAGGTCGCGGCCCAAGGTCAGGCATCGTGACGCGCCGACCCAAAGCGAAGTCAGGCAGTACAGACCCGCAAAACAACAACACACGTCGGAAGACAGGTATGCCTCAGGCGACGCAAGTGCGATCCGGTGGACCTTTCGCCAGCCCCGAACAGCTGTTCGGCGACCTGGATGCCCGTGTGGCAGCCGGCCTGATTGCCGCTGCAGCCGATGTGGTGCTGGTGCTCGACGCCTCGGGCGTCATCTGTGACCTGGCCTTCGCGCAGGATGATTTCTCGGCCATGGGCTGCGCCGCCTGGCGGGGCAAGCCGTGGATCGATCTGGTCACCTCGGAGAGCCGCCCCAAGGTCGAAGACCTGCTGCGCGAGCCGATCGCATCCGACCTGGGCCCCGAAGCGGCCACCCAGCCGCCGCGCTGGCGCCACATCAACCAGCTGTCGCCCAAAGGCGACGAATTGCCGCTGTCGTTTTCGGTGCTCAACCTGCCGCAGCCCGGGGGCCAGCCCGCCAGTGCCGCGCACAAGGTGGCGTTTGCGCGCGATCTGCGCCCGCAAGCGGTGCTGCAGCAGCGCCTGGTCAATGCGCAGCTGGCGATGGAGCGCGAGTACTGGCGGCTGCGCAGCGTCGAGACGCGCTACCGTCTGCTGTTCCAGATCGCCTCCGAGGCGGTGGTGATCCTCGACGCCTCCAACGGCAAGCTCGAAGAGGCCAACCCGGCCGCGCACCGCCTGCTGGGCGACGACCTGCGCCGCGCCAGCTGGGTCTTGTCCGACAGTCTGGACGCATCCAGCGTGGGGCCGGTGCAGCAGATGCTCGAGCGGGTGCGCGCGAATGGCCGCTCCGAAGACCAGGCGGTGCGGCTGATCGACGGATCGGCCGAAATGCAGCTCACGGTGTCCTTGTTCCGCCAGGACAACACGCCGCACTTCCTGATCCGGCTGACCGCGCCCTTCCATGTCACCAGCACCCATGCTGAACAGAACAAGCAACTGTTCGCCCGGGTGATGGAAAACGCGCCGGATGCCTTTGTCGTCACCGACCCGGACGGCCGCATCCTGACCGTCAACCGTTCGTTCCTCGACCTGGGGCAGCTGGGCAGCGAAGAGCTGGCCCGCGGCCAGTCGCTCGACCGCTGGCTCGGGCGCACCGGGGTGGACCTGAGCGTGATGCTGTCCAACCTTCGCCAGCATGGCTCGCTGCGCCTGTTTGCCACCACCTTGCGTGGCGAATACGGCTCGACCACCGATGTGGAGATCTCGGCCTGCGCGGTCAATTCGGGCGACATGCCCTGCTTTGGCTTCACCATCCGCGATGTGGGCCGACGGCTGGGCGACTCAGTGCGCGGCCCGGCCGAGCCGCCGCGCTCGGCCAGCCAGATGACGGAACTGGTGGGCCGTGCGCCGCTGCGCGACATCGTGCGCGACACCACCGACCTGATCGAGCGCCTGTGCATCGAGGCGGCGCTGCAGCTCACCGGCGACAACCGCGCGTCGGCGGCCGAACTGCTGGGCCTGTCCCGGCAAAGCCTGTACATCAAGCTGCGCCGCTTCGGCATCAGCGATGCGTCGGGCGAGCCCCTGCCGCCCGATGCGCTGGACGCGGTTGACGTCCCCGGTGGCGACACCCGCTGATTATATGTCAACTTCGTTAGTCGTCAATTTAAGTTGACACATCGACATGTCGGGGCTACAACCCCGGTATGTCCCGTCCCGCGCTGTCGGCGGTCGCCGAACTGCTTAAGCCCATCACCTGGTTCCCGCCGATGTGGGCGTTTGCCTGCGGCGTGGTGGCATCGGGTGAGCCGATGCAGGGGCGCTGGTGGCTGGCGCTGCTGGGCATGGCGTTGGCCGGCCCTCTGGTGTGTGCCACCAGCCAGGCGGTCAACGACTGGTTCGACCGCCATGTGGACGCGATCAACGAGCCGCAGCGGCCGATTCCCTCCGGGCGCATCCCCGGGCGATGGGGCCTGTACCTGGCGGTGGTCTGGACGGGCCTGTCGCTGCTGGTGGCGCTGGCGCTGGGCCCCTGGGGCTTTGGCGCGGCCGTCATCGCACTGATCCTGGCCTGGGCCTACAGCGCGCCGCCGGTCCGCCTGAAGGAAAACGGCTGGTGGGGCAATGCCGCCTGCGGCATCAGCTACGAGGGCATCGCGTGGATCACCGGCGCGGCGGTGATGGCCGGTGGTGCCATGCCCGATGCGCGGTCGATGGCGCTGGCGGCGCTCTACAGCCTGGGCACGCACGGCATCATGACGCTCAACGATTTCAAGGCTGTGACCGGTGACCGCCAGATGGGTGTGCGATCGCTGCCGGTGCAACTGGGCGTGCAACGCGCCGCCCAGGTGGCCTGCTGGACGATGGCTGTGCCGCAGGTGGCTGTGATCGTGCTGCTGCTGCTCTGGGGCCAGCCGGTGCACGCCATGGGCGTGGCCGCGCTGCTGCTGGTGCAGTTGACGATGATGCGCCGCTTTCTGGCGGCCGTCACCGAACGTGCGCTGTGGTACAGCGGCTTTGGCGTGCCGCTGTTCGTGGCCGGCATGATGGTCAGCGCGTTCGCATTGCGCGCGGCCTCGCTGCCCGGGGCCTGACATGAGCACGCGCGCCGACTTCGGATGGGGCAGCGTGGCGCGCATGGGCCTGGTGCAGGCCTGCCTGGGCTCGATCGTGGTGCTGACCACCTCCACCCTGAACCGGGTGATGGTGGTCGAGCTGGCCTTGCCCGCCTTGCTGCCCGGCGTGCTGGTGGCGCTGCACTACCTGGTGCAGGTGTCGCGGCCGCGCATGGGCCATGGCTCGGACGTGGGCGGCCGGCGCACACCGTGGATTCTGGGCGGCATGGTCACGCTGGCCGCAGGCGGCGTGCTGGCTACGCTGGCCACGATGTGGATGGCCACGCAGGCGCTGGCCGGTACCGCACTGGCCGTGCTGGCCTTTGTGCTGATCGGCCTGGGCGTGAGCGCCAGCGGCACCTCGCTGCTGGTGTTGCTGGCCAAGCGGGTGCCGCAAGCGCGACGCGGGCCGGCCGCCACGCTGGTGTGGGTGATGATGATCGTCGGCTTTGCGGTGACGGCGGGCACGGCGGGCAAGCTGCTCGATCCCTACACGCCGATGCGCTTGCTGGCCGTGACCTCGTCGGTGTGCGCCATCGCCGTGTGCGTGACTGCGCTGGCGCTGTGGGGCCTGGAGGGACCCGCCCATGCAGGTACCGCCGACGAGGCGTCTGCGCAGCCTGCCAAGCCCGGCTTCCGCGAAGCGCTGGTGCAGGTGTGGGGCGAAAGCGCTGCGCGGCACTTCACCATCTTCGTCTTCGTGTCCATGCTCGCCTACAGCGCGCAGGACCTGATCCTTGAGCCTTTTGCCGGCTCGGTGTTCGGCTTCACACCAGGTGAGTCCACGCAGTTGTCGGGCGTACAGCACGGCGGCGTGCTGGCCGGCATGCTGCTGGTGGCGCTCAGCGGCGTGGTAGCCGCACGCTGGCCGCAGGTGGCCGCACTCAAGGCCCTGGGTTCACTCAAAGGGTGGACGGTGGGCGGCTGCGTGGCGTCGGCCCTTGCGCTGGCAGGCCTGGCGGCCGCAGGCGTGGTCGGCCCCGGCTGGCCGCTGGGCGCCACGGTGTTCGCGCTCGGCGTGGCCAACGGTGCCTTCTCGATCGGTGCCATCGGCTCGATGATGCAACTGGCCAACGAGGGCCGCGAGTCGCGCGAGGGCGTGCGCATGGGCCTGTGGGGCGCGGCGCAGGCGGTGGCCTTCGGCATCGGCGGTGTGGTGGGCACGGCGGCCAGCGACATCGCACGCTGGTGGATCGCCGACGGTGGCACCGCCTACGCGCTGGTGTTCAGCCTCGAGGCGCTGCTATTCATTGCCTCGGCCGCACTGGCCTGGCGCATCGGTCAAAACCTTCCCGCAGCCCGTACCGGCCCGGCGCCGCAGCGCTACGCGCCCTCTTTGGATCACAGGTGAATTCATGCAGACGACAGAAACCTTCGACGTGGTGGTGGTGGGCGGTGGCCCGGCAGGCGCGACGGCCGCGCATGAGCTGGCGCAGCAGGGCCGATCGGTGTTGCTGCTCGACCGCGCCGGCCGCATCAAGCCCTGCGGTGGCGCGATTCCGCCGCGGCTGATCCGCGACTTCGCGATCCCCGACCCGTTGCTGGTGGCGCGCGCACATTCGGCGCGCATGATTGCGCCGTCGAACAAGAAGGTCGACATCCCCATCGACAACGGTTTCGTGGGCATGGTGGACCGCGAGCAATTCGACGAGTGGCTGCGCGAGCGCGCTGCATCGTGCGGTGCGGTGCGCCGCGACGGCCGCTTCACCCGCATCAGCCGCGACAGCGACGGCACCGCCGTCGTGCATTACCGGCCCAAGACCGCCGCCGACGATCACGACACGGACGAGGGCGCCAGCGCGCACGAGGCGCAGGTGCGCGCGCGCGTGGTGATCGGTGCCGATGGCGCCAAGTCGGGCGTGGCGCGCGCTGCCATCCCGGGCGCCAAGGACGTGGAGTACGTGTTCGCCTATCACGAGATCGTGCGCACGCCGGAGCACCTGCCTGCGGGCTACGACGCCACCCGCTGCGACGTGTTCTACCAGGGCCACCTGTCACCGGATTTTTATGGCTGGGTGTTTCCGCACGGCGGCACGCTGAGCATCGGCACCGGCAGTGCCGACAAGGGCTTTTCGCTGCGCGGTGCGGTGGGCCAGCTGCGCGACGCCATCGGGCTGGCCGGCGCCGAGACGGTGCGTCGCGAAGGCGCGCCGCTGCCGATGAAGCCGCTCAAGAAGTGGGACAACGGACGCGACGTGGTGCTGGCGGGTGACGCTGCCGGCGTGGTGGCGCCGTCGTCGGGCGAAGGCATCTACTACGCCATGCTGGGCGGGCAGCTGGCCGCGCAGTCGGCGCACGAGCTGCTGGCCACCGGCGACGTGCGCGCGCTGGCGCAGGCGCGCAAGCGCTTCATGAAGCTGCACGGCCGCGTGTTCTGGGTGCTGGGCGTGATGCAGTGGTTCTGGTATTCGAACGACCGAAGGCGCGAGAGCTTTGTCAAGATCTGCGAGGATCGTGACGTGCAGCAACTCACCTTCGAGTCCTACATGAACAAGCAACTGGTTCGCAAGAAACCGATGGCGCATGTGCGCATCTTCTTCAAGGACATGGCTCATCTGCTCGGCCTCGCACGGGTATGAGCAGGCGGGCATCGTGGCGCCCCGCGCTGGTCGCGGGGCTGTTGGCGCTGGCCGTGGCCAGCATCGGCGGCTCGCTCACGGTGCTGGGCCCGTGGTACCTGGGCCTCAAGCAGCCGCTTTGGAAGCCGCCCGACTGGGCCTTCGGGCCGGCTTGGACGCTGATCTTCACTCTGACGGCCGCGGCTGGTGCTATCGGCTGGCGGCGAGGCAACGCTGCGCAGCGGCGCGCGCTGCTGGGCTGGTTTGGCCTGAACGCGGCGCTCAACGTGCTGTGGAGCCTGCTGTTCTTCAAGCTGCAGCGCCCCGACTGGTCGCTGTGGGAGATCGGGCCGCTGTGGCTGTCGGTGCTGATGATGGTGCTGCACCTGCGGCCTTACGCACCGCGCGCGGCCATGCTGCTGTGGCCTTACCTGGCGTGGGTGACGTTTGCCGCCAGCGTCAACTGGGGCGTGGTGCAACTCAACGGGCCGTTCGGCGCGGGCTGATCGGTGTGATCGGTGCGGGCTTTGCGCCTGCCGCACGGGCCAGCGTCCGCAGGGGCCTTATCCGGGCCACGAGCACAAGAAAAAGCCCGCCGGGTGGCGGGCTTCGGGATGCCTGCGCAGGCAGGCTGCGCAGCGTGGGGGACGAGAACAGCCGATCAGGCCTTCTTGGCCCAGGCGGTGCACCAGCCCTTGCCGGCGACCTGCTTGCCCGGGAAGATGCCGCAGCCGCCCCAGGCGTCCGCTGCCTTGCCCTGGTACAGCGCGCAGTTGTTGCAGAACGCGTTGGCGTCCTTGCGCTTGGCCTTGTCGGCCTTGGAGGCGTCAGCGACGTAGCTCACGCCCTTGGCCTGGGGGTCTTTCTCGTCGACCTTGGCCTGGGCCATGGCGGCGCCGCAGGCGGCCAGGGCGGAACTGCCGACGGCGACCTGCATCATGAAAACGCGACGGTTGGTGGTGGTCATGGTTTGCTCCTTGGTAAGCACGTTCAAAACGGCGGCGATGATGCCACGGTTGACCCGACCCCATTAATTCCAGAGTGGCGCACCCTGACAATGGATCCCGGCGGCCTGGCCGCCGCTTGCTGCCCCGGGAGGGCCCGTCGATGAAGAACGCCACCTTCCGGCAACTGCGCGTGTTCAACGAAGTGGCGCGCCACCTGAGCTTTACAAAGGCGGCGCAGGCGCTGCACCTCACCCCGCCGGCCGTGACGATGCAGATCAAGGAGCTCGAAGGCCATGTGGGCATGCCGCTGTTCGAGCGCGACGGCCGTCAGGTGTCGCTGACCACGCCGGGCGAGTACATGCTGGTGTACGCGCGTCGCGTGCTGGCCACGCTGAAGGAGGCCGAAGACGCCGCCGCCCGGTTGCAGCGCCTGGAGATCGGCATGCTGACCATCGGCATGGTGAGCACGGCCAAGTATTTCGTGCCGCGCATGCTGGCCGAATTCCGCCAGGAGCACCGGGGCGTGGACGTGCGGCTGGTGGTGGGCAACCGCGAGGAGCTGGTCGGACGCCTCACGGCCAACGAGGTCGACATCGCCATCATGGGACGGCCGCCGAAAGAGCTGGCCACCCGCGCCGAGCCCTTTGCGGCGCAACCGCATGTGTTCGTGGCCGCGCCAGACCATCCGCTGGCCCGGCGCGGCCGCATCCCGGTGGAGGCGCTGCGTGCCTATGCCTTCATCGTGCGCGAGGACGGTTCGGGCACGCGCGCCTCGATGGAGCGCTTCTTTGACGCCGCGCGCTTTCATCCCGAGACGGTGATGGAGATGTCCAGCAACGAGACCATCAAGCAGGCGGTGATGGCGGGCCTGGGGCTGAGTTTCCTGTCGCTGCACACCCTGGGGCTGGAGCTCGACAACCGGCTGATCGTGCTGCTGGACGTGGACGGCTCGCCGATGGTGGGCGGCTGGAACGTGGTGCACACGCTGTCGCGCATGCTGTCGCCCGCGGCCGAGGCTTTCCGCTACTTTGTGCTGGAGCGCGGCGAAAGCTTTCTGGCCGAGCAGTTCGGGCGGCATCTGTCGCTGCCGGCTCCCGCATGAGCGCAGGCGGCATGGCACACGCCGGGCTCAGGGCGTGAGCTTGAGGATCAGGGACAATCCCTGCTACCGGCTGGGCTGCTGTCGCGTTGTGTGTGCATGTCGATGCATGCACCGCCTGTCTGGCCCCACCCGGCTGCCCTGCCCGCCACGTTTCATTCGCGCGACTTGTCCGTGAGTTCCGCCTCGTCCGCCTCCACTGTTTCGCCTGCCGCTGTCGCCGACACCGCCGACGCCGCGATGACGCCCGTCGAGCGGCGCTCGAGCCTGTCGCTGGCCTTCATCTATGCGCTGCGCATGCTGGGGCTGTTTCTGGTGCTGCCGGTGTTCGTGCTGGAGGCCCGCAAGTACCCGGGCGGTGACGACCCCGCGCTGATCGGCCTGGCCATGGGCGCCTACGGCCTCACGCAGGGCCTGCTGCAACTGCCCTTTGGCATGGCCTCCGACCGGCTGGGCCGCAAGCGCGTCATTATCTTCGGCCTGCTGGTGTTTGCCGCGGGCAGCTTTCTGGCGGCGGCCGCCACCAGCGTGTTCGGGCTCATCATCGGGCGCCTGCTGCAGGGCGCCGGCGCGGTGTCGGCGGTGGTGACCGCGCTGCTGGCCGACCAGACGCGCGACCATGTGCGCACGAAGGCGATGGCGCTGGTGGGCGCGAGCATCGGTTTGATGTTTGCGCTGTCGCTGGTGGCTGCGCCCGCACTCACCGCGTGGGTGGGGCTGTCCGGGCTGTTTGCCATCACCTGCGCACTGGCGCTCACCGGCGTGGCAGTGGTGCTGTGGCTGGTGCCGCCCGAGCCGGCCCGCCATCAGGACGCCCCGCGCGGGCGTCTGACTGACGTATTACGGCATGTGCCCACCCTGCGGCTGAACTTTGGCGTGTTTGTGCTGCACGGTGTGCTGCTGGCCATGTGGGTGGGGGTGCCCGGCCTGCTGGTGGACGCCGGGCTGCCCAAGGAAGACCACTGGCATGTGTACCTGCCTGCGGTGTTCGCCTCGTTCATCGTGATGGGCCTGACGCTGTTCCCGCTGGAGCGGCGCGGCTACCTGCGTGCCGTGTTCCTGGGCGGCATCGTGCTGATCGGCCTGGTGCAACTCGCGCTGGCCGTGCTGGCGCAGGCCGGCACGGGTGCACACGCCGGCCCTGGTATCTGGCCCCTGGCGCTGCTGCTGTTCGTCTTTTTCTGTGGCTCCAACATCCTCGAGGCCAGCCAGCCCAGCATCGCCTCTCGGGCGGCCCCTGCCAACGCGCGCGGCGCCGCCCTGGGCTTCTACAACACGCTGCAGTCGCTGGGCTTTTTTGCCGGCGGCGCGGTGGGTGGGCTGCTGATGCGGCACTTGGGTGCCAGCGGCCTGTTCTGGGCCTGCGGTACGGCCATGTTCACCTGGCTGCTGGTGGCCTGGCCAATGGCTGCGGTACCGGGAACGACCAGGGGGCAGGCGGCCGGCGCATCGGCCGTGCCGCAGAACCCATAATCGACTTCACGGTTTCACCCCGTCTTTCTTCTCTTCGCCCAGCACAAGGACAGCACATGGCCTCCGTCAACAAAGTCATCCTCGTCGGCAATTGCGGCCGCGACCCCGAACTGCGCTACCTGCCCTCGGGCCAGGCTGTTGCCAACGTCAGCATCGCCACGTCGAGCCGGCGCAAGGACAAGAACAGCGGCGAGATGATCGAAGACACCCAGTGGCACCGCGTCACCTTCTACGACCGCCTGGCCGAGATCGCCGGCGAGTACGTCAAGAAGGGCCGCCCCATCTATGTCGAGGGCCGGCTGAAGTACGGCAGCTACACCGACAAGACCACGGGCGTGGAAAAGAACACGGTGGACATCATCGCCACCGAGCTGCAGCTGCTCGGCGGCCGCGAGGGCATGGGTGGGCCTTCGGGCGGTGGCATGGGCGATGGCGAAGGTGGTGGCGAGGGCGGTGGCGCCCCGCGCCGTCAGGCGGCACCCGCGCGCGCTGCTGCGCCGGCGGCCAAACCGGTTGCCAAGGACGACGGCTTTGGCAACATGGACGACGACATCCCGTTCTGATCCTATACGTGTGCCTCAGTCCCGGCGGGCGATCACGCCGCCGCCCAGGCACACCTCGCCGTCGTACAGCACCGCGCTCTGCCCGGGCGTGACCGCCCACTGGGGCTGCGCAAACGACAGGCCGAACTCGCGCGGCGATGCGCCTGCGCTCAGCGTGCACGGCGCATCGGCCTGGCGATAGCGCGTCTTGGCGCCGTAGGCGCCGGGCGCGGGTGGCACGCCGGCAATCCAGCTGGCATCCTCGGCCGCAAGGGTGGACGACAGCAGCCACGGATGGTCGTGGCCCTGCACCACCCACAGGGTGTTGGCCTGCATGTCCTTGCGCGCCACGAACCACGGCGAATGCTCGCCGCCGCCCTTTTGCGCGCCCTTGGGCTTCACGCCGCCGATGCCCAGACCCTGGCGCTGGCCGAGCGTGTAGAAGCTCAGGCCCACATGCTGGCCGATCACGCGGCCGTGGTCTTTGCTGCCGGGCGCTGCGGTGCCGTCGCGGATGGGGCCCGGTTCTTTCTGGATGTAGCGGTTCAGGAATTCGCGGAACGGCCGCTCGCCGATGAAGCAGATGCCAGTGGAGTCCTTCTTCTTGGCATTCGGCAGGCCGATCTGCTCGGCGATGCGGCGCACTTCGGTTTTGGGCAGCTCGCCCACCGGAAACAGCGTCTTGCCCAACTGCGCCTGGTTCAGCCGATGCAAAAAGTAGCTCTGGTCTTTGGACGGGTCCAGCCCCTTGAGCAACTGGTACGTGCCGTTGCCCGCCTGCCGCACCCGGGCGTAATGACCGGTGGCGATCTTCTCGGCGCCCAGCCGCATCGCGTGGTCCAGAAAGGCCTTGAACTTGATCTCGGCGTTGCACAGCACGTCGGGGTTGGGCGTGCGGCCGGCCTGGTATTCGCGCAGGAACTCGGCGAACACGCGGTCCTTGTACTCGGCCGCAAAGTTCACATGCTCGATCTCGATGCCGATCACATCGGCCACGCTGGCGGCGTCCACAAAGTCGATGTTGGACGAGCAGTACTCGCTGTCGTCGTCATCTTCCCAGTTCTTCATGAAGATGCCGACCACCTCGTAGCCCTGCTGCTTGAGCAGCCACGCGCTGACGGCCGAGTCCACGCCTCCGCTGAGCCCCACCACCACGCGCTGCTTTGCCATGGGTGAATTATCCCGGCTGGTGACGACGCTCCCTGCGGCTACTTCGTGCGCCTGAGCGTGCGTGTGGAGGGCTTCTGGTCCAGGATGAACGCGCGCAAGGCCTGCGCTGCCGGCCCCAGCCGCACGCCGCGCTTGGCAATGAGCCCCACCTCGCGGTGTACGGCAGGCGAGGTGAGCGGGATACCGACGATGCCGCTGTTGCGCCCCGGCATCGCGAGTTGGGGCACCGCAGCCACCCCCAGCCCGGCCTCCACCAGACCCAGCAGGGTCTGCACATGGCGCGCCTCGAAGACCGCGCGCGGCCGCTGCGGCAGGCCGGCCAGCGCACGCTCAAGCAGCAGGCGGTTACCCGAGGTCTGTCCGACCGACAGCCAGGCCTCGTCGCGCAAATCGGCCCAACGGATACTGCGCCGTGAGGCCATGGGGTGGTCGTGGCGGCAGGCCAGCACGAAGCGCTCACGCAGCAGCACTGTGAAGTCGATGTCGGGTTGCTGGCGCCCATCGAAGTTCAGGCCGAAGTCCGCTTCGCCCTTGAGCACCGCCGTCAGCACATCGTGCGCATGCGCATCGTGGATGTGGACCCGGATGCGCGGAAAGCGCTGATGAAATCGGCGCAGCACCTCGGGCAGGAAGTGGCTGGTGGCCGACGGAATGCAGGCCACCGTCACCAGACCGGAGCGCTGCTGGGCCAATTCCTCCAGCCCCAGTAGCGTGGCGTCGAGCTCGTCGAGCAGCTGCTGCGCCTTCAGGGCGAACTCGCGACCGACCGGCGACAGCTCCACGCGCCGCGTGGTGCGCTCGAGCAGCCGCACACCCAGGGCCGACTCCAGCTTGTCGATGCGGCGTGACAGCGCCGGCTGCGACAGGTGCAGCGCCTCGGCGGCCGCGCGAAAGCTGCCCAGTCGCACCACGGCGGTCAGGGCCTGCAGTTCGGTCAGGTCGAATCGGGGTGGTTTCATGCTGTCGCGCGCATCAATCCATCTGAATTATGCAATTGGGTCATGCCTTTAAGACACTGATAATTTGTGCTCCCGTACAACCCGATAGCCCCGTTTCTTAAATGCTCGACGTTCTGGTGATTGGCGGCGGCAACGCCGCCCTGTGCGCTGCGTTGACCGCCCGCGAGGCTGGCGCCAGCGTGATGCTGCTCGAGGCGGCGCCGCGGGCCTGGCGCGGCGGCAACTCGATGCACACGCGCAATCTGCGCTGCATGCACGATGCGCCGCAGGACGTGCTGACCGAGGCCTATCCCGAAGAAGAGTTCTGGCAGGACCTGCTGAAGGTGACCGCAGGCAAGACCAACGAGGCGCTGGCGCGCATGGTGATCCGCGAATCCTCGCGCTGCCGCGACTGGATGCGCCGCCACGGCGTGCGCTTTCAGCCGTCGCTTTCGGGCACGCTGCACCTGAGCCGTACCAACGCCTTCTTCATGGGCGGCGGCAAGGCGCTGGTGAATGCGTACTACCGCAGCGCCGAGGCACTGGGCATGCAGATCCACTACGACACGCCGGTCACGCACATCGAGATGGACGGCGCGCGCTTCGTGGCCGCGCACACCAGCAACCCTAAGCTGCCGCGCATCGAGGCGCGCACCTGCGTCGTGGCCTGCGGCGGGTTCGAGTCCAACCGCGACTGGCTGCGCGAGGCCTGGGGCACCAATGCGCAGGGCGAGCACCCGGCCGACAACTTCTTGATCCGCGGCACCCGCTACAACATGGGCACGGTGCTGCGCAACCTGCAGGACCAGGGCGCCGACCTGATCGGCGACCCGACGCAGGCACACATGGTGGCCATCGATGCGCGTGCGCCGCTGTACGACGGCGGCATCTGCACGCGGGTGGACTGCGTGTCGCTGGGCATCGTGGTCAACCGCGATGCCCACCGCTTTTACGACGAGGGCGAAGACTTCTGGCCCAAACGCTATGCCATCTGGGGCCGGCTGGTGGCGCAGCAGCCCGGCCAGATTGGCTACGCCATCATCGATGCCAAGGCGGTGGGGCGCTTCATGCCGCCGGTGTTCCCCGGCGAGCGCGCCGACACGCTGGAGCAATTGGCCCGGCAGCTCAAGCTCGACCCAACCACGCTGGTGCAGACGGTGCGCGACTTCAACGCCGCCTGCCGCCCCGGTCACTTTGACCACGCGGTGCTGGACGATTGCGCCACCGTTGGCCTGGCGCCGCCCAAGACCCACTGGGCCTTGCCGATCGACACACCGCCGTACTACGGCTACGCGGTGCGGCCTGGTGTGACCTTCACCTACCTGGGCCTGAAGTCCGACGCGCAGGCGGGCGTGTACTTTGGCGGAGCGCGCAGCCCCAACCTGCTGGCCGCGGGCGAGATCTCGGCTGGCAACGTGCTGGGTCAGGGCTACACCGCGGGCGTGGGCATGACCATCGGCACGGTGTTCGGGCGCATCGCGGGTGCCCAAGCCGCAAGCCTTGCGAACATGCCCACACAGACATCCACGAAGGAGCCCGCGCATGCAGGTGCTTGAACGCCTGACCCGCGAGGCGGTGCAACTGGCCGAGGGCGAGGTGGCGCGGCAGATGCAGATCTGCAATGCCTGCCGCTACTGCGAAGGCTTTTGCGCGGTGTTCCCGGCGATGACGCGGCGGCTCGAGTTCTCGGCCACGGATGTGCATTACCTGGCCAACCTGTGCCACAACTGCGGCGCCTGCCTGCACGCTTGCCAGTACGCGCCGCCGCACGAGTTTGCGGTGAACATTCCACAGGCGATGGCGCGCGTGCGTCGCCACACCTACCGGCGCTTTGCTTTCCCGTCGGCGCTGGGCGTGCTGTATGCGCGCAACGGACTCACCGTGTCGATGGCGCTGGCGCTGGGCATCGGCCTGTTCCTGATGCTGGCCATCTGGCTGCATGACGGCTACCAGCACGGCGTGGCGGGGCAGAGCTTCTACAACGTGTTCCCGCACGGCTTGATGGTGTCGATGTTCCTGCCGGTGTTCGCGTTTGCGGTGCTGGCGCTGGGCGTGGGTGTCGCGCGTTTCTGGCGTCAGGTGGACGACCCGCGCGATGGCGGCATCACTGCGCCTGCCGCGGCCGAGGCGGCGCACGACGCGCTGCGCCTGAAGTACCTGGACGGCGGCCACGGCGAAGGCTGCGCCAACGAGGACGACCGCTCCACCCTGTGGCGCAGGCGCTTTCACCACTTCACCTTCTACGGCTTCATGCTGTGCTTTGCCGCCACCAGCGTGGCTACGGTCTATCACTATGGGTTGGGCCAGGTGGCGCCCTACGGCTACGACACCCTGCCCAAGTGGCTGGGCATTGCCGGCGGTATTGGCCTGTTGATCGGGCCTGCCGGCCTGTGGACGCTGAACCTGCAGCGCCACCCCGACCACGGCGACAGCTCGCAGCGCGCGATGGACTGGGGCTTCATTGCGCTGCTGTTTGGCACCAGCGCCACCGGCCTGGCGCTGATGCTCGCGCGCGGGGGCGTGTTCATGCCCTGGTGGCTGGCGCTGCACCTGGGCTTCGTGCTGGCGCTGTTCCTCACGCTGCCCTACGGCAAGTTTGCGCACGGCATCTACCGCGCAGCCGCGCTGCTCAAGCATGCGGTGGAGCGGCGCCAACCGAGCCGGCTGCGCCTGGGCAGTGATTGATCGCTGCAACTGAGCAAGGAGCCCCCCATGACCCGACCCGGCATCCTCGACATCCCTTCGATGCAAGGCCGCTGCTCGCCGGCCGAATGGCAAGCCCGCGTGGACCTGGCGGCCTGCTACCGGCTGGTGGCGCTGTACGGCATGTCCGACATGATGGCCAACCACATCTCCAGCCACATCCCCGACCAGCCCGGCGCCTTTCTGATCAACGCCTACGGAATGATGTACGAGGAGATCACCGCGTCCAGCCTGATCAAGGTGGACCTGGACGGCAACATCCTCGACCAGCCCGACTTCGGCGCGCTGAACTACGGCATCAACCGTGCAGGTTATGTGATCCACAGCGCGGTGCATCGCGCGCGGCCCGAGGTGGGCTGCATCATCCACACGCACAGTTGGGCGTCGATGGCGGTGTCGGCGCTGGACTGCGGGCTGCTGCCGATCACGCAGACGGCGATGCGTTTCTTGAAGATCGGCTATCACGACTACCAAGGGGTGGTGCTGGACACCGCCGAACAAGCCTCGCTGATTGCCGACCTAGGGCAGGGCGAGGCGCTGATCCTGCGCAACCACGGCGCGCTGGTGGTGGGGCGCACCGTGGGCGAGGCTTTCAACTGGACGCACCGGCTGGAACTCGCCTGCCGTTCGCAGATCGGCGCGATGGCCTGCAACTCGCCGCTGCGCAGCGTCGCACAGCCCATCCTGGAGGAGACCTGGAACAACTACCAGCCCGGCACGCGCCGACCCTACGGCCAGATGGAGTGGCCCGCGCTGCTGCGCAAGCTCGACCGGCGGGACCCGGGGTTTCGGGATTGAGGGTCGCCCCTGGCCGCCCCCCTCCGTCTGCCCGTGAACACAAGGCCGCTTCGCATCCTGATGTCGGCGCGCGCGCTCAAGCAGGTGCGTGCGCCGCTGCAGGCGCTGGCCACGGCGCATGGCCAGGCCATCGAACCCGTGGTGGCCGAGGATGCGCCGGTGGATACCGCCCTGGACATGGCCTTTGTGTCGCGCGACGTCACCGCCACCTCGACCAAGCACGAACTGCTGCCCGCCACGCAGCGCTTTTACGACCAGATGCTGTCGGCGCCCACACTGCGCTGGGTGCATATCCATTCAGCGGGGGCCGACCGCCCGGTGTACCAAACGCTGCACGCGCGCGGCGTGGCCATCACCACCTCCAGCGGCGCCAACGCGCGCGTGGTGGCGCATTCGGTGCTGGCTGGGGTGCTGATGCTCGCGCGCGAGATGCCGCGCCTGATGGCCTCGCAGCGCGAGCGGCGCTGGGCGCCGCTGGTGGCGGGCGTGCAGCCGCGCGACCTGGAAGGCCAGCATGCGGTGGTGGCCGGCTTCGGGCCGGTGGGGCAGCAGATTGCACAACTGCTGGTCACCCTGGGCCTGCGTGTCACGGTGCTCCGCCGCGCGGACGGCGTCGCCGCGCTGGACCGTGGCACCACGCTGCGTGCGCTCGCCTATGAGCGCATCGACGAGGTATTGCCCACCGCCGACTGGCTGGTTCTGGCCTGCCCCTTGAGCGAGCGCACGCACGGCTTGGTGAACGCTGGGCGCCTGGCGCTGCTGCCGCACGGCGCACGCATCGTCAATGTGGCGCGCGGCGAGGTGATCGACGAGCCCGCGCTGATTGCCGCGCTGCAAGGCGGCCAACTGGCAGGTGCCTTGCTCGATGTGTTCGCGCACGAGCCGCTGGCATCCGGTTCACCGCTGTGGGCCTTGCCCAACGTCATCGTCACGCCGCACACCGCAGGCCACTCCGACGGCAACGCAGTGCGCGTGGCGCAGATGTTCCTCGACAACCTGGCGCGATGGCTGCGCCACGAACCGCTGGCGCAGCAACTGCCTGCGTGAGCGCAGGCATTCAACGTCCGACCCTTTCACTGTTCCCCCGAAACCCACGCAAGGACAAACCCATGGATCTTCAGATTGCCGACAAGACCGCACTCGTGACAGGCGCCAGCACCGGTATCGGCCGCGGCATCGCACTGGCATTGGCCGCCGAGGGCGTGCAGCTGGCCATCTCGGCGCGACGCGTTAACCTGCTCGAAGAGGTGGCCGCCGAAGTCGTGGCGCGCGGCGGCAAAAAGCCGGTCATCATCGAAAGCGACCTGCATGCCGACGACGCGGCGCACAAGCTCACGCAGGCCGCGATCGCCGGCCTGGGACATGTGGACATCCTCGTCAACAACGCGGGTGGCTCGCGCAGCTTTGCCGACCTGCATGTGAGCGAAGACCGCTGGCAAGAGGCGATCACGCTGAACTTCCACCGGCCGCGGCAGGTGGCCGATGCGTTGATCGACCAGATGATCGATCGGAAGTGGGGTCGCATCATCAACATCACGGGAAAAAGCGAGCCCGACCATGTGAACGGCGCCTTCTGTGCCAAGGCCGGCATCCACAGCTGGGCCAAGGGCCTGAGCCGCATGGTGGGCAATCACGGCATCACGGTGAACAGCATCCCGCCGGGGCGCATCCACTCCGAGCAGATCTTTCGCAACTACACGCCCGAGTACCGCCAGTGGCAGGCCGACAACGAGATTCCGGTGGGCCGCTATGGCGAGCCCGAAGACCTGGCCAACCTCGTGTGCTTTCTCGCGTCGCCGCGTGCGAGCTACATCACCGGCGCGGTGATTCCGGTGGATGGCGGACTGCGCAAGTACCAGTTCTGACACCCTGGACTGAGGCGCTGCAATGAGATGCTGCGCTGACCCGCTGCAGGCGACGCCCGCGCTGTAGCGGCATCACCAGTCGCGTCAGTAAGATCGCACACACAACGACACAGGAGACCCCGATGACCGCATCCCTGCCCGTCAGCCGCCGCCGCGTGCTCGTCGGCGCTGCCGCCAGCCTGGCCTTGCCCGCCGTGCAGGCGCAAGGCGCCTGGCCCAACAAGCCGATCCGCTGGATCGTGCCGTTCGCACCGGGCGGCACCTCGAGCATCGTGGCGCGCACCATCGCGGCCGAGCTCACCAAGCAGATGGGCGTGAACTTCGTCATCGACAACAAAGGCGGCGGCGGTGGCGTGCCTGCGATGCAGGAGGCGATGCGCGCCCCGGCCGACGGCCACACCATCGTGATGAGCCACATCGGCCTGATGGCGGTGAACCCGCTGATCTACCCCGACAGCGGCTACGACGTGAACAAGGACTTCGCGCCGGTGACGCTGCTGTCGCGCGTGCCCAGCCTGTTCGTGGTGCACAAGGACGTCCCGGTGACCGACCTCAAGAGCCTGGTGGCGTACGTGAAGGCGCGACCCGGCAAGCTCAACTACGCATCGGCGGGCAACGCCAGCGCCGGGCACCTGGCGATGGAGGCACTCAAGCTGGCCAGCGGCATGTTCGTCACGCACATTCCCTACCGGGGCACCGGCCCCGCACTGACCGATGTGCTGGCGGGCCGCATCGAGCTGTTCTCGGCCGGCACGCCCGCGCTGTTGCCGCACATCCGCAGTGGCGCGCTGCGCTGCGTGGGCACCGGCACCGCCCAGCGTATCCCCGTGCTGCCCGACGTGCCGACGATTGCCGAGCAGGGCTACAAGGATTTCGAGACGGTCCAGTGGTACGGCATCACCGTGAAGGCCGGCACACCCAACGACATCATCCTGCGGCTGCAGCAGGAATGCGCCAGGGCCATGCGCGCCCCCGAGGTGATTGCCAAGTACGAGGCCGAGGCGGCCATCCCCGGTGGCGGCCCGCCGGCCGAGTACGGTGCCTTCATCGCCCGCGAGCAGGCGCGCTGGAAGGAAGTCGTCATCAAGGCGCAGATCAAGCCGGCGTGACGGCGGTCGCCTGAGCGAGCGCACGGCGTGGATCCTCTGTACAAGCCATACATGCTAGGACTTCTGCGCATCGATGCCATCGCCCCCGGCAGCCGCCCCGAGCTGGCGGCCCTGGAGGCGCAGATCATGGCCTCGCGCGGCCGCATCTCGCCGCTGTACCAGGTGCTGCTCAACAGCCCGGCGCTGCTGCAGGGCTGGGAGCCGCTGCTGACGGCGGTGCGCCAGCGCCTGAGCATTGCGGCCGACCTGCGCGAGCTGGTGATCCTGCGTGTGGCGGTGCTCAACCGCGCGCCGTATGAATTCGAGGCCCACCGGCCGCATGCGCTGGCCGCGGGCCTGAGCGAGGCAGCCATCGATGCGGTGCGTGATGCGCAGCGTGCGCGCGACTGGCCGGGCGGCAGCCCGCAAGCCTTGCATCTGTCGCAGCAGCAACGCCTGGTGCTTGAGCTCACCGACGCGATGACGCTGGACATCGAGCTGCCCGATGCGCTGTACCAGCGCGTGCAGGACGCCTTTGGCACCCAGCAGCAGCTGGATCTGGTGGCCACGGTAGCCGCCTACAACATGGTGTCGCGCCTGCTGGTGGCCCTGCGCATCGGGCACTGACGCGTCGTCAGGCCCCCAGAAACACGCTGGCGTCGGTGCGCACCAGCTCCAGCGGGTGGCGGCGTCCGGCCAGATGGTCTTCCATGCAGCGCAGCACCAGCGGGCTGCGGTGGCGTGCCACGCTGTGGCGGATTTCATCGGGCGTCATCCACAGCGTGCGCACGATGCCGTCGTCCAGCGTGCGGCCGGCCACGGCCTCGCCCAGCTCACCGCAAAACGCAAAGCGCAGGTAGGTGATGTCTTCGCCGGTGGCCGGGCGCTGGAACCGCGACAGGTAAATCCCGACCAACGCGGTGGGTTGAAAGCGATGGGCGGTTTCTTCCAGCGCTTCGCGCGCGCAGGCCTGCTCGGGTGATTCACCCGGGTCCAGGTGGCCGGCCGGGTTGTTCAGCCGCAGCCCCTCGGGGGTGTGCTCCTCGATCAACAGGTAGCGGCCGTCGCGTTCGATGACAGCGGCCACCGTCACACTGGGTTTCCAACGCTGGTTCATGCGCCGATTGTCCGACGGCTGCGTTCAGCACTGTGGGCCCGCCCGCGGCCCGATTCACAAAATCCCGGACAATCTCGCCCTTCCAAGCAGTCATCCAGAGACGGCGGCGCCGTCGCCCGCGTGCAGGCCGAACCCGGCCGATGCGCGCACCGGCAGCAGCGCCCCCAACGGATCGCTGGCGGCTTGCCGCCCCGGCCCGACCGAGCCACGAGGACCCTTTCATGCAGTCAGCAGCCCCCGACGCCGCACAGAACCCCACGGCCGCCGCGCCCCAGCGCATCGGCATTCCGCGCGAGACCTTCCCGGGCGAAAAACGCGTCTCGTCCGTGCCCGAGGCGGTCGAAAAGCTCATCAAGCTCGGCTTTGCGGTCAGCGTGGAATCCGGCGCGGGTGACGCCGCCAACTGCAGCGACGACGCCTACCGCGCCGCCGGCGCCGAGATCGTGCCCACGGCCGCGGTGCTGTGGGGTGGCTCGGACATCGTCTTCAAGGTGCGTCCGCCGAGCGCTGATGAGGTGGCCCTGATGCGCGAAGGCGGCACGGTGATCGGCTTCATCTGGCCGGCGCAGAACCCCGAACTGATGCAGCAGCTGGCGGCCAAGAAGGC
The DNA here is from genome assembly GCA_046091865.1 of Burkholderiaceae bacterium. Classification (GTDB taxonomy): domain Bacteria; phylum Pseudomonadota; class Gammaproteobacteria; order Burkholderiales; family Burkholderiaceae_C; genus JBDLRH01. The sequence continues at coordinate 4,398 of JBJTCL010000103.1, read as the reverse complement.
CACGGCCCTGGCCATGGACTGCCTGCCGCGCACACTGAGCCGCGCGCAGAAAATGGATGCGCTGACCTCGATGGCCGGCGTCAGCGGCTACCGCGCCGTGATCGAGGCGGCCAATGCGTTTGGCCGCTATTTCAACGGCCAGATCACCGCCGCGGGCAAGGTGCCGCCGGCCAAGGTGTTCATCGCCGGCGCCGGTGTGGCGGGCCTGGCGGCCATCGGCACCGCGGCAGGCCTGGGCGCCATCGTGCGCGCCAACGACACCCGCGCCGAGGTGGCCGATCAGGTCGTCTCGCTGGGTGGCGAATTCGTCAAGGTCGACTACGAAGAAGAAGGCTCGGGCGGCGGCGGTTACGCCAAGGTCATGAGCGAAGGCTTTCAGGCCGCGCAGCGCGAGATGTACGCCAAGCAGGCCGAGGAGTGCGACATCATCATCACCACCGCGCTGATTCCGGGCAAGCCCGCGCCGCGGCTGATCACGGCCGAGATGGTGCAGAGCATGAAGCCCGGCAGCGTCATCGTGGACATGGCGGCCGAGCAGGGCGGCAACTGCGAACTCACCGAGCCGGGCCAGGCGGTGGTGAAGCACGGCGTGACCATCATCGGCTACACCGACCTGGCCTCGCGCCTGGCCAAGCAGTCGTCCACGCTGTACGGCACCAACCTGCTGCGCCTGACCGAAGAGCTGTGCAAGGCCAAGGATGGCCGCGCCAACGTCAACATGGACGACGACGCGATCCGCGGCCTGACGGTGGTCAAGGACGGCACCGTCACCTGGCCCGCGCCGCCGCTCAAGCCCGCGGCCACGCCGGCGCCCAAGGCCGCAGCGCCTGCCGCTGCCGCCGAGAAGAAAGGCGGCCATGGCCACGGCAGCACCGGCCCGCTGCCGGCCCAGACGCTGGCCATTTTGTTTGCGGTGGCGGCGGTGGCCTTCTGGTTCATCGGCGCTTATGCGCCCGCGGCCTTCCTGGGCCACTTCACGGTGTTCGTGCTGGCCTGCTTCATCGGCTACATGGTGGTGTGGAACGTCACGCCCGCGCTGCACACGCCGCTGATGAGCGTGACCAACGCCATCTCCAGCATCATCGCGGTGGGCGCGCTGGTGCAGATCGCCCCGCCGGTGGCTGCCGGTGCTGCAGGTGCCGCCGGCCGTCCGGATGAGCTGATCCGCTGGCTGGCCTTTGCCGGCATCGTGCTGACCGCCATCAACATGTTCGGCGGCTTTGCGGTCACGCGCCGCATGCTGGCCATGTTCCAGAGATAAGGATTTTGGGGACAGACCGTCAGCTCTGTCCCCAACTGATCAAGACCCGCAGCAGACCGTCAGCGCTGCCGCCAACCGATCAAAAAACAAGAAAGACGAACATGTTGTCCCAAAGCCTCTCCAACATGGCCTACCTGGGTGCGGCCATCCTCTTCATCCTGAGCCTGGGTGGTCTGTCCAACCCCGAGACCTCGCGCCGCGGCAACCTGTTCGGCATGGTCGGCATGGGGATCGCGGTGCTGGCCACCATCCTGGGTCCGCGCGTCAGCCCGGCCGGCATCGGCTGGATCGTCGGCGCGCTGGTGGTGGGTGGCGCCATCGGCTTGTATGCCGCGCGCGTGGTCAAGATGACGCAGATGCCCGAACTGGTGGCACTCATGCACAGCCTGGTGGGCCTGGCCGCGTGCCTGGTGGGTTTTGCCAGCTACGTGGACACCTCCATCCAGTACCAGGGCGCCGAGAAGGTCATCCACGAGGTGGAGATCTATGTCGGCATCCTGATCGGTGCGGTCACCTTCTCGGGCTCGCTGATCGCGTTTGGCAAGCTCAACGGCAAGATCGGCGGCAAGCCGCTGCTGCTGCCCGCGCGCCACTGGCTGAACCTGGTGGCCTTGCTGGTGGTGATCTGGTTCGGTGGTGAATTCATCGCCGCCAAGAGCGTGGCCGACGGCATGACACCGCTGATCATCATGACGGTGATCTCGCTGCTGTTCGGCATCCACATGGTGATGGCCATCGGCGGCGCCGACATGCCGGTGGTGGTGTCAATGCTCAACAGCTACTCGGGTTGGGCGGCTGCGGCCACCGGCTTCATGCTGAGCAACGACCTGCTGATCGTCACCGGCGCGCTGGTGGGCTCCAGCGGCGCGATCCTGTCCTACATCATGTGCAACGCGATGAACCGCAACTTCGTCAGCGTGATCGCCGGTGGTTTTGGTGGCGGTACGCCCGCGGCCAAGCCCGCCGGTGGCGCGGCCGAGCCGCAAGGTGAGGTGGTGCCAGTCAGCGCCACTGAAACCGCCGAGCTGCTGCGCGAGGCCAAGAGCGTGGTCATCGTGCCGGGCTACGGCATGGCGGTGGCGCAGGCGCAGCACACGGTCAACGACATCACCAAAACCCTGCGCGACAAGGGCGTGAATGTGCGCTTTGCCATTCACCCGGTGGCCGGCCGCATGCCCGGCCACATGAACGTGCTGCTGGCCGAGGCCAAGGTGCCCTACGACATCGTGCTGGAGATGGACGAGATCAACGAAGACTTCCCCGACACCGACGTGGCCATCGTCATCGGCGCCAACGACATTGTGAACCCCGCCGCACAAGACGACCCGGCCAGCCCGATCGCCGGCATGCCGGTGCTCGAGGTGTGGAAAGCCAAGACCAGCATCGTGATGAAGCGCTCCATGGCCAGCGGCTACGCCGGCGTGGACAACCCGCTGTTCTACAAAGAGAACAACCGCATGCTGTTCGGCGACGCCAAGAAGATGCTGGACGAGGTGCTGGCCGCGCTGCGCGGCTGATCCGGCCCATGACCCTGGCCATCGTCGCCGCGCTGCAGGAGGAACTGGCCGCCGGTCTGGACCTGCTGCCCGAAGAGCGCAAGACCACCGTGGCCGGGCGCGAGTTCTGGGTGGGCCACCTGCATGGCCACGAGGTGGTGGCCGTGCTCTCGCGCGTCGGCAAGGTGGCCGCCGCCACCACCGCCACGCTGCTGATCGAGCGCTTTGGCGTGCGCGGCATCGTGTTCACCGGCGTGGCCGGTGGCCTGGGCGACGGCGTGCGGGTGGGCGACGTGGTGGTGGCGCAGCAGTTCGCGCAGCACGACATGGACGCCTCGCCGCTGTTTCCGCGCCACGAGGTGCCGCTGTACGGCCTGACGCGCTTTGCTACCGATGGCGCGCTCAGCGATGCGCTGGCCGCTGCAGCGCAGGCCATGCTGGCCGATGCGCCGCGCACGCTGGGCGCTGACACCCTGCGCGAATTTGCCTTGCAGCAGCCCCGCCTGCACCGCGGTCTGGTGCTGAGCGGCGACCGCTTTGTGGCCACCGCCGCCGAAAGCGCTGCGCTGCGCCGCGACTGGCCCGACGCGCTGGCGGTGGAGATGGAGGGCGCGGCGATCGCGCAGGTGTGCTTTGACGCGGGCGTGCCCTTTGCCGCGGTGCGCACCATCTCCGACCGCGCCGACGACGCGGCGCATGTGGATTTCGTGCGCTTCATCCGCGCGGTGGCCAGCCGCTATTCAGTCGCCTTGGTCGACGCCTGGCTGCGCAGCCGCCGCTGACTCGCGCCCGGCGCGGTGCGCGCAACCGTCAGCGCAGCCAGCCGCGGCGGCGGAAGTACCACATCGGCACCAGCGCGCTGGCCAGCATCAGCGCCAGGGCAAACGGGTAGCCCCAGCTCTGGTTCAGCTCGGGCATGTACTGGAAGTTCATGCCGTAGATGCTGGCGATCAGCGTGGGCGGCAGCAGGGCGACGCTGGCCACCGAGAAGATCTTGATGATCTTGTTCTGGTTGATGTTGATGAAACCGACGGTCGCATCCATCAGGAAGTTGATCTTGTCGAACAGGAAGGCGGTGTGCGAGTCCAGCGAATCGATGTCGCGCAGGATTTGCCGCGCCTCCTCGAACTGCTCGGCATTGAGCATCTTGCTGCGCATCATGAAGCTGACCGCGCGGCGCGTGTCCATGACGTTGCGGCGGATGCGGCCGTTCAAGTCTTCCTGGCGGGCAATGGCGCCCAGCACCTCGCCGGCGAGCTCGTCGGTCACATCGCCCGAGAGCACCAGCGTGCTGGCTTTTTCGAGTTCGTCGTAAATGCCTTCGAGCGTGTCGGCCGAGTACTCGGCGTCGGCGTCAAACAGCTTGAGCAGCACTTCTTTGGCATCTTCGATCAGGCCTGGTGCGCGGCGCGCACGCATGCGCAGCAGGCGGAACACGGGCACGTCTTCGTCGTGGATGGAAAACAGCACGCCCTGACTTTTGAGGTGGGTATTGTGCTGGTTGAGGATGAAAGCGCAGCGCACGGTGCGCGGCTCGTCCTCGTCGGCGATCAGAAAGTCCGAGCGGATGTGCAGCTCGCCGTTGTCTTCTTCATAGAAGCGCGCCGATTCCTCGATGTCCTCGTCCATCGCGTCTTCGGG
>JBJTCL010000102.1:0-17205 GCA_046091865.1 Burkholderiaceae bacterium | reverse complement strand
GGAACTGCCAGAACTCGGGCATCAGCTTGGGGTGCGGATAGCTCGACAGACCCTTGCCATCCACCTCCTGGCGGAAGTTCAGCAACTGCTCTTTGCTCAGGCGGCCTTCCAGAAATGCGCGCGCATAAATGCCCGGCGCGCTGTGGCCCTGGATGTAGAGCAGGTCACCGCCGTGGGTGCCGCCCTTGTCGGTGTCGTCGGCGTGCCAGAAGTGGTTGAAGCCGGCCGCAAACATGTGCGCCAGCGACTGAAACGAGCTGATGTGGCCGCCCAGATCGCCGCCGTCGTCCGGATTCAGGCGGTTGGCCTTGACCACCATGGCCATGGCGTTCCAGCGCATGTAGGCGCGCAGTCGGCCTTCGAGTTCGAGGTTGCCGGGGCTGTGCTCTTCCTCGTTGGGCTCGATGGTGTTCACATAGCCGGTGGTGGCCGAGAACGGCATGTCGATGCTGTTCTCGCGCGCGTGCTCGAGCAGTTGCTCCAGCAGAAAGTGGGCGCGCTCGCGGCCGGCGTCTTCGTTGGGCGAGCTGGCGATCACGGCGCTCAGCGCGTCCAGCCATTCGCGCGTTTCCTGCGCGTCGGTGTCGTTGGCGGCCAAGCCGGGCACGTGGTTGGGTTGTGCGGACATGGTGTTCTCCTCTGTGAATGGACGGTGTATTTCCGATCCCTGCCGAAAGTGTCTCACGTTTTCCCGCAATTTTCAAATTGCGCGCCTACGTTTCGTATTGTGAATTCTTGGAGGCGCTGAAATGGGCATCGAACACACCGGGCCGCCCCGCAGCGCCCGAGCGGGGCACGCCGTGTGGGCATCAACCTGCCCCGCGAACGCAGCGCCTACACTCGCCCCATGTCGTCCTCGCCCCCGCCCCACAGCGACGCCGCGCGCCGGCCCTCGCCGTGGTGGCGGCGCTGGTGGCGCCGGCAAAGCCCGGGTTCGCAGGACCGCATCGCCATGCTCGGCCCGCTGGCGGCGGTGGTGCTGTTTCTGGCGGCCATCGTGGCGGCCTTCACCTATTTGCGCACCGAAGAGCTCGACCGCGAGCGCGAAGCCGTCAAGCGCGACGTGGAGTACGCGCAGCAGCGGGTGCGTCTGCGCCTGATCGAGCGGCAGGAACAGGTGATGCGGCTCGCGCGCGATGCCGCCGCGCGCGAGATCGACCTGGAGGAGTTCATCAACCGCTCCGAAGGCCTGGTGAGCGCGCATCCCGAACTGCAGATCCTCAGCTGGCTCGATGCGCGCCGCACGGTGCGCGCCAGCTACGCATCGCCCAGCACGCCCGGGCAGCGCATGCGCATTCCCGGCCGCTCGCTGCGCATCGGCGATGTGGAGATCTCGTTCAACCTGGCCCGCGACCTGCAAACCCCCGTGTATTCGCAGCCGGCCGTGGGCGACGACGGCACCGAGCTGCTGCAGCTGCATGTGCCGCTGTACGACCAGGGCCGCTTTGCCGGCATGCTGCTGGCCGAGTATTCGATCGACAACCTGTTGCGCTACGCGGTGCCGCCCGAGGTGGCCTCGCGTTACGCGATGTCGTTCGTCGACGCCAACGACCAGCTGCTGGCCGGCAGCGACGCCCTGCGCAGCGCGTCGGCGCTGGGCGCACTGCAAGGCCAGGGGCTGATGCACGACTCCCCGGTGTCGCCGGTGGGCAACGGGCTGGTGCTGCGGGGCCAGGCCTACCGCGCCTCGATGGGCCTGGTGGGCAGCGGCCTGTTCTGGCTGGTGGGCGCCTTGAGCGTGGTCACCGCCTGGATGCTGCTGGGCAACTGGCGGCACACGCGCCGGCGCATGCAGGCCCAGCAGGCGCTGGTGGCCGAGACCAACTTTCGCCGCGCGATGGAAAACTCCATGCCCACCGGCATGCGCGCCCTCGACCTGGAAGGCCGCATCACCTACGTGAACGCCGCCTTCTGCCAGATGACCGGCTGGAGCGAGTCCGAGCTGGTGGGCCGCACCGCGCCCTTCCCCTACTGGCCCGAGGAAGACCGCGACATGCTGGCCGCGCGGCTGGAGGACGAACTGCGCGGGCGCACCGTGGCCGGCGGTTTTCAGGTGCGGGTCAAGCGCAAGGACGGCTCGCTGTTCGATGCGCGCATGTATGTGTCGCCGCTGATCGACGCGCGCGGCCAGCAGACCGGCTGGATGACCTCGATGAACGACATCACCGAGCCCAACCGCATCCGCGAGCAGTTGCAGGCCTCGCACGAGCGCTTCACCACCGTGCTGGAGGCGCTGGACGCCTCGGTGTCGGTGGCGCCGCTGGGCAGCACCGAACTGCTGTTTGCCAACAAGCTTTACCGCATGTGGTTTGGCACGAACACTGCCGGCCACCTGGAGCTGCTGGTGAGCGCAGGCGAGGCGGGCTCGCTCGGGGGCGGCACCGACGCATCGCGGCGCGCGGCCAGAACCAGCACCGCGGTGGCCCACGGCGACGTGGACGCCTATGCCGGCTTGCCGCTCGACCCGGTGACCAGCGCGCAGGCCGAGAACGCCGAGATCTATGTGCCGCGCCTGGACAAGTGGCTCGAGGTGCGCGCGCGCTACCTCAACTGGGTGGACGGCCGCCTGGCCCAGATGGTGATCGCCACCGACATCACCCCGCGCCGCAATGCTGAAGAGCAGGCCGCCGCACAGGCCGAGCGTGCGCAGTCGGCCAGCCGGCTCATCACCATGGGCGAGATGGCCTCGTCGGTGGCGCATGAGCTCAACCAGCCGCTGACCGCCATCAACAACTACTGCACCGGCATGATCAGCCGCATCCGATCGCGCCAGATCGCCGAAGAAGACCTGCTGGGCGCGCTGGACAAGACAGCGCGCCAGGCGCAGCGTGCAGGCCAGATCATCCAGCGCATCCGCAGCTTCGTGAAGCGCAGCGAACCCAACCGCACGCTGTCGGATGTGAACGCGATCGTGGCCGAGGCGGTGGAGCTTGCCGGCTTCGAGCTGCGGCGGCGCAATGTGCGGCTGTCGCATTACGTGGCCGCGCGCCTGCCGCAACTGGTGGTCGACCCGATCCTGATCGAGCAGGTGCTGGTCAACCTGCTGAAGAACGCCGCCGAGGCGATCGACCAGGCGCAGCGGCCTCTGGCGCAACGCAGCGTCGAGCTGCGCGTGCTGCCGCGTCAGCAGGAGTCGCAAACCGTGGTGGAGTTCTCGGTGGTGGATTCAGGCGGCGGGCTGGCCCCCGAGGTGATGGAGCGCCTGTACGAAGCCTTCTTCTCCACCAAGTCCGAAGGCATGGGCATCGGCCTGAGCCTGTGCCGCAGCATCGTCGAGTCGCACATGGGCCGGATGCAGGCAGAGAACCTCTACAATGGGGCCGCCGTGGTGGGGTGCCGTTTCTCCTTCTGGCTTCCTCTGGGTGATGCGAGCGCATTGCCCTCCCCGCCGCCCGTTCGTGGTGCTGGAGTCTCCGCATGAGCCTGATCCCCAAGAAAGGTACCGTCTACGTGGTCGATGACGACGAGGCGGTGCGCGACTCGCTGCAATGGCTGCTGGAGGGCAAGGACTTCCGCGTTCGTTGCTTCGAGTCGGCCGAGAGCTTCATGGCGCGCTACGACCCGCGCGAGGTGGCCTGCCTGATCGCCGACATCCGCATGGGCGGCATGACCGGCCTCGAGCTGCAAGACCGCCTGATCGAACGCAAGAGCCCGCTGCCCATCGTCTTCATCACCGGCCACGGCGACGTGCCGATGGCGGTGACCACCATGAAAAAGGGCGCCATGGACTTCATCCAGAAGCCCTTCAAGGAAGAAGAACTGGTGGCCCTAGTTGAGCGCATGCTCGACCATGCGCGCGACACCTTTGCCGAGTTCCAGAGTGCAGCCAGCCGCGACGCGCTGCTGGCCAAGCTGACCGGCCGCGAGGCGCAGGTGCTCGAGCGCATCGTCGCCGGCCGACTGAACAAGCAGATCGCCGACGACCTGGGCATCAGCATCAAGACGGTGGAGGCGCACCGCGCCAACATCATGGAAAAGCTCAACGCCAACACCGTGGCCGACCTGCTGAAGATCGCGCTGGGCCAGGGGACTGCGGCGCAGGCCCAAGGCGCTGCGCCTGCGCGCGCCGCATGACGGCACAGCTGATCGACGGCAACGCGCTGTCGCGGCAGATCCGCGCCGAACTCGCCCAACGCGCCACCGCCCTCAGGGCCCGCGGCATCGTGCCGGGCCTGGCGGTCATCCTGGTGGGCGACGACCCGGCCAGCCAAGTGTATGTGCGCAACAAGGTCAAGGCCTGCGAAGACACCGGCCTGTATTCGGTGCTCGAGCGGCATGACGCATCGCTGACCGAAGCCGCGCTGCTGCAGCGCATTGACGCCCTCAACCGCGATCCGTCCATCCACGGGATCCTGGTGCAGTTGCCCCTGCCCCGGCACATCGACGCACAGCGCGTGATCGAGGCCATTGCGCCGGCCAAGGACGTGGACGGCTTTCATGTGGCCAGCGCCGGTGCGCTGATGACCGGCCTGCCCGGCTTCTGGCCCTGCACGCCGCACGGCTGCATGAAGATGCTCAGCAGCATCGGCTACGACTTGCGCGGCAAGCATGCGGTGGTGATCGGTCGCAGCAATATCGTGGGCAAGCCGATGGCGCTGATGCTGCTGCAGCAAAGCGCCACCGTCACCATCTGCCACAGCGCCACCCGCGACCTGAAGGCCCACACCCTGCAGGCCGACGTGATCGTGGCCGCGGTGGGCAAGCGCAATTTGCTCACCGCCGACATGGTCAAGCCCGGCGCGGTGGTGATCGACGTGGGCATGAACCGCAACGACGAGGGCAAGCTCTGCGGCGACGTCGACTTTGAGCGCGTGCGCGAGGTGGCCGGCTGGATCACGCCGGTGCCCGGTGGCGTCGGCCCGATGACCATCACCATGCTGCTGGTCAACACGGTGCAGGCGGCCGAGCAAGGCGCGTGATGTACCCCCCGGCGGCCGGGGGTCAATCATCCGGCCCTTGAAGCGACACGTATTGCCGCAAAATGCCGCCCATGCCTGACACCCCCACCGCCTCCTCGCCCGCAGCCCATGCGCTGCTCGACTTTGCCGACCTGCCGCTGTTCGACCGCATCGCGCCCGAGCAGGTGGCGCCTGCCATCGATGCGCTGCTGGCCGAGGCCAATGCCGCGCTCGAGCGCGTCACCGCGCCGGGCTTTCCGCCCGACTGGCACGCCATCGCCCGCGAACTGGACGTGAGCACCGAGCGCTTGTCGCGCGCGTGGGGCGCCGTCAGCCACCTCAATTCGGTGGCCGACACGCCCGAGCTGCGCGCCGCCTACAACGCTGCGCTGCCGCGCGTCACCGAGTTCTGGACGCGCCTGGGCGCTGACGAGCGGCTGTACGCCAAGTACAAGGCCATCGACGGCTCTACCCTGAACGCCGAGCAGCAACAGGCGCTGAAGAACGCCAAGCGCAACTTCGTGCTGTCGGGCGCTGATCTGACGGGTGCGGCCAAGGAGCGCTTTGCCAGGATTCAGGAGCGCCAGGCCGAGCTCAGCCAGAAGTTCAGCGAGAACGCACTGGACGCCACCGACGCCTACAGCCTGTACGTGGAGGCCTCCGACCTGGACGGCGTGCCGCCCGACGTGATCGCCGCCACGCGTGCGGCCGCCGAGGCCGAAGGCCGCAGCGGCCACAAGCTCACGCTCAAGATGCCGTGCTACCTGCCGGTGATGCAGTTCGCCCGCAGCGGTGCGCTGCGCGAGCGCCTGTACCGCGCCGATGTCACCCGCGCGAGCGACCAGGCCGAGGGCGAGGCCACGAAGTTCGACAACACCGCGCTGATGCGCGAGATCCTGGCGCTGCGCCGCGAAGAGGCGCAACTGCTGGGCTACCGCAACTTCGCCGAGGTGTCGCTGGTGCCCAAGATGGCCGAGTCGCCCGAGCAGGTGATCGGCTTCCTGCGTGAACTGGCGGCCAAGGCCCGCCCCTATGCCGAGCAAGACCTGGCCGACATGCGCTCATTTGCCCGCAGCGAGCTCGGTATCACCGATCCGCAGGCCTGGGACTGGCCCTTCATCGGCGAGAAGCTCAAGGAGGCGCGCTACGCCTTCAGCGAGCAGGAGGTCAAGCAGTACTTCACCGCGCCCAAGGTGCTGGGTGGCCTGTTCAAGATCGTCGAGACGCTGTTCGAGGTGGCGATCCGCCGCGACAGCGCACCGGTGTGGCACCCGGGCGTGGAGTTCTATCGCATCGAGCGCACCCAGCCTGCCACCGCATCAGGCCCCGCCCTGGTGGGACAGTTCTACTTGGACCCGGCCGCCCGCACCGGCAAGCGCGGCGGCGCGTGGATGGACGACGTGCGTGCGCGCTGGCTGCGCCCCGACAACGGCCAGCTGCAGACGCCGGTGGCGCATCTGGTGTGCAACTTCGCAGACGGCGTGGACGGCAAGCCGCCGCTGTTGATGCACGACGACGTGATCACCCTGTTCCACGAGTGCGGCCACGGCCTGCACCACATGCTGACCCAGGTGAACGAGCGCGATGTGTCGGGCATCAGCGGCGTGGAGTGGGACGCGGTGGAGCTGCCCAGCCAGTTCATGGAGAACTTCTGCTGGGAGTGGAGCGTGCTGCGCCACATGACCGCGCATGTGGACACCGGTGAACCGCTGCCGCGCGCCCTGTTCGACAAGATGCTGGCGGCCAAGAACTTCCAGAGCGGGCTGCAGACGCTGCGCCAGATCGAGTTCGCGCTGTTCGACATGCTGCTGCACACCGGGCACGATCCCGACGCCGACTTCATGGCGCTGCTGCAGCAGGTGCGCCGCGAGGTGGCGGTGATCCAGCCACCCGCCTTCAACCGCAGGGCGCACACCTTCAGCCACATCTTTGCGGGGGGCTATGCCGCGGGCTACTACAGCTACAAGTGGGCCGAGGTGCTGAGCGCCGACGCTTATGCCGCCTTCGAGGAAACGGCCGACGCACAGGGCGCACCCAGCGTGGAAACCGGACGCCGCTACCGCTGCGAGATCCTCGAGGCCGGTGGCAGCCGCCCTGCGATCGAATCGTTCAAGGCCTTCCGCGGGCGCGAGCCACGCATCGATGCGCTGCTGCGCCATCAGGGGATGGCATGACGCGCCGCACGGGCCAGCGCGCGGCGCACTCGCTCATGGGCGCCGCGTGCGCTGCCTGCGCCCTGGTGCTGCTGGCCGCGGCCAGTGGAGCCTCGGCACAAAACCTGTTTCGCATCGTCACGCCCGACGGGCGCGTGACCTACAGCGACCGGCTGCCGGCCGATGCCGCGGCACGCGTCACGCCGATGTCAGCGGCAGGCGGGCGCGGCGCGGATGACGCGGCCGCCCCCGTGCCCGAGCCGCTGCGTCAGGCGGTGGCGCGCTTTCCGGTGACGCTGTACACCACCGCCGAATGCGAGCCCTGCACCCGCGGCCGCGCGCTGCTGTCGCAGCGTGGCGTGCCCTACAGCGAGAAAACCGTGTCCACCCAGGCCGATGTGCAGGCGCTGCAGCGCCTGGCGGGCACCCAGTCGCTGCCGGTGCTGACCATCGGCGGCCAGCAGTTGCGCGGCTTTGCCGAAAGCGAATGGGTGCAGTACCTCGACCTGGCGGGCTACCCCAACACCTCGCAGTTGCCGCCCAGCGATCGGGCTGCCGCCGCCACACCCTTGGTGCCGCCACAGGTACCCGCCACCGCGACCAGCAATGGCGGTGCTGGACTGGCTGCGGCCCCGGGCCTGCCGCCCCCGCTGCCCGCACCGGCCCTGCCCGGCCCGACGGCCGACAACCCCACCGGCATCCGCTTTTAAGCGCCGGGCGTACGCGTCCGTGGCTCAGCGCTCGTAAGTCAGCGTCTTCACGCCCTGCGCCGTGCCCAGCAGGCACACCTGCGCCTTTTGCAGCGCGAACACGCCCACCGTCACCACGCCAGGCCACTGGTTCACCTGGCTTTCGAAGGCCAGCGGGTCGGCAATCTTCAGGCCGCGCACATCAAGGATGTGCTGCCCGTTGTCGGTGACCAGCGGCCGCCCGTCCTTGAGCCGCAGCGTGGCCTCGCCGCCCATCGCACGAAACTGCGCGGTGACGCGGCGCGTGGCCATGGGAATCACCTCCACCGGCAGCGGAAAGGCGCCCAGCACCGGCACCTGCTTGGACTCGTCGGCAATGCACACAAAGCGCCGGCTCTGCGCCGCCACGATCTTCTCGCGGGTGAGTGCCGCGCCGCCGCCCTTGATCATGTGGCCCTGCGGATCGATCTCGTCGGCGCCGTCGATGTAGACCGCCAGCTCATCGACCTCGTTGCTGTCGAACACGCGGATGCCCAGCGCCTGCAGGCGTTCGGTGGAGGCGTTGGACGACGACACCGCACCGGCGATTCGATCGCGCATGCTGCCCAGCGCCTCAATGAACTTGTTGACGGTGGAGCCGGTGCCCACGCCGACGATCTGGCCAGGCACCACGTAATCGAGCGCGGCGCGACCCACCAGGGCCTTGAGTTCGTCTTGGGTCAGGGCAGCGGCCATCTGGGACAATCCTTGGGTGTGATTTCGACGCGAGCCTCGCGACTGCGCGGCATTATGCGTTCCCGCCAACGATGCCCTTGCTGCCCTACGCCCTCGCCCGCCCCTTCCTGTTCGGCCTGGACCCCGAAGCCGCGCACGACCTCACTCTCGACTCGCTCGCGCGCCTGCAAAACACGCCGGCGCAATGGGCCTGGTGCCAGGCCCGCGTGAGCGATCCGGTCACGCTCGCCGGGCTGCGCTTTCCCAACCGCGTGGGCCTGGCGGCGGGTTTGGACAAGAACGCACGCTGCATCGACGCGCTGGGCGCCATGGGTTTCGGCTTTGTGGAGGTGGGCACCGTCACGCCGCTGGGCCAGCCGGGCAACCCCAAGCCGCGCATGTTCCGCCTGCCGCAGGCCAATGCGCTGATTAACCGCCTGGGCTTCAACAACGAGGGGCTGGACGCCTTCATTGCCAATGTGCAGCGATCGCGCCTGCATGCGCAGCGTCAGCGTGGCGATGCCTCGCGCATGCTGCTGGGGCTGAACATCGGCAAGAACGCCGCCACACCGATCGAGCGCGCCACCGACGACTACCTGATCGGTCTGGCGGGCGTGTACCCGCATGCCGACTATGTGACGGTCAACATCAGCTCGCCCAACACCAAGAATCTGCGCGCCCTGCAATCGGACGAAGCGCTGGACGCGCTGCTGTCGGCCATTGCGCAGCGGCGCGAGGCACTGGCGCAGCAGCACGGCAAGCGTGTGCCGGTGTTCGTGAAGATTGCACCCGATCTGGACGAGTCACAGGTGGATGTGATCGCCGCCACGCTGCAGCGCCACGGCATGGACGGCGTCATCGCCACCAACACCACGCTGTCGCGCGATACGGTCAAGGGCCTGCCGCATGCTGAGGAAGCCGGTGGCCTGAGCGGCGCGCCGGTGCTGCAAGCCAGCAACCGCGTGATCCGCCAGCTGCGTTCTCGCCTGGGTCAAGGCTTTCCCATCAGCGGCGTGGGCGGCGTGCTCAGCGGCGCCGATGCGGTGAGCAAGATCGAAGCCGGCGCCGATGTGGTGCAGATCTCCACCGGCCTGATCTACCAGGGGCCCGCGCTGGTGCGCGAGGCGGCTCAGGCCATCCGCAGCAAGTTCGCCACGTAGTCGCCGATCGCCAGCGAGCTGGTCAGCCCCGGTGATTCGATCCCGAACAGGTTGACCAGGCTCGGCGCGCCGTGCTGCTGCGGCCCGTCGATGACAAAGTCGCGCGCGGCCTCGCCGGGCGCGTTGATCTTGGGGCGGATGCCCGCATAGCCCGGCTGCAACGCCCCGTCGGGCAGGCCCGGCCAGTAGCGACGCACCTCGGCGTAAAAGCCATCGCCGCGGCGCGGGTCCACCTGCAGGTCATCGGGGCCACCAACCCACTGCACATCGGGCCCGAACTTGGCCTGCCCGCCCAGGTCCAGCGTCAGGTGCACCCCCAGGCCGGCGGCCTCGGGCACCGGGTAGATCAAGTGCGAGAACGGCGCGCGGCCGGCCAGCGTGAAGTAGTTGCCCTTGGCGTAATACGCCTGCGGGATGTGCTCCGGGCGCAGCCCATCGAAGCGGCGCGCCAGACCCGGCGCCGACAGGCCGGCCGAATTGACCACGATATCGGCCAGCAGTTCGATCGACGTGCCCTCGGCCTGCACCTGCAGACACCAGCCCTCGGGGGTACGTGTGGCGCCCTGCACCACCGAATGCAAGGCCACGATGCCACCCGCGTTCTCCAGATCGCCCTGCAGCGCCAGCATCAGCGCATGGCTGTCGACGATGCCGGTGCTGGGCGATAGCAGCGCCGCGGTGCACTGCAGCGCCGGCTCCAGCGAGCGCGCTTGCGCAGGCGACAGCAACTGCAGGTCTGGCACACCGTTGGCGGCCGCCCGCGCACGGATGCCTTCAAGGGCGGACACCTGCGCGTCGTCGGTAGCCACGATCAGCTTGCCGCAGCGCCGATGGCCGACACCGCGCTCGGCCGCATAGCGGTACAGCATCTGCTTGCCCTGCACGCACAGCCGCGCCTTGAGCGAGCCCTGCGGGTAGTAGATTCCGGCGTGGATCACTTCGCTGTTGCGCGAACTGGTGCCGGTGCCGATGGCGTCGGCCGCCTCCAGCACCATCACCTCACGGCCCTGCAGCGCCAGCGCACGCGCCACCGCCAGGCCCACCACGCCCGCGCCGATGACGACACATTGCACCCTGTCCATGTGACTGCCTGCCCATCAACGCGGCGCAGCCGGCGGCGCGCCACCGCGGTCGCCATCATCCCAACGCTGGCGTTGCCGCTGACGCTCGGCCTCCTGCAGCTTGCGCCGCTGCGTCTCCTCGCGCGCCTTGCGCAGGTCGCGGAACTGCCACATGGCAAAGGCCACTAGGCCCAGCACGATCAGGATGGGCTCGAGGATGATGATGTTGAAGTCGCTCATGCGTTGCCCCACGAAAAAGCCCGGCATCTTTCGATACCGGGCTTTCATGTAGATGGTCGGCGTGGCGGGATTCGAACTCGCGACCCCTTGCACCCCATGCAAGTGCGCTACCAGGCTGCGCTACACGCCGACAAGCTGCGGATTATAGCGGTGCGGCCACTGCAAGCCGCGCGCCGATGCGATCAGGCCAGCAGCAGCTCGCGGATCTCAAACAGCTCGCGGCGCAACTGCATCAGGCGCTGCGCCTCGGGCGACGCTTCGTCCACCGGCGGCTCGCTGTCGACGAAGGCCGGCGCGTCATCGCCCGCGTCATGTCCTGCCTCATGCCCCGGTTCATCGGCGCTGTCGAAGGTGTCCACGCCGTCGAGCATCACCTCACCGGCGCGGCGACGCTCGCGCTCTTGCTGCACAATCTCCTGCAGCTTGTTGCGCGCGCCCATGATGGTGAAGCCCTGCTCGTACAGCAGGTCGCGGATGCGGCGGATCATCAGCACCTCGTGGTGCTGGTAGTAGCGCCGGTTGCCGCGGCGCTTCATCGGGCGCAGCTGCGTGAACTCCTGCTCCCAATAGCGCAGCACATGCGGCTTGACGCCGCACAGCGCGCTGACCTCACCGATGGTGAAGTAGCGCTTGGCAGGAATGGCAGGAAGCGAAGCTTGCATCGACTCTCAGCAACAGGCAGAGCGACAGGGTGGTCAGAAATGCGCGGGAAAGATTTCAGAATACCGCAAGGCGTGCGCTGTGCAAACCCCCGGATGAACCCGCATCACTCCCGGCCCTGAATCTGTTCCTTGAGTTTGGTGCTGGCGTGGAAGGTGACCACACGCCGCGCGTCGATGGGAACGAGCTCGCCGGTGCGCGGGTTGCGTCCGGGGCGTGGCGCCTTGGTGCGGATCTGGAAGTTGCCGAAGCCGGAGATCTTGACGTCGTCACCGTCCACCAGGCTTTGCACCATCAGGTCGAAGAAGGCATCGACCATGTCCTTGGACTCGCGCTTGTTCAGGCCGATCTGCTCGAACAGCAACTCGGCCAGATGGGCCTTGGTGAGGGCCGGCGTTTCCAGGGTCTCGACGATCAGTTCCATCGCGGTGTTTTCAGCGGTCGTTGCTGCGGCATCAGCCGCGCAGGCGCGCGCCCAGTTGGCGCTGCAGGGCATCGACCACCGCCTGCACGCAGGCGTCGATCTGCTCGTCGGTGAGTGTGGCGGCCTCGCTGTTCAGCGTCAAGCGCACCGCCAGGCTTTTCTCGCCACTCTGTACGCCGCCCGATGCGGTGCCCGCCTTGGGGCGGTACACATCGAACAGCAGCGCGCTGCGCAGCAGGCCCTGCGTGGGCGCGGCGTGGATGGCGGCCATCAGCGCGTCGTGGGTGACCGACTCGGCCACCACCACCGCAATGTCGCGCTCCACCGCCTGGAACTTGGGCACACCCAAGGCCACCGGCACCGCGTGCGCCAGCACCGCGTCCAGATCGAGCTCGAACAGCACCGGCGCTTGCGGCAGCTCGTAGCCCTGGCGCCAGCGCGGATGCAGCTCGCCCACATGGCCCACACAGCGGTCGCCCAGCATCACGCGCGCGCAGCGCCCGGGGTGCAGCGCCGGATGCTCAGCCACCTCAAAGCGCGGCAACACCCGCGCGAACAGGCGTTCCACATGCGCCTTGGCGTCGTAAAAATCGGCAGCGGCTTCGCGCTGTGCCCATTGCACCGGCGCGTTGGGGCCGTAGATCAGCCCGGCCACGCGCATCGGCTGCTGGAAGCCTTCCACCGTGGTGTCGGTGTTCTTGACCGACGCATCGCGCAGGAACACGCGCCCCAGCTCGAACACCTGCACCCGTTCGGCGCGCCGGTCGAGGTTGAAGCGCAGCACCTGCAGCAGCGATCCCAGCAGCGACGAGCGCATCACGCTCATCTGGCTGGCGATCGGGTTCAGCAACTGGATGGGCTTGGCGTTGCCCGCCACCTCGCGCTCCCAGCGCTCTTCGACAAAGCTGAAGTTGATGGTTTCCTGATAGCCCAGCGCGGCCAGCATGCGGCGCACCGCAAAGGCGCTGCGCTGCGCCTCGGGGCGCACCTGCGCCGTGATCGGCGCCTTGGGCGGCGTGGTGGGCAGGTGGTCGTAGCCCACCATGCGCGCCACCTCCTCGATCAGGTCTTCCTCGATCTGCAGGTCAAAGCGGTAGGGCGGCGGCGTGACGGTCACCGTGCCCTCGCCCTCTGCGACAGGCAGGCCCAGCCCGCGCAGCGCATCGGCGCACTGCTTGAGCGACAGCGGCATGCCGATCACCTTGTTGGCGCGCGCCACGCGCAGCGTCACCGGCTGCGCCTGTGGCAGGTTCACCTGCACATCGTCGATCGGGCCGGCCTCGCCGCCGCAGATGTCAAGGATGAGCTGCGTGATGCGCTCAATGTGCTCGACGGTGGTGCTGGGGTCCACCCCGCGCTCGAAGCGATGACCGGCGTCGGTGGAGAAGTTGTAGCGGCGCGAGCGGCCGGCGATCGCCTTGGGCCACCAAAAGGCGGCTTCCACGTAGACGTTCTGCGTGTCGTCGGACACGGCGGTGGCGTCGCCACCCATGATCCCGGCCAGCGACTCGACCTGCGCATCGTCGGCGATCACGCCCACCGTCTCGTCCACCGTCACCGTGTTGCCGTTGAGCAGCTTGAGCGGTTCGCCCGTGCGGCCCCAGCGCACGTCCAGCGTGCCGTGGATCTTGTCGAGATCGAAGATGTGGCTGGGCCGACCGAACTCGAACATCACGTAGTTGGAGATGTCCACCAGCGGCGTCACGCTGCGCTGCCCGCAGCGCGCCAGGCGCTCGACCATCCACGCCGGCGTGGCAGCATGGGTGTTGACGCCGCGCACGATGCGGCCCGAAAAGCGGCCGCACAGGTCGGGCGCGCTCACCTTCACCGGCTGGCGGTCGGGGTGCGACACCTTCACCGGCGGAAACGACGGCGCCTTCAGCGGCGCCCCGGTCAGCGCCGCCACCTCGCGTGCAATGCCATACACACTCAGGCAGTGCGCCAGATTGGGCGTGAGCTTGAGGGTGAAGACCGTGTCGTCGAGCTTCAGGTGCTCGCGGATGTTCTGGCCCACCGGTGCATCGGTCGACAGTTCCAGCAGGCCGCCGTGGTCGTCGTCGATCTGCAGCTCGCGCGACGAGCACAACATGCCCTGGCTTTCGACGCCGCGCAGCTTGCCCAGCTTGATGGCAAAGGGCTTGCCGTCGTCGCCCGGTGGCAGCTCGGCGCCCACCAGCGCACACGGCACCTTGATGCCGAGCCGTGCATTCGGTGCGCCACAAACGATGTTGAGCAGCGTGCCCTGCCCCGCGTCGACCTGGCACACGCGCAGGCGGTCGGCGTTGGGGTGCTGCACCGCGTCCTTGATCTCGGCCACCACCACCCGGGTGAACGGCGGCGCCACCGGGCGCAGCTCTTCCACCTCGAGCCCTGCCATGGTCAGGGTGTCGGCCAGTTGCTGGGTGCTCAGCGGCGGGTTGCAGAACTCGCGCAACCAGGATTCCGGGAATTGCATGACGTGGGTCTCGTACGTTTCGAGGGCGGACGACTGAACGCTGTGCGGCGCAAGGATGCCGCGCTCAGCGGAACTGCGACAGGAAGCGAAGGTCGCCGTCGAAGAACAGGCGCAGGTCGTTCACGCCGTAGCGCAGCATGGTCAGACGGTCCGGGCCCATGCCGAAGGCAAAACCGATGAAGCGCTCCGGGTCGAGGCCCATGTTGCGCACCACGTTCGGATGCACCTGACCGGAGCCCGCCACCTCGAGCCAGCGGCCGGCCAGCGGACCGGTCTGGAACTGGATGTCGATCTCGGCGCTGGGCTCGGTGAACGGAAAGAAACTGGGCCGAAAGCGCAGCACCAGGTCGTCGCTCTCGAAGAAGGTGCGGCAGAAGTCGGTGAACACGACCTTCAGGTCCTTGAAGGACACGTCCTCGCCGATCCACAGGCCTTCGCACTGGTGGAACATCGGCGAATGGGTAGCGTCACTGTCCACGCGGTAGGTGCGGCCCGGCGCGATCACGCGGATCTCGGGCATGCCCTGGCCGGCGTCCAGCCGCGCACGGTGCTGCTTGACATGCTGCACCGCATGTCGGATCTGCATCGGGCTGGTGTGCGTGCGCAGCAGGTAGCCGCCTTCGACGTAGAACGTATCGTGCATCGAACGCGCCGGATGGTCTTCGGGCGTGTTCAGGGCGGTGAAGTTGAACCAGTCGGTCTCGATCTCGGGGCCCTGCGCCACCTCGAAACCCATGGAGCCAAAGATGGCCTCGATGCGCTCGAGCGTGAGCGACACCGGGTGCAGCCCGCCAAGCGCCTGCGCACGGCCGGGCAGCGTCACGTCGAGCGCCTCGGCCTTGAGCTGCGCCTGCAGTTCGGTATCGGCCAGCGCCTGGCGACGCTCGGTCAGCGCCTGCTCGATCGCCTGCTTGGCCAGGTTGATGGCCGCGCCGCGCGTCTTCTTTTCGTCGACGCTCAGTGCCGCCATGCCCTTCATCAGTTCGGTGACGCGACCCGACTTGCCGAGAAACTGCGCCTTGGCGTTCTCAAGGTCGTTGGGGGTGGCCGCCTGCGCAAAGCTGCGCTGCGCCTGCTCGACGATGGAGTCCAGTTCGTTCATGGGCGTCCTCGGGGGGGGCCTCGGAAAGCAACAGGGGCCAGCACCGTGTGGCACCAGCCCCTGCCGGGATGCGGGCCGGAGGCGCCACCCGAAGGCGGCGCACCGGCGTGCGGGATCAGGCCGCCAGCTTGGCCTTGACCTGCTGCACGATGCCGGCAAAGGCTGCCTTGTCGTGCACGGCGATGTCGGCCAGTACCTTGCGGTCGATGGCGATGCCGGCCTTGCGGATACCGTTGGCGAACTGGCTGTAGGTCAGGCCGAGTTCACGGGCAGCCGCGTTGATACGGGCGATCCACAGTTGACGGAAGACGCGCTTCTTGGCGCGACGGTCGCGGTAGGCGTACTGGCCGGCCTTCATCACCGCCTGCTTGGCGATGCGGAAGACGTTGCCGCGGCGACCGCGGAAACCTTTGGCCAGGGCCAGGACTTTTTTGTGACGTGCGCGGGCGGTAACGCCGCGTTTGACGCGAGGCATGTGTGTTCTCCTGGTTCGTCAGTGGGTCAGATGCCGGTGCCGGGCAACATCGCGGCCATCGAGGCCATGTTGGTCTCGTGCACCGAGACCGCCCCGCGCAGGTGGCGCTTGTTCTTGGTGGTCTTCTTGGTCAGGATGTGACGCTTGAAGGCCTGACCGCGCTTGACGGTGCCACCGGGACGAACGCGAAAACGCTTCTTCGCGCTGCTCTTGGTCTTCATCTTGGGCATGTGAATGCTCCTTCTTGGTTGTGCTCGTGAGGCGCCACAGCAACCGGCTGTGGTCTTGATGGCCCCGAGCCACGAATGGCCGACACGCCGGCGACCAACCGGCATACGGCGGGACCGAAGTCCCTTGAACCGACCTGCTTCAGGCAGCGGCCGCCGGAGCGGCCTGGCCCGCAACCGGCTTGGGGGCCGCTGCGGCTGCCTTCTTGCGACCTGGCGCAATCATCATGATCATCTGCCGCCCCTCCAGCTTGGGGAACTGCTCGACCACGATGCTGTCGGCCAGCTCGTCACGGATGCGCTGCAACAGCGCCATTCCGAATTCCTGGTGCGTGATCTCGCGGCCCCGAAAGCGCAGCGTGATCTTGCACTTGTCGCCATCATCCAGAAACCTCCGGATGTTGCGCATCTTGATGTTGTAGTCGCCATCGTCGGTACCGGGCCGGAACTTGATTTCCTTGACCTCGATGACCTTTTGCTTGGCTTTCGCTTCCGCTGCCTTCTTTTGTTCCTGGTACTTGAACTTGCCGTAGTCCATCAGCCGGCAGACCGGCGGAATGGCGGTGGCAGCAATTTCAACCAGATCCACATCCAGCTCGCCGGCCATCCTGAGGGCGTCTGCCAGGCTGACAATGCCCAGCGGCTCGTTCTCGGGTCCGCTCAGGCGGACTTCCGGGGCCATGATCTCCCGATTCAGGCGGTGTTTGCGTTCCTCGCGCTGGCGGCGATCGCGAAATTCAGTAGCGATGGTGTGAACCTCCCAAAAATCCTCAGTGCTTGTTGGTGATGGCCTCGGAGAGCCTTTGTGCAAAGGCGTCCAGTGACATCACGCCGAGGTCCTGATTGCCCCGGGCACGCACGGCCACCAAGCCGGAGGCCATTTCCTTGTCGCCCACCACCGCAATGAAGGGCAGCTTCTGCAACGCGTGCTCCCGTATTTTATACGT
>JBJTCL010000101.1:0-24079 GCA_046091865.1 Burkholderiaceae bacterium | reverse complement strand
CCGCGCTTTGTGCGCTCCGCCGGGTCCTGAACGGGGCAGGGCGTGCCCCTGCGCAACGGCAGCCGCCACGAATTGCGTTAAGGTTGGCCGATGGATCGCTTGCGCATCGCGACCTACAACATCCACAAGGGCGTGCAGGGCTATCACGCGATCTATCGCACCAATGCCATCACCCGCCATGGCGAGCACGGCAACGCCATCCTGTCGCGCTACGACGTCGAGTCCCATGCGCACGAGGACATGTCCGACCACCGCTTCGAGCAGCGCGGCCTGCTGCATGCCTGCATCCGCATCGGGCGCCGGCCGTTGCATGTGATTGCGGTGCACCTGGGCCTGATCTCGGCCAGCCGGCGCCGCCAGGTGGAGCAACTGCGCCGCTTCATCGAGCGCGAGGTGCCCGCGCGCGAGCCGCTGGTGGTGGCCGGCGACTTCAACGACTGGGGTGCGCGCTTGCGCCCGGCCATGGCGGCCATGGGCCTGCGCGACCATGCGGTGCAGCGCGTGGCCACCTATCCCGCGCGACTGCCGATTGCGCAGCTGGACTACGCCTACGCACGCGGCCTCACGCCGCTGGGGCTGGAGATTCCGCGCGGCCAGGCCTGGTGGCGCATGTCGGATCACCTGCCGGTGATCGCCGAGTTCGGGTTCTGACATGCCTCGCATCGCCGCGCTGTGGGCCCCGGGCCACGAACTGCAGCTGATCGAAGGCGCGGCGCAGCTCTTTGATACGCTGGTGGATGCGGTGGATGGCGCGCGCACCGAGGTGCACATCGAAACCTACATCCTGGATGTACAAGGCGGCACCGTGGCGCTGCTGCAGGCGCTGGAGCGTGCGGCGCAGCGCGGCGTGCAGGTGCGGCTGGCGGTCGACGGCGTGGGCACCCCGGCGCTGCCCGCGCCCTGGGCGCAGCGCCTGGACACGGCCGGCGTGGAGCTACGCGTGTTTGCGCCGCTGGGCACGCTGGGCCTGCTGATCCCCAGCCGCTGGCGGCGGCTGCACCGCAAGCTGGCGGTGGTGGATGGTGAGCTGGCGTTTTGTGGCGGCATCAACCTGCTGGACGACTGGCACGACCCGAACCATGGTCCGCTGGCGTCGCCACGGCTGGACTTTGCGGTGCGCCTGCGCGGGCCGGTGACCGCCAGCGTGCTGGCGGCCATGCAGCGGCTATGGCAACGCATGGAGGTGGGGCGCCGGCTGCGTCAGCGCGAGCTGGCCGGAGCGATGGACCTGATGCGCTCGGGCGCGGTGCTGGCGCGCGAGGCGGGCGCGACGCCGTTCCTGGCGGGCAGCGCACCGGTGGCGCCGGTCGCGTCGATCGCGTCGATCGCGCCGGGCGCGCAGGGCGCCCGTGCCGCGCTGGTGCTGCGCGACAACGTGCGCTTTCGCTTTGCGATCGAGCGTGCCTACCGCAAGGCGATTGGTGAGGCGCGTTCGGAGGTGCTGATCGCCAATGCCTACTTTCTGCCGGGGCGCAAGTTGCGCAACGCCCTGATGCATGCGGCGCGCCGCGGCGTGCGGGTGCGGCTGCTGCTGCAGGGCCGCTACGAATACTTCATGCAGTATTACGCGGTGCGTTCGGTGTACGGCGAACTGTTGGCCGCTGGCGTGGAAATCCATGAATACGTGCCGAGCTTTCTGCACGCCAAGGTGGCCGTCATCGACGGCCGCTGGGCCACGGTGGGATCGTCCAACCTCGACCCCTTGAGCCTGCTGCTGGCGCGCGAGGCCAATGTGCTGGTGGACGACGCGGCCTTTGCCGGCGCGCTGCGCTCGCGGCTGCTGCAGGCGATCGCACACGAGGGCCGCCGTGTGGACCCCCAGGCGCTGGCGCAGCGCTCGCTGGGCGAGCGGGTGCACGAGCGCATTGCCCTGGGGCTGATGCGCACCGCGCTGTTCCTGACCGGCATGCGTTACTGAGTGACTGACGCAGCATGCACGACGACCTGATCGTCCAGCGGCCCGAAGGCCTGTACTGCCCTGCGGGTGATTTCTACATCGACCCGTGGCGGCCGGTGGCGCGTGCCGTCATCACCCATGCGCATGCCGACCACGCGCGCAGCGGCCATGGCCACTACCTGGCCGCCGCGCCGGGCGCCGACGTGCTGCGTGCGCGGCTGGGCAACATCACGCTGCAGACGCTGGCCTATGGCGAGCGCATCACCCACCACGGCGTGACGCTGTCGCTGCATCCTGCGGGCCATGTGCTGGGCTCGGCGCAGGTGCGGCTGGAGCACCGCGGCCGCGTGTGGGTGGCCAGCGGCGACTACAAGGTGCAGCCCGACCGCACCTGCGTGCCCTTCGATCCGGTGCGCTGCGACGTGTTCATCACCGAATCCACCTTTGGCCTGCCGATCTACCGCTGGCGCCCCGACGACGAAGTGTTCGCCGACATCAATGCCTGGTGGGCCGGCAACGCGCAGGCCGGGCGCGCCAGCGTGCTGATGTGCTACAGCTTCGGCAAGGCGCAGCGCATCCTGAGCGGCATCGATGCGAGCATCGGACCGATCGTGGTGCACGGCGCCATTGACACGCTCAACCGCGCCTACCGCGACGCGGGCGTGGCCTTGCCGCCCACGGTGGCGGCAGCGGCGGTGGGCAGCGCGCGTGCAAGGCGCGCGGCCGTGGCCACCGGCGAGACGGATACAGACGCGCGTCGAGCGCTGGTGCTGTGCCCGCCCAGTGCCGCCGCCAGCCCGTGGATACGCCGCTTTGGCGAATACAGCGACGCCTTTGCCAGTGGCTGGATGCAACTGCGCGGCGCGCGCCGGCGTGGCGGGCACGACCGCGGCTTCGTGCTCAGCGACCATGCCGACTGGCCCGGCCTGCTGGGTGCCATCGGTGCCACCGGTGCGCAGCGCATCATCGTCACCCACGGCAGCGTGGCGGTGATGGTGCGCTATTTGCAATCGCAGGGCCTGGATGCCGGTGCGTTCGAGACCGAGTACGGCGATACCCATGAAGCCGAGAAAGAGGCCGTCAGCGAGGGCGTCAGCGAGGGCGTCAGCGAGGCCGTCAGCGGGGGCGCCGCATGAAGGACTTGGCCCGCCTGTTTGCCGAGCTCGACGCCAGCACCGCCACCAGCGCCAAGCTCGACGCACTGCAACGCTACCTGGCTCAGGCCGATGCGCGCGACGCTGCGTGGGCGGTGTACTTTCTCGCCGGCGGCAAGCCGCGGCAGATCGTGCCCACCGCGCGCATGCGGGCGCTGGCCTGCGATATCGCAGGCATCGACGACTGGCTGTTCGAAGAGTGCTACCAGGCGGTGGGTGATCTGGCCGAGACCATCGCGCATGTGCTGCCGCCCTCGGCCGCCGACAGCCCGCTGGGCCTGGCCGACTGGATGGAGCATCGCCTGCTGCCCTTGCGGGGCGCGGACGACGACCACTTGCGCCAGCAGGTGCGCGAGCACTGGCAGCAACTGGATGCGGCCGGCCGTTTTCTGTGGGTGAAGCTGGTGGGCGGAGGCTTTCGGGTGGGCGTGAGCCGGCTGCTGGTGCAGCGCGCTCTGGCCGCGCATGCGGCGGTGGATGCCAAGCTGGTGGCCCAACGCATGATGGGTTACACCGACGCCAAGCGCACGCCCGACGCGTCGCGCTACGCCGCGCTGATCGCACCGCATGATGCGCAGGCCCCGCCCGACCCGGGGCAGCCGTATCCGTTCTTTCTGGCGCATGCGGTGGATGGCACGCCCGATGGCTTGGACGCGCGGCTGGGCGCGGTAGCCGACTGGCTGGTGGAATGGAAGTACGACGGCATCCGCGCGCAGGTGGTTCGCCGCGCAGGGCAGTGCTGGATCTGGTCGCGCGGCGAGGAACTGGTGACCGAGCGCTTTCCCGAAATCGTGCAGTGGGCCAGTGCACTGCCCGACGGGACAGTGCTTGATGGCGAGGTGCTGGTGTGGGACGCATCCACCGATCGCCCAGCGCCCTTTGCGCGATTGCAGCAGCGCATCGGCCGCAAGACGCTGCCGCGCAAGCTGCTGGCCGAGCAACCGGTGCGCTTCATGGCCTACGACCTGCTGGAGCACGCGGGCGAGGACATCCGCGCGCTGCCGCAATCCGGGCGGCGCTACCGACTGGAGCAACTGCTGGCCCTGCATGGGGGCCTGCTGTCGCCCGAGGTGCGCTGCGCCGACGGGCCTGCGCTGGCGCGCGAACGCGAACGGAGCCGCGCGCTGGGCGTGGAGGGCTTCATGCTCAAGCGCCGCGACGCCGCGTACGGCACCGGCCGCAGCAAGGCCGACGGCCTGTGGCTCAAGTGGAAGATCGACCCCATGACGGTGGACGGCGTGCTGATCTATGCGCAGGCGGGCCACGGCCGGCGCGCCTCGGTCTACACCGACTACACCTTTGCGGTGTGGAGCCGCGCGCCGCGCGATGCGCACGAGGCGGCCGCGGTGGTCGAGGCGATCGCGCAGCGCCGCCCGCCCGAGCCCGGCGCGCTGCAGTTGGTACCCTTCACCAAGGCCTACTCGGGCCTGAGCGACGACGAATTCAAGGCGGTGGATGCGGTGATCCGTAAGAGCACGCTGGAGAAGTTCGGGCCGGTGCGCAGCGTGCGGCCCGCGCTGGTGTTCGAGCTGGGTTTTGAGGGCATTGCGCGCAGCACGCGGCACAAAAGCGGCATCGCGCTGCGCTTTCCGCGCATGCTGCGCCTGCGCAGCGACAAGCCGCTGCACGAGGCCGGCACGCTGGGGGATTTGCAGGCTTTGTTGACACAACAAAGTGTTACGATGAGCCATGCTCATGAAAACGCAGGGAACCATGAAACCCACCGATGACGAAGCGGGCACGCCCGTATCGGTCAAGATCCGCGAGCGGATCGTGGCCTCACGCAAGCGGTTTCATGCCAACGACAACCTCGCCGAGTTCATCCAGCCCGGCGAGCTCGAGGCGCTGCTCGACGAGGTCGAGACCAAGATGCGCGGCGTGCTCGAAAGCCTGGTGATCGACACCGCAAGCGACCACAACACCACCGACACCGCGCGCCGCGTGGCCAAGATGTATGTCAACGAGGTGTTCCGCGGCCGCTATGTCAAGGCACCCACCGTCACCGAGTTTCCCAACGCCGAGCACCTCAACGAGCTGATGATCGTCGGCCCGATCACGGTGCGCAGCGCCTGCAGCCACCATTTCTGCCCGGTGATTGGCAAGGTGTGGATCGGCGTGCTGCCCAACGAACACACCAACGTGATCGGCCTGTCCAAGTACGCGCGGCTGGCCGAGTGGATCATGGGTCGCCCGCAGATCCAGGAAGAGGCCGTCATCCAGCTGGCCGACCTGATCATGGAGCTCACCCAGCCCGACGGCCTGGCCATCGTGATGGAGGCCTCGCACTACTGCATGGCCTGGCGCGGCGTGAAGGACATGGACAGCCTGATGATCAATTCGGTCATGCGCGGCGCCTTCCTCAAGGACCCGAACCTGCGCCGTGAATTCCTGGCGCTGATCCCCCGCAAGTCTTCGGAGTGACGCGATGCTGGTGCGACTGCTCTATGTGAGCCGCGCGGTCGAAGCCGACCCGACGGCAGCCACCGAATCCATCCTGAGTGCGGCACGCGCGCACAACCTGGCCAACGGCATCACTGGCATCCTGTGCTATGGTGGCGGCATCTTCTTGCAGGCCATCGAGGGCGGACGCAACCAGGTCAACAACCTGTACGCGCACATCGTCACCGACAAGCGCCACAAGGACGTGGTGCTGCTGCACTACGAAGAGATCGCCGAGCGCCGCTTTGGCGGCTGGACGATGGGGCAGGTGAACCTGGCCAAGCTCAACACCTCGATCGTGCTGAAGTACTCCGAGATGCCCGAGCTCGACCCGTACGCGGTGTCGGGTCGTGTGTCGCTGGCGCTGCTCGAAGAGCTGATGGCCACGGCATCGATCATCGGCCGTGCCTGAACGGTTCTTCGCGCTGCCGCGCACCCTGGCCTGGGGCGAATGCGACCCGGCCGGCATCATCTACTACCCCACCTACTACCGCTGGATGGACACCGCGGCCTGGGAGATGCTGGCCGCTTGCGGCTACGGTGCACAGCGCATGCGCGACGAAGGCTTCACCATCCCGCTGGTGAATGCGCAGTGCGACTTCATCGCTTCGCCCGCGTTCGGCGATGCCTGCGAAGTGCGCACGCAACTGGCCCGACACGGCCGCAGTTCGTTCACACTGGCGCACGAGGTGGTGCGCAGCGGCGGCGATCGGGCCGGCGAGGTGCTGGCGCGCGGCAGCGAGTCGCGCGTGTGGTGCCGCTACCAGGCTGGCCCCGGCAGTGCCCTGCGCAGTGACCCCCTTCCCGCCGACCTGCTGTCGGCGTGGAAATAATCGGGGTCAGATTTCAATTTTTTTTTGATGAACGCTTCGTCGGCGGCCGCCGCTGCCCCCGTGTCCATGCCTGCGCCCATGCCGCTTCTGGGCTGCGACTTCTCCAGCGCACCGAGCCGCCGCAAGCCCATCGTGCTGGCGCTGGGCTGCGAGCAGTCGGGCCGCGTGGTGCTGGAGCGGCTGGAATGCATCGACCGCCTGGATGACCTGGCCGCCTGGCTGACACAGGCGCGGCCGTGGGTGGGTGGCTTTGACTTGCCCTTCGGCCTGCCGCGCGAACTGGTCGAGCAACTGCGCTGGCCGTTGCGGTGGAGCGACTGCATGGACCACTATGCGGGCCTGTCGCGCGAGCAGATCCGCGACGCCTTTGCCGCGTTTTGCGATGCGCGCCCCGCCGGCGGCAAGTTCGCGCATCGCGCGACCGACCGGCCTGCAGGGTCGAGCCCCAGCATGAAGTGGGTGAACCCGCCGGTGGCCTTCATGCTGCATGCGGGGGTGCCGCTGCTGCGCGCCGCCGGCGTCAGCATGCCGGGTCTGTGCGATGGCGATCCGCAGCGCGTGGTGCTGGAGGCCTACCCCGGGCTGCTGGCGCGCGAGCTGATCGGCACCCGCAGCTACAAAAGCGACGACCGCGCCAAGCACACGCCCGAGCGGCTGATTGCGCGCAAGGACCTGCTGCAGACGCTGGAAGACGGCCGCACCCGGCTGGGCCTGCGCATCAAGCTCACCCACGCGCAGCGTGACGCCCTGGCCGATGACGGCAGCGGCGACGCGCTGGATGCCGTGCTGTGCCTGATGCAGGCAGCCTGGGCGGCACGGCAGGGCGCGCCGCGCTACGGCCTGCCCGAAGGCATGGACCCGCTGGAAGGTTGGATCGTCACGGCCGAACCAGCCTGACACCCCTCAGCGAATCTGCCCCAACGCCTGCAGCGCCTCGGCATCGGTGCGGTACATGCGCAGCAGCGGCCCGGGCTGCAGGGCGCCAGCGCGCTCCAGCACACGTTCCACCGGCAGCTTGATGCCGCTGATGTGCAGCGTGATGCCGCGTACGGCCAGGCGCTCGCGCAGTTGCATGAACACCTCCACACCCGAGATGTCGATGCGGTTGATCGGCTGCGCGAACAGGCACACATGCTGTGTGTCGGGCTGCGCGGCCAGTTGCTCGGTGATGCGGCGCTCGAACGCCGAGGCCGAGGCAAAGTCGAGCTCGTCGTCCATGCGCAGCGCGTACAGGTGCGGCGCCAGCGGCGGCAGCTTCCACAGGTGGCGGTCGCGCAGGCTGCCGTCGGGGTGCAGGCCGATCTCGATGATGCGCGGATGCAGCCGGTGGTACAGAAAGTGCGCAAGGCTCATCAGCACGCCGACGATCACGCCCCAGTAGATGTAGGGCGCACTCAGCAGCGTGACCACAAAGGTGACCAGCGCGATCACTGCCTCCACCCGGCCGATGCGCCACAGCCGCCGGATGGCAGCCGGCTGCACCAGTCCGATGATGGCCGCCACCACGATGGCCGACAGCGTGGCGCGCGGCACATGATGCAGCGCCGGCGTGAGCAGCCACAGCGTGAGGGCGATCAGCAGCGTGCAGGCCACCACCGCCCAACCGCTGGTGGCGCCCGCATACAGCATCAGCGCCGATCGCGAGAACGAAGCGCTGGTGGCAAAGCTGCCGCTGAAGCCCGACGCGATCTTGGCCACGCCCTGGGCGATCAGGTCCTGGTTGTCGTCCCAGCGGCGGCCGTCGCGCTGCGCCTCGACCTTGGCGCTGGCAGTGGTCTCCAGAAAACTCACCAGCGCAATCACCAGTGCAGGCATCAGCAGGCTGCCCAATGCGTCCCAGCCCGGAAAGCCGGGCCAGTAGGGCGTGGGCCAGCCGCTGGGCAGAGCGCCGATCACCGCGCCGCCTGCGCGTTCAAAGCCCGCCAGCGCACTGACGACCGCGGCCAGCGCCGCCACCACCATCATCGCGGGAAAGCGTGGCACCACGCGGCGCGCCAGCAGGATGAGCGCCAGGCACACGATGCCAAAGGCCAGCGCCGCCAGATCGATGACCGGGCCGGTGAACAGGCTGGACAGCGGACCCTGGAGGCCCAGCAGCGCCGGCAACTGCGAGGCCGCGATCAGCAGCACCGCGGCCTGGGTGAAGCCGGTGAGCACCGGTGCGCTGATGAGGTTGAGCACCCAGCCCCACTGCACCACGCCCAGCGCCAGTTGCATCAGGCCCGACAGCAGCGCCAGCCACACCGCCAGCGTCACCCACTGCGCACTGCCCGGCGCGGCCATGCCTGAGAGCGAGGCGAACACCAGCAGGCAGCTCAGCGCCGCGGGCCCCACCGACAGCCGGGTGGAGTTGCCCATCATCGAGGCCAGCAGCGCCGGAATCAGCGCCGCATACAGCCCGGTGATCAGCGGCATGCCAGCCAGGCCCGCATAGGCCACCGATTGCGGCACCATCACCAGCGCCACCGTCAGGCCTGCCATGGCGTCGGCACGCAGGCGCGCCGCATCGGGCCGCGGCCAGTTCAGAAAGGGGAGCCAGCGGCTGAGGCCGGCAGAAACACGCATGGTGCGATGTTATGCGCAGGCTACAGGCAAGCCCGCGCCTGCGGGCGGGCTCAGCGCTGCGGCATGTCCTTGTACGAATAGCCCAAGCTCACCATGGCATCGGCCGGGATGGGCGGCACGGTGGCTTCCCACGCCTCCCAGGCCTCGCGCATGCGGGCCAGGCGCTCGGGCTGGCGCGGCGCCAGATTGGCGCGCTCGCGTTCGTCGGCCGGAATGTTGAACAGGTAGTCGTTGCCGTCCACCCGCAGGTACTTCCAGTCGCCGTCGCGCAGCGCCCGCTGGCCGCGGTGGTTCATGCGCCAGTGCAGCGGGCGCGCAAACGCATGCGACGCATCGCGCAGCACCGCCGTCAGAGATGCGCCGTCCAGCGGATAGTCGGGGTGGGGCTTTGCACCGCCCACTTCGAGCATCGTGGCCGACCAGTCCATGGTCATGCACAGCTGGCGGCTCACGCCACCGGGGCGGATGACGGCGGGCCAGTACGCGATCCACGGCACGCGGATGCCGCCTTCGGTCAGGTCCATCTTGCCGCCCACCAGCGGCCAGTTGTCGGAAAAGCGCTCACCGCCGTTGTCGCTGGTGAAGACGATCAGCGTGTTGTCCAGTTGCCCTTGCTTGCGCAGTGCATCGACGATCCAGCCGATGCCCTCGTCCATGTGGTGGATCATGCGTCGGTAGGTGTCCACATTGCCGCCGTGCAAGTGGAACAGGTTGCTCTTCACGTCGTCGGCCAGGTGTGCATCGTCACGCGTCTCCCAGGGCCAGTGCGGTGCGGTGTAGTGCAGGCTCAGGAAGAAGGGCGCACTTTGCTGCGCCATGCGCTGCACGTAGTCCACCGCGCGGCGCGAGATCAGGTCGGTCAGGTAGCCCTCTTCGTGCTGCTCGGCATCACCCATGTACAGGTCGTGCGTGCCGTTGTTGCTGCAGTGGGTGAAGTAGTCCACGCCGCCCGACATCGGGCCAAAGAACTCCTCGTAGCCGCTCTTGAGCGGCCCGAAGACGGGCGGATAGCCCAGGTGCCACTTGCCGATGAGTGCGGTGCGGTAGCCCGTATCGCGCAGCAGCGAGGGCAGGGTGGGATGCTCGGGCGGCAGGCCCAGCGTGGTGCTGCCCTTGCTCTTGCTGCTGATCGGCTCTTCGGCGGCGCCGCGCAGGCGGTACTGGTAGCGCGCAGTCATCAGCGCAAAGCGCGTGGGCGAGCACACCGGCGAGTTGGAGTAACCCTGGGTGAACTTCAGGCCGGCGGCGGCCAGTGCATCCAGCACCGGCGATACCTTGCCGAACGAAGCATCGCGGCCGCCGTAGCAGCCCAGGTCGGCAAAGCCCAGGTCGTCGGCGACGATGAAGATGATGTTGGGTCGTTGTGCGGTGGTCATGGTGTTGCGGGCTTTCAGTCCACCTTCATGCCAGTGGCGCGGATGATGCGGCCGTAGCGGTCGTCCAGCCGCTTCAGGCGGCGCTCGGCCGCGCTGCCGGTCAGGCCCTCGAAGGCCATGTCCAGCGTCTTCAGGCGCTGCTGCATCTCGGGGCGCGCCATCACGTCGAGGATGGCCTTGGCCATGGTCTGCATCAGCGCCTCGGGCGTGTTGCCCGGGGCCATCACCACGTACAGCACTTCGCTTTCCAGGTCGCGCATGCCCAGTTCGGCCACGGTGGGCACCTCGGGCGCCAGGGCCGAGCGTTGGCGGCTGGTCACGGCCAGTGGCACCACCTTGCCGGCCTTCACCTGCGGCAGCATGCCCGGCGTGGCCAGCGTGCCGCCCTGCACCTCGCCCGACACCACCGCCATCACCGCGGGCGAATTGCCGCGGTAGGGGATGTGCAGCAGCTGCGTGCCGGCCGCCTCGTTGATCATGTTCACCCACAGGTGGCCCGGCGATCCGTTGCCGCCCGAGCTGAAGGCCTGCTCGCGCGCGCGCGCCGCGGCCAAAAAATCATTGAGCGACTTGAGGCCGGTGCTGGGGTGCACGCCCAGCAGCAGGCCCGAGCTCGACAGGATCACCAGCGGCTTGAGCTCGGACGCCTTGAACGGCATCGTCTTGTAGATGTGCGGATTGATGGTGTGCGTGGTGTCGATGCCCCACAGCAGGGTGTGGCCGTCGCCCGCCGACTTGGCCACCACCTCGGCGCCCACGTTGCCTGCGGCGCCCGCGCGGTTTTCCACCACGAAGGGCTGGTTGAACTGGCGCTGCAGTTGCTCACCCACCGCGCGCGCCAGGATGTCGGACGGACCACCGGGCGGAAAGCTGTTGACGAAGCGCACCGCCTTGGCGGGCCACGCCGGTGTCTGTGCGGACACTGCTGCCGATGTTTGCGCGTGGGCTGTTCCGCTGAGCGCCAGCGATGCGGTGAAGCTTACGGCCAGTGTTGCGGCCAGTGTTGCCGCCAGGGCAGCGCGTCGCCGGATGGAGTGAAAGTGCATGGTTCGGTCTCCTCAAGCAGGGTTCAGTCCAGGCTCACGCCGGTGGCCTTGATCGGCTTTTCCCAGCGTGCAAGATCAGTGCGTTGCGCCGCAGCCAGTTCGGCAGAGGTCGATCCGATCGGCTCGTAGCCCAGATCGACCAGACGCTTTTGCATGGCCGGGTCGCGCACCGCGCGCATCACCGCGCGCTCCAGGCGCTGCAGCACATCGGGCGGCATGCCGGCCGGGCCGTACATCGCAAACCAGGCGGTGGCTTCCATGGCGATGCCCTGCTCCTTGAGCGTGGGCACCTCGGGCACCTGCGGGTCGCGCTTGCCGCCGGTCACGCCGATGATGCGCACCTTGCCTTCCTTGTGCAGTTGCGCGGTCTCGGGCACCACGTCGAACTTGTAGCCGATGTGTCCGCCCAGCAGCGCGGTGTTGGCCGGTGCGCCGCCCTGGAAGGGCACGTGCGTGAGGGTGACGCCCGCGCTTTGCTCCATCAGCACGCCCATGAAGTGCGGCAGCGTGCCCTGGCCCGGTGTGCCGTAGGTGCCCGACTTCGGATCGGCCTTGACCTTGGCCACCATGTCGGCCATCGACCGGGCGCCGCTGGCCGGCCCGGCCACCACGCCAAACTGGAAGCGCGCGATCTGCGAGATGGGGGTGAAGTCGGCCACCGCGTCGTATTCGAGCCTCTTGTACACGTGCGGGAACAGCACCATCGGTCCGCTGGGCAGCACGATCACCGTCTGGCCATCGGGCTTGGCGGCCTTGGTCAGGCGCAGCGCCAGGCGGCCGCCGGCGCCGGGTTTGTTGTCCACCACCACCGAGGCAAAGTCGTCCTTGATCGCGTCGCCGATCAGCCGCGCGATCACATCGGCGCTGCCGCCGGGCGGAAAGCCCACCAGGATCTTCAGCGGCGGCTTGTCCTGCGCTTGGGCGAGGGGCAGCGCCATCACCGAGATGGCCACCGCAGACAGCGCCAGCAGGGCTGCGCGATGCCACCACGAACGTCGAGCGGGATTCAACATGGGTCTCCTTCAGGTGTCGGGCCGCCGGCGCACGCCCGCCGTGTAGCCAGGCCACTGTACGGCGTGGACAATTGATTGTTGAAATCAATCATTCACCGGGATTTTCCTATGCCGCGCCCGCTGACCGATCCGCCCGAGGTGCTGGACGACCTGCTGCTGTACCGCCTGTCGCGCCTGTCGAACACCGCCGGCAGCGCGGTGGTGCGGCTGTGCGAAGGCCGCTACGGCATCACCCGGCGCGAGTGGCGCATCATCCTGCAACTGGCCGAAAGCGGCGGGCTGCAGTCGTCCGAGCTGGCCGAGCAGGTGCAGCTTGACCGCGCACGCACCTCGCGCACGGTGTCGTCGCTGGTGGCCAAGCGGCTGGTGCAGCGCACGGTGCGCAGCGGTGACCGGCGGCGCTTGTCGCTGGCGCTCACCGACGAGGGCCGCGCGCTGCACGCGTCGCTGTTTCCGCAGGTGGCGCGCATCAACCTGGAGATGCTGTCGGTGCTGTCGGCCGACGAGGTGCGCCGTTTCGACGCGGCGCTGCGTCTGCTGCGCGCGCAGGCCGAGCGCATTGCCGGGCGCGACGACCTGCCGCGGCTGCAGCGCCATCGCGGCGGGCGCGGCCGTGCACGCACGGGCATCGGGGCGCTGGACGATGCCTTCTAAGCGCCCACGGCCCTTGCCTGAAGCGGCCGTGTCACCTGGGCCCCCCGCAACCGCACCCGCACCCTCGCCTGCAGTGCCATGGATGCGTGCGCGCGGCTGGCAGCCCTTTGCCTTTCAGCGCGAGGTGTGGGATGCGATCGCGCAGGGCCGCAGCGGCCTGCTGCACGCCACCACCGGCTCGGGCAAGACCTACGCGGTGTGGCTGGGCATCGTGCAGGCGCTGCTGCAGCGCGATGCTGCGGCACAGGCTTCTGCACACCCTGCTGTGTCCGCCGCTTCATCGCGCGGCGCACCGCCGCTGCGGGCCCTGTGGATCACGCCGATGCGGGCCCTGGCCAGCGACACCACCCGCGCGCTGACCGAGCCGCTGCGCGATCTGGCGCCGCACTGGACGCTGGGCCAGCGCACCGGCGACACCGCATCGGCCGAGCGCGCGCGGCAGGATCGCCGCTTGCCCTCGGCACTGGTCACCACGCCCGAGTCGCTCAGCCTGCTGCTGTCGCGCGAGCACGCACAGGGCGAACTGGGACAGGTCACGCACATCGTGGTGGACGAGTGGCACGAACTGCTGGGCACCAAGCGCGGCGTGCAGGTGCAACTGGCGATCGCGCGCCTGAAGCGCTGGAACCCGCAGCTGGTGGTGTGGGGCCTCAGCGCCACGCTGGGCAACCTGCCTGATGCGATGCAGGTGCTGTGCGGCGCAGAGCGCACGCACGGCCCGCACGCGCTGGTGCAGGGCCGCATCGACAAGTCGCTGGTGATTGACACGCTGATCCCCGATCAGCCGGGCCGCTACTCGTGGGCGGGGCATCTGGGTGCGCGCATGCGCGATGCGGTGGTGCGCGAGATCGAATCGTCGGGCACCACCCTGGTGTTCACCAACGTGCGGTCGCAGGCCGAGATCTGGTACCAGCTGCTGCTGGAGGCGCGCCCCGACTGGGCGGGCCAGATCGCGCTGCACCACGGCAGCCTGGACAAGGCGGTGCGCGACTGGGTGGAGCAGGGCCTGAAGGCCGGCACGCTGCGCGCGGTGGTGGCCACCTCTTCGCTCGACCTGGGCGTGGACTTTCTGCCGGTGGAGCGGGTGCTGCAGATCGGATCGCCCAAGGGCGTGGCGCGGCTGCTGCAGCGCGCCGGCCGCAGTGGCCATGCGCCGGGCCGACCCAGCCGCATCACCCTGGTGCCCACCCACACCATGGAACTGCTGGAGGCGGCCGCCGCCCGCAACGCGGTGCAGGCCGGGCGCATCGAGTCGCGCCACAGCCCCGACCGGCCGCTGGACGTGCTGGTGCAGCATCTGGTCACCGTGGCACTGGGTGGCGGCTTTGCCCCCGATGCGCTGCACGACGAGGTGCGCGCGGCTCCCGCCTACGCCGCGCTCACGCGCGAGGAGTTCGACTGGGCGCTGGCCTTTTGCGAACGCGGCGGCAACAGCCTGAACGCCTACCCCGAATACCACCGCATCGCCCGCGACGAACACGGCATCTGCCGCGTGCCCGACCGCGGCATCGCCAAGCGGCATCGCTTGTCCATCGGCACCATCGTCAGTGATGCGGCCATGCAGGTGCAGTACCTGGGCGGTGCGCGCATCGGCACGGTGGAAGAGGGCTTCATTGCGCGGCTGCGCGGAGGTGATTGCTTTGTCTTCTCCGGGCGCATGCTGGAGTTCGTGCGCGTGAAGGACATGGTGGCCTACGTGCGGCGCGCGTCGGCCAGCAAGGCTACGGTACCGGTGTGGGGTGGCAGCAAGATGCCCTTGTCCACCGAGCTCGGCGATGCGGTGCTGCAGGTGCTGCAGCAGGCCGCAGGCGGCGACTTTGCCAGCCCCGAACTGGCCGCAGCCAGGCCCATGCTGGATGCGCAGCGTCAGCGCTCGCGGCTGCCCACGCCACACACGCTGCTGGTGGAGCGCTTTCGATCGCGCGAGGGCACGCACCTGTGCCTGCATCCGTTTGCGGGCCGCAACGTGCACCTGGGGCTGGCCAGCCTGTTTGCCTGGCGGCTGGCACGCGAGCGGCCTGGCACCTTCAGCCTGTCGTTCAACGACCATGGCTTCGAGCTGCTGTGCGCCGATGACTTTGACATCGCGCCGCTGCTCGACGGCCGGCTGTTCAGCACCGACGGCCTGCTGGATGATGTGCTGGCCTCGCTCAATTCGTCAGAGCTCGCGCAGCGGCGCTTTCGCGAGATCGCGCGCATCGCCGGGCTGGTGTTCAGCGGCTACCCCGGTGCGCCCAAAAGCATGAAGCAGCTGCAGGCGTCCAGCGGCTTGTTCTTCCAGGTGTTCCGCAAGTACGACCGCGGCAACCTGCTGCTGACCCAGGCCGAACGTGAGGTGCTGAGCCAGGAACTCGACATCGCGCAGCTGCGCGCCACGCTGCAGCGCATGGCGGCGCTGCGCATCGACTTTGTGGAGCTCGAGCTGCCCACGCCGCTGAGCCTGCCGCTGATGGTGGAGCGCCTGCGCGAGAAGCTCAGCACCCAGCAGTTGTCGCAGCGGCTGGACCGCTTGCTGCGCGACCTGGAGCGCGCCGATGACCGCGCCGACAACCGCGCCGATGAGCGCGTGGCCTCAGGCCCGCGCGTGCGCCGCGCCGCCGCAGACCGCACACGCCGCTGAGCGCTGCACGCGCATCTCGCTCCACTGCATGCGCTGCGCATCCAGCATCTGCAGCCGCCCCGCGAGCGAGGACGCCACCCCGGCCAACAGCTTCAGCGCCTCGGCCGCCTGCACCGACCCGATGATGCCCACCAGCGGCGCGAACACGCCCATGGTGGCGCAGGCTGCCTCCTCCAGCGCCTGATCGGGCGGGAACACGCAGGCGTAGCAGGGCGAGGCCGCGTCGCGCGCATCGAACACCGACACCTGGCCATCGAAGCGAATCGCTGCCCCCGACACCAGCGGCTTGCGGTGCCGCACGCAGGCGGCGTTGATCGCGTGCCGGGTGGCAAAGTTGTCGGTGCAGTCCAGCACCACGCCGGCCTGCGGCACCAGCGCATCCAGCAAGGCGGCATCGGCGCGCTGCGCAATGCACTGCACCTGCACGTCGGGGTTGAGTGCGGCAATCGCCGCCTGCGCGGAATGCGTCTTGGCTTGGCCCACACGTGCTTGCGTGTGTGCAATCTGCCGCTGCAGGTTGGTGTGGTCCACCGTGTCGGCATCCACCAGGGTGATGCGGCCCACGCCGGTGCTGCCCAGGTACAGCGCCACCGGCGAACCCAGCCCGCCGGCGCCAATCACCAGGGCGTGCGCGGCCAGGATGCGCTGCTGCCCCTCGACGCCGATGGCATCAAGCAGGATGTGGCGCGAGTAGCGCAACAGCTGGGCGTCGTCCATGCGCAGATTGTGTCGCAGCGAGGCACAAAGGCCGGAGCACTTGCGCGCTGCCGGCCTTTGGGGTGGAATGAATTACCGAGCGGGACCCGGGACCCGTCAAGGCCCTTGGAGGCCCTTGGAGGCCCTTGGAGGCCCGATCAGTTCTCTTTCTTGTCGTCCTTGCGCTCGGGCGGCGACTTGCTGACGATCACCGGGCGGCCCTTGAGCTGGTTCAGCGCCTGCGCCAGCTGGAAGTCCTTGTCGGTGCCGAACTCGGGCGCGCGGCGCTCGGCCTGCGGGCGGTTGCCTTGCTCTTCGAGGCGCTTGCGCGCTTCTTCGCGGGCCTTTTCGCGGGCGGCGTCTTTCTCGTCACCCTGGCCACTGCCCAGATGCTTTTGCAGGTCGGCCTCGCGGGTGCGCAGCGCCGAGAACAGGTTGCCCTCGGCGGTTTCATCGAGCTGGATGTCGGGCACGATGCCCTTGGCCTGGATGGAGCGGCCAGCCGGCGTGTAGTAGCGCGCGGTGGTGAGCTTGAGACCGGTGTCGGGGCCCAGCGGACGCACCGTCTGCACCGAGCCCTTGCCAAAGGTCTGGCTGCCCATGATCTTGGCGCGCTGGTGGTCTTGCAGGGCACCAGCCACGATTTCGCTGGCCGACGCCGAGCCTTCGTTGACCAGCACCACCAGCGGCACCGTCTTGAGCGCGGCGCGCACGTTTTCGGGCAGGCGCTTGAGCGGGTCACCACCGCTGCGACGCTGGTAGAACTCGGGCGACGCCTTGTAGGTGAACTTGCTCTCGGCCAGCTGGCCGTTGGTGGACACCACCACCACGTTCTCGGGCAGGAACGCCGCCGACACGGCCACCGCCGCATCCAGCAGGCCGCCCGGGTCGTTGCGCAGGTCGAGCACCAGGCCCCTGAGCTGCGGCTCGGCCTTGTACACCTCGTCGAGCTTGCGCACGAAGTCGTCCACGGTACGCTCCTGGAACTGCGACAGGCGAATCCACGCGTAGCCGGGCTCGATCACGCGGCCGCGCACCGACACCGTGCGGATTTCTTCGCGGGTGATGGTGACGGTGAAGCTGCGGTTCTCGTCCTTGCGCAGGATGCCCAGCGTGACCTTGGTGTTGGGCTCGCCGCGCATGCGCTTGACGGCCTCGTTGAGCGACAGGCCCTTGACCAGCGTGTCGTCGATCTTGGTGATCAGGTCGTTGGGCTTGAGGCCGGCGCGGAAGGCGGGCGAGCCCTCGATGGGCGACACCACCTTGACCAGCCCGTCCTCTTGCGTGATCTCGATGCCCACGCCGACGAAGCGGCCCGAGGTGCCCTCGCGGAATTCCTTGAACGATTTGCGGTCGAAGTACTGCGAATGCGGGTCGAGGCTGGACACCATGCCCGAGATGGCATCGGTGATGAGCTTTTTCTCGTCCACCGGCTCGACATAGTCGCTCTTGACCATGCCGAACACCGCGGCGAGCTGCTGCAGTTCTTCCAGCGGCAGCGGCGCCATGGTGCCGCGTGCCACCGTCTGCAACGACACCGTGGTCAGCGCACCGGCGATGGCGCCGATCGAAATCCAGCCTGCAATCCTGAGTTTGTGGCCCATGTGACGTATCCCTGTGCGGGCAATATACACCTGCCCCTGAGATCGGGCCGGGGCGCCAGAGTTCCAGCCCCCGGGCGGCCTCGGGTTCCGCCGGCTCAAGCTGGGCGGCTCAGCCCTTGCCCTGCGCCGCCGCCGCCGCAGCGCGGGCCGCGGCCTCGGCGTCGCCCAGGTAGTAGTGGCGGATAGGCTTGAGATCGGCGTCCAGTTCATAGACCAGCGGGATGCCGTTGGGGATGTTCAGGCCCACGATGTCCTCGTCCGACACGCCGTCCAGGTACTTCACCAGGGCGCGGATGCTGTTGCCGTGGGCGGCCACCACCACCCGCTTGCCCGAGCGGATGGCCGGCGCCAGCGACTCGTTCCAGAACGGCATCACCCGCGCCACCGTGTCCTTCAGGCATTCGGTCAGCGGCACCTCGTCGGGTTTGAGGCGCGCATAGCGGCGGTCGCCGCGCTCGCAGCGCGGGTCGGTGGCCTCGAGCGCGGGCGGCGGCGTGTCGTAGCTGCGGCGCCAGACCAGCACCTGGGCGTCGCCGTACTGCTTGGCCATGTCGGCCTTGTTCAGGCCCTGCAGCGCGCCGTAATGGCGCTCGTTCAGGCGCCAGCTCTTCACCACCGGCAGCCAGGTGCGGTCCATCGCGTCCAGCACGTACCACAGGGTGTGGATCGCGCGCTTGAGCACGCTGGTGTAGGCGATGTCGAAGTCCCAGCCTTCGGCCTTGAGCAACTGGCCGGCCGACATGGCCTGCGACACGCCGGTGGGCGTCAGGTCCACGTCGGTCCAGCCGGTGAAGCGGTTTTCGAGGTTCCAGGTGGATTCGCCGTGGCGGATGAGGACGAGCTTGTGCATGGCAGGGGGCGAGCGGAAGGGAGCGGAAGAGGGCAGAAGGGCAACGAGGGTGGGCGAGCGCGCCATGGCGCACGCGGGCAGGGCAGCAGGGCCATTGCCGCGGGCCGCCTGCACGGAACAACCCGCCATTTTAGAATCCGCAGCTTTGCGGCACCGTCGTGCCTGTGGATGACACCGTGGATTTTCTGATCGACAACTGGTCGCTGCTGCTGATTGCTGCGGCCTCGGGCGGCATGCTGCTGTGGCCGGCCATCTCGCGCGCCAGCGGCGCCGGCGGGCTGACGCCCAATGCCGCGGTGCTCAAGATCAACCGCGAAAAGGCCGTCGTCATTGACGTCAGCGAGCCTGAAGAATTTGCCCAGGGCCATGTGGCCGGCGCACGCAACCTGCCCTTTGGCCAGGTGGAAGAAAAAATCGCCGACCTGGCCAAGAACAAGGCCGTGCCGGTGATCCTGACCTGCCCGGCGGGCGCCCGCGCCAACCGCGCGCAGGCGCTGCTGCGCAAGCTCGGCTACGAGCAGGCGCAGGCGCTGGCCGGCGGCACCCGCGCCTGGCGCGAGGCCAACCTTCCGATCGAAAAAGCCTGATCCCCTTTTGCCCTGCAGGACCCCACGATGCAACCCGTCAAGATGTACACGACCGCGGTCTGCCCCTATTGCGTGCGCGCCAAGCAGATCCTCAAGTCCAAGGGCGTCGAGCAGATCGAGGAGATCCGCATCGACGCCGACCCGGCCGAGCGCGACCGCATGATGGAGATCACCGGCCGCCGCACCGTGCCGCAGATCTTCATTGGCGACGCCCACGTGGGCGGCTGCGACGACCTGATGGCTCTCGACGGCCGCGGCGGCCTGGTGCCGCTGCTCAACGGCCAGCCCGCCTGAGCGGCCGCCGGCCAGCGGCGATAATCACGGGTTTCCCGCAAACCATCCCGCAGCAAAGCAAGCCATGGCCGAACAACAGCCCGTTTTCCAGATCCAGCGCGTCTACCTCAAGGAGGCCTCGCTGGAGCAGCCCAACTCTCCGGCCATCCTGCTCGAGCAGACCCAGCCCACGGTGGACATCCAGCTGGGCGTGGAAGCGGCCAATGTGGCCGAGGGCATCTTCGAGATCTGCGTCACCGCCACGGTGCACACCAAGATCGAAGACCGAACCGTGTTCCTGGTCGAGGTCAAGCAAGGCGGTATCTTTGAGATCCGCAACCT
Source organism: Burkholderiaceae bacterium (assembly GCA_046091865.1). Classification (GTDB taxonomy): domain Bacteria; phylum Pseudomonadota; class Gammaproteobacteria; order Burkholderiales; family Burkholderiaceae_C; genus JBDLRH01. Next base: position 4,130 of record JBJTCL010000101.1, on the reverse strand, counting down.
GCCGCAGGAGCAGTTGGGCCCGATCATGGGCATCGCCTGCCCGCAGATCGTCTACCCCTACCTGCGCGGCAACGTGGCCGACGTGATCACGCGTGCCGGCTTCCCGCCGGTGCACATGAGCGAGATCAACTTCCAGGCCATGTACGAGCAGCAACAGGCGCAGGCCGAAGCCGACGCGCCGCGCATCGTCACCCAGTGACGATCGGGCAGCGTTGCCTGCGTTGCCTGCGACGCATGTGTCTGCCGCCTCATCCCTGCCCACCGTGGCCCCGAGCGCGCCCTTGACCGTGCCCTTGACCGCGCCCTTGAAGGTCCTTGTCGTCGGTGCCGGTGCCTGGGGCACTGCACTGGCGCTGAGCGCCTGCACCCGCCATGCGGTCACGCTGTGGGCGCGCGACGCGCAGCAGGCCGACGCCCTGCGCACGCAGCGCCGCAACACCCGCTACCTGCCCGACGCTGTTCTGCCCGAGGCGCTGCACATCGCCACCGGCGACGCAGCCGCGCTGGCCGAGCTGGCGCACACCCAGGACCTGGTGGTGATTGCCACGCCGGTGTCGGGCCTGCGCGCCACGCTGTTGGCGCTGCGCGATGCGCGTGCGCCGGCGGCCTGGCTGTGCAAAGGCTTTGAGGCCGACACCGGGCTGCTGCCGCACGAGGTGCAGCAGGCGGTGGCGCCCGCCCTGTCGGCCGGCGTGCTGAGCGGCCCGAGCTTTGCGCAAGAGGTTGCCGCTTCACGGCCCAGCGCGCTGGTGGCCGCCAGCCCGCATGCGCTGGTGCGCGACCGGCTGGTCGAGGCTTTCCATGGCCCGGCGCTGCGCGTGTACCCCAACCACGACTGGGTCGGGGTGGAGGTGGGCGGTGCGGTCAAAAACGTGCTGGCGATCGCCGCCGGCTTGTGCGACGGCCTGTCGCTGGGGCTGAACGCCCGCGCCGCGTTGCTGACGCGCGGCCTGGCCGAGATCACCCGCCTGGGCGTGGCGCTGGGCGCGCGGGCCGACACCTTCATGGGCCTGTCGGGCCTGGGCGATCTGGTGCTCACCGCCACCGGCGACCTCAGCCGCAACCGCCGCGTGGGCCTGCTGCTGGCGCAGGGCATGGCGCTGCCGCAGGTGCTGGCCTCGCTGGGCCATGTGGCCGAAGGCGTGGCCTGCGCCCGCACCGTGGCGCAGCGCGCGTACACCCTGGGCGTGCAGATGCCGATCACCGACGCGGTGGTGGCTTTGATCGATGGCCGGCTGGACGCGCGCCATGCGGTGGCCGAACTGATGGCGCGCGAGGTGCGCGCCGAAGGCGATGCGCAGCAGGCCGCCACTGTCAAAGTGGATTTTTCGCCGCAGGGGCTGGCACGCATCGCTGCCGCCGACGTGGCGCGTGCGCTGGCCGAAGACGTGGGCGCAGCCGACCTGACCGCCGGTCTGGTCGACCCGGCCCGGCGCGCGCGTGCGCGGGTGATCTGCCGCGACAGCGCAGTCATCTGCGGTGCGCCCTGGGTTGAGGCCGCGCTGCACGCCTTGGCGCCCGAGGCGCGCATCCAATGGCATGTGGCCGAGGGCCAGCGCTGCGAACCCGGCGCCCTGGTGTTCGAGGTCGAGGCGCCGGCGCGCGCGCTGCTGAGTGCCGAGCGCACCATGCTCAACTTCCTGCAACTGCTGAGCGCGGTGGCCACCAAGACGGCCATCTATGTGGACGCGGTCAAGGGCACCCGCGCGCAGATCGTCGACACCCGCAAGACGCTGCCTGGCCTGCGGCTGGCGCAAAAGTACGCGGTGCGCTGCGGCGGCGGCACCAACCACCGCATCGGCCTTTTCGATGCGGTGCTGATCAAGGAAAACCACATCGCCGCCGCTGGCGGCGTGACGCCGGTGCTGCAGGCGGCAGCGCGTGTGGCGGCGCAGGCGAGCTTTGTCGAGATCGAGGTCGAGACGCTGAGCCAGCTCGACGAGGCGCTGGCCGCCGGTGCCAAGATGGTGCTGCTGGACAACATGCCCGTGGCCGATCTGCACGAGGCGGTGCGTCGCAATGCAGGCCGCGCCATTCTGGAAATTTCGGGCGGCGTGACGCTGGACAGCGTGCGTGCCCTTGCACAAACCGGCGTCGACCGCATCTCCATCGGAGCGCTGACCAAGGACGTGAAGGCGGTGGACTTTTCCATGCGCCTGCAGGAACTCTGATGGCCCAACCCGTGATCGACGTCGAGTACGAACAACCCACGCAGGACGGTGGTGTGTGCAGCACCCAGCATGCGTGGGCGCGCGTGCCGCCCGAGCCCTCAGCCGCCGAGCGCGCCACGCTGAAAGACCGCATCCGCACGCTGCTGCGCGAGAAGAACGCGGTGCTGGTGTCGCACTACTACGTGCACTCTGACCTGCAAGACCTGGCCGAAGAGACCGGTGGCCTGGTCAGCGACAGCCTGGAGATGGCGCGCTTTGGCCGCGACCACCCGGCGCAGACGCTGGTGGTGTCGGGCGTGCGCTTCATGGGCGAGACGGCCAAGATCCTGTCGCCGCACAAGACGGTGCTGATGCCCGATCTGGACGCCACCTGCTCGCTGGATCTGGGCTGCCCGATCGACGCTTTCAGTGCCTTCTGCGACGCCCACCCCGACCGCACCGTGGTGGTGTACGCCAACACCAGCGCCGCAGTGAAGGCGCGTGCCGACTGGCTGGTGACGTCGAGCTGCGCGCTCGACATCGTGCGTGCGCTGAAAGACAAGGGCCACAAGATCCTGTGGGCGCCCGATCGCCACCTGGGCGGCTACATCCAGCGCGAAACCGGCGCCGACATGGTGTTCTGGAACGGCACCTGCATCGTGCACGACGAGTTCAAGGCGATTGAGCTCGAGCTGCTGATGAAGGACCATCCGCGCGCCAAGGTGCTGGTGCACCCCGAATCGCCCGCCGCGGTGGTGGCACTGGCGCATGCGGTGGGTTCCACCAGCGGCATCCTGAAGGCCGCCGCCGAGATGGACGCGCCCGAGTTCATCGTCGCCACCGACAAGGGGATGATGCACAAGCTGCGCACCCTCAACCCCGGCAAGACCTTCATCGAGGCGCCCACCGCCGGCAACAGCGCCACCTGCAAGAGCTGCGCGCACTGCCCGTGGATGGCGATGAACAGCCTGGCCGGCGTGGCGCAGGTGCTGGAGCAAGGCAGCCACGCGATCGAGGTGGACGCCGCGCTGATCGACCGCGCGCGCGTGCCGATCGACCGCATGCTGGCCTTTACTGCGGCGCTCAAGGGCGGGCAGGACGCCGGCGCGCTGGTGCCGAACCTCGGCGCGGTTTAACTGCCTTTAACTCGCGGACTCCGGCGACAGCGTCGTGGGTTGCGGCTCGGGCAGGGCCTCGGGATAGTCCAGGCTGTAGTGCAGGCCGCGGCTTTCGTGGCGCGCCTGCGCCGAGCGCACGATCAAGTCGGCCACCTGCACCAGGTTGCGCAACTCCAGCAGGTCGCGCGTGACGTGAAAGTGCGCGTAGAACTCCTGGATCTCGGCCTGCAGCAGCGCGATGCGGTGGGCCGCACGCTCCAGCCGCTTGTTGGTGCGCACGATGCCCACGTAGTCCCACATGAAGCGGCGCAGCTCGTCCCAGTTGTGCGAGATCACCACCGCCTCGTCGGCGTCGCTCACGCGGCTTTCGTCCCAGGCAGGCAATTCAGGTGGAGGCGGCAGCGGCGTGGCCAGGATGTCGCGTGCCGCGGCGCGGGCAAACACCATGCACTCCACCAGCGAGTTGCTGGCCAGCCGGTTGGCGCCGTGCAAGCCGGTGTAGGCCGTCTCGCCGATGGCGTACAGGCCGGGCAGGTCGGTGCGGCCCAGCAGGTCGGTGTGCACGCCGCCGCAGGTGTAGTGCGCCGCCGGCACCACCGGAATCGGCTCGCGCGTGATGTCGATGCCGAACTGCAGGCAGCGCGCGTGGATGGTGGGAAAGTGCTCGCGCACGAACTCGGCCGGCTGGTGCGAGATGTCCAGGTAGACGCAGTCCAGACCGTGCTTCTTCATCTCGAAGTCGATGGCTCGGGCCACCACGTCGCGCGGCGCCAGTTCGGCGCGCGGATCATGCTGGGGCATGAAGCGGGTGCCGTCGGGCAGCAGCAGGCGGCCGCCCTCGCCGCGCACCGCCTCGGTGATC
>JBJTCL010000100.1:0-17275 GCA_046091865.1 Burkholderiaceae bacterium | reverse complement strand
CCCCACGAGCCGATGTAGTCGATGTGGCGCTTGCCGGCGGCGTCCCAGAAGTAGGCGCCCTGCGCACGCTGCACAAAGCGCGGCGTGCCGCCCACGGCGCGAAACGCGCGCACGGGCGAATTGACGCCCCCGGGAATGACGCGCTTGGCGCGCTCGAACAGAACGTCGTTGGCTTCAGTGCTTGGTGTCATGGGCGGGCAGGTTGAAGGCGCCAAGCGCCTGGTTGTCGTCATCGACGCCTGCGGGCGCATCGTCGTCGGATTCATCGCCCGTGGGTTGCGCCCAGAACAGGCGGTCGGGGATGGCAAAGCCCATGCCAGGCTGGAAGCCGGCGTCCAGGCAGCGGTCCAGATAGCCCAGCGCCTCGTCGGTGGCGCCGGCCAGATCGGTGCCACTGGCGATCAGCGCCGCCAGCGTGGCCGACAGCGTGTCGCCCGCGCCGCCAAACACCGCCTCGGTGCGCTCCACGCGCTGCACATGCAGCACCTGCTGCGGCGTGGCCAGTGCGTTCTCGATCATCGAGTCGCTGTGGCTGATGCCGGTGACCAGCGTGTAGGGCGTGCCCGCTTCGGCGGCGGCGGCGGCGATGTCGCGCGGGCTGGGCGCGCGGTCGTCGCTCCAGTCGGGCAGCAGCCAGCGCCACAGGGTGCTGTGGTTGCCCACCAGCACCGTGGTCTGCGGCAGCATCAGTTCGCGAAACGCGTCGTGGTAGGCGTCGATGCGGTCTTCGTCCCACCACGACAGGTTGGGCATCCAGGCCACCACCGGGGCTTCGGCGTAGTCGCTGGTGATTTCGGCGATGGTGGCCAGGTTCTCGGGCGAGCCGGCAAAGCCCACCTTGAACACGCGCACCGGCACGTCTTCGAGCACCGCACGGGCCTGGTCTTCCACCGCCTCTTCGTCGATCGCCACGTGGTTTGTCACCTCGGCGGTGTCGCGGATCCACACGCCGGTGACCACCGGCAGCGCATGCGCGCCCACCGAGGCGATGGCGGTCACGTCGGCGGCGACGCCGCCACTGCCGCTGGCGTCATTGGCATTGAAGCTCATCACGCACGGCGGCGATTCGTCGTCGGCGGATTCGGCGTCGCGCGCAAGCGCGCTGTCGGGGGCGTGTTGGGAACTCATGTGCCCGCATCATGCCCCTGTGTGGCGGGGCGTGCGCATCAGGTCGCTCGTTACAATGCAAATCATTCTATTCGAGGGTAGGAACGCGCTGTGAGTGAAGCCAAGACTTGGATGTGCCTGATCTGCGGTTGGATCTACGACGAGGCCGCGGGTGCGCCCGAGCACGGCATCGCACCGGGCACGCCGTGGGCCCAAGTGCCGATGAACTGGACCTGCCCCGAATGCGGCGCGCGCAAGGAAGACTTCGAGATGGTTCAGATCTGAACCACCCTGAACCACCGTTCAGCGCTGTTTCCTGAACCGGATCGCACCGTCGGCGCACGGTCGTGAACGCTGCACTTCCCGCTGAAGCCGTCGCGCGGCTCGACGCCGCGGTGCTGCGCGCCCTGCGTGGCAGCCAGCCGGCCGATCTGCAACCACTGGTGCAGGCTTGCGATGCCTGCGTGCAGGCGCTGACCGATGCGCCAGCGCCTCGCGCCGTGTGGCAACTGGCGCGAGCGGCAATGGGTGCGGCAACCGGTGTGGCAACGGGTGTGGCAACCGGTGCTGCCGCGGGAGTGGCCGGGCGCTGCGCTGCGCTGGATGCAGCGCAGTGGGCGACGGCGCGGCAACTGGCGATGCAGTTGTTGATGCACTCGCGTGCCGGTACAGATGCTGCGCCCCCCGCGTTGACGCAAGGCTTGCTGGCCTGGATGGTGCAGGCAGCGCTGGATGTTGGCAATGCCATTGCGGGTGCCGAGCCTGCAGCGGGCGTCGATGCCGATCTGGCTCGACTGCAGGCCTTGTTGCCTGCATCGCAAACACCGGCTTCAGAAAGCGCCTCAAGCGATTTTTTGCATGAGGCCGATGCCTTGTCGCAGCAACTGTCGCAGGGCGTGGCGCATGGGTGTGCGTCCGGCAGTGCGGGGTCTGCGCGTTCGGGGACGATCGGCATGGAAGCGGTGCAGGCCGTGGAGGCCGCGCATGCATTGGCCCAGGCCTGTGCCGCGGCGCAGTTGCCGGGGCTGGCCCTGCTGTCGTTGCGCATCGAGCAGGCTTTGCTGTGCGCCTGCCATGGCGCATCGGGCGACGCAGGCAGGGCCGAGGCCAGTGCCGCACTGCAGGCTGCCGCCGATGAAGTGCACGCGCTGCTGCACCGTTACGCCGCGGGCTTTGTGCGTGAGCCGTCTGCTGCGGTGATGGATGCCCTGGCTGGCGTGATTGCGGCCACGTGATCGCCACAACCTGATCACGGCACCCGCCTCGCGCAAGCTGCGCAGCGCGGCCGCCTCAGCCGCCTCGGCCGCCTCGGCCCTCCGTCAAACGCTGCTGCTGTCCTTGTCGGCCGCCTTCTTCACCACCGCGTAACGCGCCAGCGTTTTCTCGCGCGCCTGCGCGTGGTCCACCACCGGCAGCGGGTAGTCGCGGCCCAGCGCAATGCCGGCGGCCTGCAGGTCGATCGGCTTGGCCGCCCAGGGCGCGTGCAGCGCAGCGTCGGGCAGCGCAGCCAGTTCGGGCACGTAGCGGCGGATGAACTTGCCCTGCGGATCGAACTTCTGGCTTTGGCTCACCGGGTTGAAGATGCGAAAGTAGGGCTGCGCATCACAGCCGCTGGAACTGGCCCACTGCCAGCCGCCGTTGTTGGCCGACAGATCGAAATCGTTGAGCTGCTGCGCAAAGTAGCGCTCGCCCCAACGCCAGTCCAGGCCCAGGTCCTTGGTCAGAAAGCTCGCCACCACCATGCGCAGGCGGTTGTGCATGTAGCCGGTCTGGTTGAGCTGGCGCATCGCTGCGTCCACGATGGGGTAGCCGGTGCGGCCTTCGCACCAGGCGGCCAGCAGCGCCTTGGCGTCGGGGCCGGTGTCCCAGGCAATGCGGTCGTACTCGGCGCGAAAACTGTGGGTGCTGCCGTCGGCAGCGGCCACATCCGGAAAGTTGGCGAGGATCTGGAAGTAAAAGTCGCGCCAGATCAGCTCGCTCAGCCACACGCGGGCGCCTTCGCTGCCGGCCTGCATGCGCTGGTGCGCAAAGGCGGCCAGCCGGCGGATCGACAGCGTGCCAAAGCGCAGATGCACGCTCAGGTAGCTCGGGCCCTTGATGGCCGGAAAGTCGCGCGCCTCGCCGTAGCGGTCGATGCGGGTGCAAAAATCGTCAAACAGCGCCTGCGCCGCACGCGCGCCCGGCGTGATGCCCACCTGGCGCAGGTGGGTGGGCTCAAAGCCCATCTCGCCCAGCGTGGGCACGGGCGTGGCCAGCGCTTTCGGGCGGGGCGCGAACCTGCCGCGCAGGTCCGTGTTGGCGGTGTTGGAGGTGTTGGCCGCCAGGTCGGTCGGGTGCGGCGCCAGGTCGGCCGGCGTGAGTTTTTTCAGCCACGCGTTCTTGTACGGCGTGAACACCGAATACGGCGTGCCGCCCAGGCTCAGCACCTCGGTGCGCTCGAAGATGCTGTGGTCCTTGAAGGTGTACAGCGCGATGCCCTGCGCGGCCAGTGCGGTGCGCACCTGCGCATCGCGTGCCAGCGCCTGCGGTTCGTCGTCGTGGTTGGTGAACACCGCCTGCACGCCCAGCTTGCGCGCCAGTGCCGGAATGTCCTGCACCGCCCAGCCGTGGCGGGTGATCAGCCCGCCGGCGGCATGCCCGCTGCGCTGGCGCAGGGCCTCGTCCAGTTCCACCAGCGACTCGCGGATGAACTCCACCCGACGGTCGGTGCGCGGCAGCGCATCGAGGATGTCGCGGTCAAAGACGAAGGCGCAGTGCACCTCGCGCGCGGCCTGCAGGGCCTGCGACAGGGCGTGGTGGTCGTCGATGCGCAGGTCGCGTCGGAACCAGACGAGGGCGTGGTCGCAGGGGGCAGGTGCGGGCATGGGCGGGACGGGTGATGGGTGCCGGCGTCTGGCGCCGACAGCGGGTGCGCCGCTAAAATCGCGGCATGTCCGAGGATTCTGCGCCGATCAACCTGACGCATCACTTCCTGATCGCAATGCCCGGCCTTCGCGATGCGAATTTCGCGCAATCGGTGGTGTACCTGTGCGAGCACAGCCAGCGTGGCGCGCTGGGCCTCATCATCAACAAACCCAGCGACATCAACCTCAAGGGCCTGTTCGACAAGGTCGACCTTCCGCTCGGGCGCCACGACCTGACCGACACGCCCGTGCTGCAGGGCGGCCCGGTGCAGACCGAGCGCGGCTTCGTGCTGCACGAGCCGGTGATGCGCAACGACGATGGCGAACCGGTGCCGGCCGCCTCGGGCGAATCGGTGTACGCGTCCACGCTGTCGATTCCCGGCGGGCTGGAGATGACCACCTCCAAGGACGTGCTCGAGGCGCTGTCCACCGGGGCCGGCCCGCGCAAGGTGCTGATCACGCTGGGCTATGCCGCCTGGGGCGAGGGCCAGCTCGAGTCGGAACTCGCCGAGAACGCCTGGCTCACCGTGGGTGCCGACACCGCGGTGATCTTTGACACGCCGATCGAGCAGCGCTATCAGCGTGCGCTCAAGCTGCTGGGCCTGGAGGCGTGGATGCTGTCGCCGCAGGCGGGGCACGCCTGATGGCGCGCGCGGGCGTCACCCTCACCGCGTCCCAGGCTCAATCCTTTCTGGCTTTCGACTTCGGCACGAAGCGCACCGGGGTGGCGGGCGGTTCGCGGCTGCTGGGCCGCGCCGAGCCGCGCGGCACCGTCCGCGCCGAGGGCGACGCGCGCTGGCCGCCGATCGCCAAGCTGATCGACACCTGGCAGCCCGATGCGCTGGTGGTGGGCGTGCCTTTTCACCCCGATGGCGCCAGCCACGACAATACCCGCGCCGCGCGCCGCTTTGCGCGCCAGTTGCATGGCCGCTTCGGCCTGCCGGTGTTCGAGGTGGACGAGCGCTACAGCACCACCGATGCGCGCGCCGGCGGCGCCGACGAGGCGGGCATTGATGCCGCGTCGGCCTGCATCATCCTGGAACAGTTCTGGAGGGAACACCCGTGACCCAGCCGCTCGTGCTCGATGCCGAGGCCCTGTACCGCGACCTGCTGCGCGGCGTGCAGGCCATGGGCGATGTGCGCGCCGCCGATGGCCCCAAGCTGGTGGGCATCACCTCGGGCGGTGCATGGATTGCCGAACGCCTGTACGCCGATTTGGGCCTTGCCAGCGGGTCGGGCGCACCCAGCGTGATTTCATCCCATCTGCACCGCGACGACTTTTCCCGCCGTGGTCTGGCCGCCGGTGCCGACCAGCCCACACGGCTGGCCTTCGACGTGAGCGGTGCGCACATCGTGCTGCTCGACGATGTGCTCTACACCGGCCGCACCATCCGCGCGGTGATCAACGAACTGTTCGACTACGGGCGGCCTGCCAGCGTGCGCCTGGCCGTACTGGTGGACCGCGGCGGCCGCGAACTGCCGGTGCAGGCCGACTTTGCCGCTGCCCGCGTGAGCCTGCCCGCCGACCAGCAGCTGGCGCTGGCGCGCGACGAGGCCGGCCGCTTCAGCCTGCGCGTGGAAGCCCGCACCCGCAGCCGCACCTGAAAGCCTGACCATGCTGCACAAACGCAATCCGCAACTTAACAAGCACGGCGAGCTGATCCACCTGCTGTCGATCGAGGGGCTGCCGCGCAGTATCCTCACGCAGATCCTGGACACGGCCGCCAACTTCGTGAGCGTGAGCGACCGCGAGGTCAAAAAGGTACCGCTGCTGCGCGGCAAGAGCGTTTTCAACCTGTTCTTTGAGAACAGCACGCGCACCCGCACCACCTTTGACATCGCCGCCACGCGGCTGAGCGCCGATGTGTACACGCTGGACATCGCGCGCAGCAGCACCGCCAAGGGTGAGAGCCTGCTGGACACCATCGCCAACCTGAGCGCGATGGCGGCCGACATGTTCGTGGTGCGGCACAGCGAATCGGGTGCGCCCTACCTGATTGCGCAGCATGTGGCGCCGCATGTGCATGTGATCAACGCCGGCGACGGACGGCATGCCCACCCCACGCAGGGGCTGCTGGACATGTACACCATCCGCCACTACAAGAAGGACTTCAGCAACCTCACCGTGGCCATCGTGGGGGACGTGCTGCACTCGCGCGTGGCGCGCTCCGACATCCACGCGCTCACCACGCTGGGCTGCGCCGAGGTGCGGGTGGTGGGGCCGCGCACCCTGGTGCCTGCCGATATGGCACACATGGGCGTGCGGGTATGCCACACGCTCGAAGAAGGCATCAAGGGCTGCGATGTGATCATCATGCTGCGCCTGCAGAACGAACGCATGAGCGGCGCGCTGCTGCCCTCCAGCGCCGAATTCTTCAAGAGCTTCGGCCTCACCCCCGAGAAGCTTCAGTGGGCCAAGCCCGATGCCATCGTGATGCACCCGGGCCCGATCAACCGCGGTGTGGAGATCGACTCTGACGTGGTGGACGGCCGGCAGAGCGTGATCCTGCCGCAGGTGACCTTCGGCATCGCGGTGCGCATGGCGGTGATGAGCATCGTCGCGGGGAACGAAGCATGAAGATCCTGATCCAGAACGGCCGCGTGATCGACCCGGCCAGCGGCTTCGACCAGATCGCCGACGTGGCGGTGGCGGCAGGCCGCATCGCGCACATCGGCAGCGTACCGGCCGAGTTCGCGCCCAACCGGGTGATCGACGCGCGCGGCGCGGTGGTGGCCCCGGGCCTGGTGGACTTGTCGGTGCGGCTGCGCGACCCGGGCCACGGCCACGAGCGGGTGCTGGCCAGCGAACTCGCGGCCGCCACCGCGGGCGGCGTGACCAGCCTGGTGTGCCCGCCCGACAGCGAGCCGGTGCTCGACGAGCCCGGCCTGGTGGACATGCTCAAGGCGCGTGCTGGCCGGCTGCATCAGGCACGGGTGTTTCCGCTGGGAGCGCTCACGCGCGGCCTGCAGGGCGAGGTGCTGTGCGAGATGGCCGAGCTGACCGCCGCGGGTTGCGTGGGTTTCAGCCAGGCCGATGTGGCGGTGCAGAACACGCAGGTGCTGCAGCGTGCGCTGCAGTACGCGGCCACTTTCGGCTACACCGTGTGGCTGCGCCCGCAGGATCACTACCTGGGCAAGGGGGTGGCCGCCAGCGGTCCGCTGGCCACGCGCCTGGGCCTGAGCGGTGTGCCCGTGGCGGCCGAGACGATCGCCATTCACACCATCGTCGAGCTGATGCGCAGCACCGGCGCGCGGGTGCATCTGTGCCGCCTGTCGAGCGCGGCGGGCGTGGCGCTGGTACGCGCGGCCAAGGCCGATGGGCTGGCGCTCACCTGCGACGTGTCCATCCATTCGCTGCACCTCACCGACCACGACATCGGCTTCTTTGACAGCCGCGCACGGCTGAACCCGCCGCTGCGCCAGCAGCGCGACCGCGAGGCCCTGCGCGAGGCGCTGGCCGACGGCACCATCGATGCGCTGGTGTCCGACCACACGCCGGTGGACGATGACGCCAAGACGCTACCCTTTGCCGAGGCACAGCCCGGTGCCACCGGGGTGGAACTGCTGCTGAGCCTGGCGCTGAAGTGGGCGCAGGAAACTGGCAGCGGCCTGCCGCGCGCGTTGGCGGTGGTCACGCACGAACCGGCTCGGGTGCTGGGCGGTTCGCTGGGCACCCTGGCCGACAGCGTGGGCCAGCTGGTGGTGGGGGGTGTGGCCGACCTGTGCGTGTTCGATGCGCAAGAGGCCTGGACGGTCGGCACGGACACGCTGCGCAGCGCCGGCAAGATCACGCCCTTTGGCGGCTACGAGTTGCCCGGCCGCGTGCGCGCCACGCTGGTGGGTGGGCATGTGGCGTTTGATCGCAGTGCTGTACCCCACTGAACTTCGCTCTGAGGCCACGCGCTGAAAAGGCTTCGATGCGCGCTCACGCTCCGCGTGCTCCCTGGGCGGTCGCCTGGCTGCTGCTGCGCGTCACGGTGCACGCACTGCGCGGCTGGCTCACTATCCGCCTGAGCTTTGCGCGGCTGAGCGACGAGCAGCGCGAGATGCGGGTGCAGCTGTGGGCGCGCGGCATGCTCAAGGTGCTGGGCATCGAGCTGCGCCTGCACGGCCAGCCGCCGCTGGCCGGCCCGGTGCTGCTGGTGGCCAACCATATTTCGTGGCTCGACATCCTGGTGATGCATGCGGCGCGGCACTGCCGCTTTGTGTCCAAGGCCGATGTGAAGCGCTGGCCGCTGATCGGCACGCTGGCCACCGGAGGCGGCACGCTGTACATCGAGCGCGAGTCGCGCCGCGATGCGATGCGTGTGGTGCACCGCATGGCGCAAGGCCTGCAGGATGACCAGGTGGTGGCGGTGTTTCCCGAGGGTACCACCGGCGACGGCATCACGCTGCTGCCGTTCCATGCCAACCTGATCCAGGCGGCCATCAGCGCCGACGCGCCGGTGCAGCCGGTGGCCCTGCGCTTTGTCGATGCGCGCAGCGGCGCGCTGAGCCTCGCGCCCAGCTATGTGGGCGATGAATCGCTGGTGGGATCGCTGTGGCGCACGCTGCGGGCGCCGCCGCTGGCGGCCGTGGTGCGCTACGGCGAACCGCAGACCGCGCAGGGGCGCGACCGCCGCGCCTGGGCGGCTGACCTGCACGCCGAGATCGAACGCCTGCGAGGCGCTTAGCGCCGGAGCCAGCCGTTCACTTCGGCGATGTTGGCGTCCATCGGCTCGCCAGCCAGGGCGCGCAGCCGCACCAGCGACACCAGATAGGTGTAGCGTGCCTGCGCCAGGTCGCGCCGGGCAATGCCCAGCTGCTGCTCGGCGTTCAGGATGTCCAGCCGCGTGCGCACGCCGGCCTCGAACGAGCGCTTGCTGGACTGCACCAGCTGCTCGGCCGAGCGCACCGCTTGCTGCAGCGCGCGCACCCGTTCCACGCCTTCGGTGGCGCCGCGGAACTCGCGGTGGATGCGCACGCCCAGGTCGCGGCGGATCGCCTCCAGCGCATTCTCGGCGCGCTCCTGCTGGGCCAGCGCCTCGCGCACCTGCGAATCCACAAAGCCGCCCTGGTACAGCGGAATGTTCAGCTGCACGCCGATGGAACGCTGGTTGTAGGTGGTGCCGATGCGGGTGACCTGCTCGCTGCTGCTGCGCGAGATCTGCGCGTTGGCGTCCAGCGTGGGGTAGTGACCCGACTGCGCCTTTTGCACCTCCTGGCGCGCCACCTCAAGCTGTGCGCGGGCCGAGCGCAGCTCGGCGCTGCTGTCTTCGGCGCGTTGTACCCAGGCCTCGATGCTGGCCGGGTTGGGCGGTGTCATCGGCAGCCGTGCCACGTCCACGCCAGCCACCTGCGCGACCGGCTGGTTCACCAGCAACTGCAGCTGGCGCCGTGCCATGTCCAGGTTCTGCCGCACTTCAAGCTCTTGCGCGTTGGCCAGGTCAAGCCGGGCGCGCGCTTCGTCGATGTCGGTACGTGTGCCGGTGCCCGCAGCCAGCGCCTTGGTGGCGCCGTCCACCGCGGCGGTGTAGGTCTGCTGCTGCAGGCGCACCACTTCCAGCTGTTCGCCGGCCAGCAGCACATCAAAGTAGGCCTGCGCCAGCCGCGTCACCAGGTTCTGTGATTCGCGCTGCAGTTGCGCCTCGGCGTCTTCCACCTGAAACCCTGCCTGGCGCAGCTGCACCTGCAGCTGGCGGCGATAGATGGGTTGACGCAGCTGCAGGGCTTCGCTCTCGCTGTTGTACAGCGAGCGCGACGTGGTCTCCTGGCCCAGTGCGTTGGGCTGCGTGGTTTCGAGATCGTTGCGGCTGCGGGTGACCTGCGCGCTGACGAAGGGGCGGAACTGCGCACGCGCCTGCGGCAGCCGTTCGCGGGCGGCCTGTGCGGCGGCTCGCGCGGCACGCAGTTGCGCGTCGTTGGACAGGGCCAGGTCGTAGGCGGCGGCCAGGTTGAGCGCAGGCGCTGCTGTGGTTGCCGATGCGTTGGCCACCGGCGATACCGATGCGGCGGTGCTCGCCGTCGCTGCAGTGCCCGCCAGCATCAGCGCCACCGCAGTAGCCGCAGTAGCCACCGCCGATGCGGTGCGGCGCATCGCCCGGGAGTGGTGTGTGCAGGCCATGCTCACTCCTCCTTCATCGAGGCCGCCACGCGGCGCACCAGCGGCGACAGCAGGTAGGTCAGCATCGAGCGCTCACCGGTACGCACCACCACCTCGGCCGGCATGCCGGGCTGCATCTGACGTGCGCCCAGCTTCTTCAGGCCCTCGGCCGTCACCTTGACACGCGCCAGGTAGTACATCGCGTTGGTCTGCGGCTCGGTCAGCATGTCACCCGAGACCGACACCACCTCGCCATCGACCACCAGCGTGGGTGTGTGCGAGAAGGTGCTGAAGCGAATGTCCACCGGCAGGCCGGCGCGCACCCGGTCGATCACATGCGGCGGAATCTTGGCCTCCAGCAGCAGCGCTTCATCCTTGGGCACGATGTCCATCAGCTTGAAGCCCGGGCTGATCACGCTGCCCGAGGCCTGCACCGCCAGACCCACCACCTGGCCGGCCGCTGTGGCCTTGATGTCCACTCGCTGGAGGTCCAGCTGCAACGCGGCGTACTTTTCGGCCTCGGCCTGCACCTCGCGCGTCACGTCGGCGCGCTGGGTTTCCACCTCCTTGCGGTATTCCTGCTGGCGCGCAATGGCGCGCTGGCGCAGTTCGCTGATGGCGCTTTGTGCACGCACCATGCCGCCTTGCAGGTCGGTCTGCGCCGCCATGGACTCGGCCACCGCGCGCTCCAGATCCAGCTGCTGGTTGCGCGGCGCGTAGCCTTCGGCCACCAGGCCGCGGATGTTCTTGAGCTGCTCGGACAGCAGGTTGAACTGCTGCTTGCGCAGCTCGAGCATGCCGCGCAGCGTCTCGATCTGCGATTGCTGCGCGCGGATGCTTTCGTTGATGGCCGCCAGATCGGCCGCCAGCGCGGCCTGGCGCGCCTGCAGCAGTTGTTCCTGCGTCTGCATCTGCGCGCGGATCTGCGGGTCCTTGCCGCCCTCCTGCAGGTCGGGGTGCCAGCTGATGCGCGTGCCGCCGCCCTGTTCGGCCAGCAGCCGGCCCTCGATCGCACGCAGGCCAAAGTAGCGCTGGCGCGAGGCTTCGTAGTTGGCCTTGGTGACCGCCGGCTCCAGCCGCGCTACCACCTGTTCGTCCTTGACGACATCGCCTTCGCGCACCAGCACCTCCTTCAGGATGCCGCCGCTCAGGTGCTGCACCGGCTTGCGCTTGGTGTCGATGCTGACCAGCGCTTGCGCGGGCACGCCTTCGTCCAGCGGTGCAAAGCCGGCCCACAGCAAAAAGCCGCCAAAGCCCACCGCCAGCGCGATCATGCCGATGCGTGCGGCGCGGCCGGCGTCCATGCCGTCGTGGGCCTTGGCATTGCCGTTGGTATTGACGTTCGTGTCGTTCATGGGGGTGCGTTCGTTCGTGTTCATCGGGTGTCCTCCTTACGCGGGGCGACCAGGGGTGGGTTGCACGGGCGGCTGGGCGCCCTGCTGAGCTGCCTGTTGTGCTGCCTGCTGTGCAGCCTGTTGTGCTGTGCGCAGCGCGGCCAGCACCGCATCGCGCGGGCCCGAGGCCTTGAGCGCGCCGCCATCAAGCAGCACGATATGGTCGGCAATGCCGACGATGCCGGGGCGGTGGGTGATCAGCACCACCGTCTTGCCCTTAGCCTTGAGCTGCTGCACCGTCTGGGCCAGCGCGGCTTCGCCCGCGTCGTCCAGGTTGGCGTTGGGTTCGTCCAGCACGATCAGCGCCGGCTCGCCGTAGATGGCGCGCGCCAGCGCAATGCGTTGCCGCTGGCCGCCCGACAGCGCATTGCCCGCTTCGCCGATGGGCGTGTCGTAGCCCTTGGGAAAGCGCAGGATCATCTCGTGCAGGCCCGCACCGCGCGCCGCAGCAATCACCTTTTCGGAGTCGACCTCGCTGAAGCGCGCGATATTCTCGGCAATCGTGCCGTCAAACAGTTCCACGTCCTGCGGCATGTAGCCCAGGAAGGGGCCCAGCTCAGCGCGGTTCCAGCCGCGCAGGGGCAGGCCGTCCAGCAGCACCTCACCGCCCATCTTGGGCCAGATGCCCATGATGCAGCGCGCCAGCGTGCTCTTGCCCGAGCCCGAGGGCCCCAACACGGCCACCACGGTGCCGGCTTTCACTGCAAAGCTGATGCCCTTGAGGATGGGCTCGGCGCGGCCGGCCACCGGTGCGGTGACGGCTTGCAGTTCCAGGTCACCCTTGGGGGCCACGCGGCGCAGTGCCGGCTCGTCGTCGCTGGTGCCAGCCAGCAGTTCCTCGAGCTTGCGGAACGAGTCGCGCGCCATGATGAAGCCCTGCCAGTTGGCCACCAGCATGTCGATGGGCGCCAGCGCGCGCGACATCAGCACGTTGGCCGCGATCATCGCGCCGATGGAGATCTGGCCGTCGATGGCCAGCAGCGCACCCGCGCCCAGCGACAACGACTGCTGCGCATGGCGCACGTACTTGCTGAAGGCGTTCACCCGCGACGAGGTGGCGTGTGCCTTGGTGGCGGCGTTCAGCGAGCGCTGGTGCAGTTGCAGCCAACGGCGGTACAGGTTGTCCACCATGCCCATGGACTCCAGCACCTCGGCGTTGCGCAGCTTGCCCTGCAGGTACACCTGCGCATCGGTCTGCGCCTGTGATGCGGCGGTGGTGGGTGCCACGCTCTTGCGGTGCCCGAACCACGCCAGCGCGGCCTGCACCAGCGCAAAGCCGATCGACAGCCAGCCCAGCAGCGGATGCAGCAGGAACATCACCGCGATGTAGATCGGGCCCCAGGGTGAATCGAACAGTGCAAAGACGCCGTTGCCGGTCAGGAACTGCCGCACCTGGATCAGCTCGTTGAAGGCGCGCGTGGGCGCCTTGGAGGCGCTGGTCAGGTAGTCCTCAAAGCTGGCATTGAACACGCGGGTGCTCAGCATCTCGTCCAGCCGCATGCCCAGGCGCACCAGCACGCGCGAGCGCGTCCATTCGGCCAGCGCCATCACGCCCACCAAAAACAGGCACAGCAGCGACACCGCCACCAGCGTCAGGTCGCTGCCGCTGATCATCACCCGGTCGTACACGTTGAGCATGTAGATGGTGGGGGTGAGCATCAGCAGGTTGGCGATCGCGCTGAACACGCCCACCATAAAGAACTCGCGGCGGAAGGTCCACAGCGCCTCGCGCAGCGGGCTGGATGCATGGGGTGCGAGTGATGCCTTGGGCATGGTGGCCTGCGGTGCAGAGGACAAGGGGGATGCGGTGGAGGCGGTGGCGGTCATTGCGGCGCTCCTTGCGGGCCACCGGCGGGCCGCGTGGGTGGGGCGGCCTGCGCACCCTGGGCAGCCTGCGCCTGGGGAAGGGCAGGTTGCACGGCGCCTGGCTGTGCCGCACCCTGCTGCGCCTTTTGCAGTGCGGCCAGCACGTCGTCGCGGGGGCCAAAGGCCTGCGTCTGGCCGTCGCGCAGCAGCAGGATCTTGTCCACCACCTTCAGCAGGCCGGTGCGGTGGGTGATGACGATGAAGGTGGTGCCCTGCGCCTTGTAGCGCGCAATCGTCTGGTTGAGGATGGCGTCACCGGCTTCGTCCAGGCTCGAGTTGGGTTCGTCCAGCAGCACGAACACCGGATGGCCGTACAGCGCACGCGCCAGGCCGATGCGTTGGCGCTGTCCGCCCGACAAGCGTGCGCCCTCGGGGCCCACGTCGGTGTCGTAACCCTCGGGCAGTGACTCGATGAACTCGTGCAGGCCCACCGCGCGGGCGGCATCCTGCACCTGGCGCAGGTCGGTGTCGCCAAAGCGGGCGATGTTGTCGGCGATGCTGCCGTCAAACAGTTCCACGTCCTGCGGCAAGTAGCCCACATGCGGGCCCAGCTCGGCCTTGTCCCAGGTGAACAGGTCCACCCCGTCCAGCCGGGCCTTGCCGCCCATGGACGGCCACAGGCCGGCCAGCACCCGCGCCAGCGTGGTCTTGCCCGCCGCCGACGGGCCGATCACGGCCAGCACCTCGCCTGGGTTGAGCGCAAAGCTCACCCCGCGCAGGATGGATGCCTGCGTGCCAGGTGCCACCGCCACAAGGGCCTCGGCGGTGACGGCACCGCGCGGCGGCGGCAGCGGCATCGCTTCGGGCTTGGGCGGCAGTGCGGCCATCAGCGTGCTCAGGCGCCGCCAGGCGTCGCGCGCATTCACCAGGTTGCGCCACTGGGCCACCACCTGCACCAGCGGCTTGAGCATCAAGCCGCCCAGGATGGACGAGATGATCATCATGCTGGCGCCGCCGTTGAACATGTTGTGCATGAACATCCAGGTGCTCAGGCCCAGCAGGCCCGAGGTGGTGACCAGCTGCAGCAGCTTGGACAGCGACGAGTAGATGCCCGCCTTGTCAGAGGCGATGGCCTGGCGGTTCAGGAACTCGCGCTGCTTGGCAAACCAGCGCTGATGCACATTGCGCAGCATGCCCATGGCCTCGATCACCTGCGCGTTGCGCAGCGAGGTATCGGCGGTTTGCTGTGCCTCGATGGCGCTGCGGTTGGCAGCGGTCAGCGGCGGCTGGGTGCTGCGCTCGTTGAGCAGCGCAATCGCCAGCTGCAGCACCGCCGTTGCCACTGCCACCCAGCCCAGCACCGGGCTGATCGCAAAAATGAGGATCAGGAACACGAAGGACACCGGCGACTCCATAATCGCGGTGATCACCGGCGACTTGAAGATCTCGCGCACGGTGCGCAGGTCGGTGATGGTCTGCGCGCTGCCACCAGGCACGCGGCGCAGGTTGGCCTCGAACGCCAGGCGGAACACGCGCGCGTTGGTGGCCTTGTCAAACGCAAGGCCTGCGTGGTGCATCTCGGCCGAATGCGCCCACTCCAGCAGTTCCATGATCAGCCACACGAACAGCACCAGCAGCGTCAGCATCAGCAGCGTGGTGTGGCTGCGGCTGTTCACCACGCGGCCGAACACCTCCATCATGTAGCCGGTGGACGCCAACTGCAGCAGCGTGGCGATCACGGTGAACCAGATCGACCGCACAAAGTAGGGCCGCAGCGGTTGCAGCGTTTGCCACAGCTCGCTGCGCTGCGCGGCGCCGGGCAGGCCGGGGCGCGCCAGGGCGGGGTTAGGCGGATTCATTCAGGGGCTCCACTTTCAGGTAATCGGGCAGCGGCGTCGTGGCGGGCTGCGCTGGTGCAGGCTGCGCAGCGTGCGCAGGTTGGGCGGGGTTGCCGCGCTGCTGGGGTGTGATGTCGGCTTCGGCTTCAGGTTCGGCGTCGGCGGCCGGTGCGTCGCCAAAGGTGAAGCTCAGGGCAAAGGCGCCGGGTGCGTACTGCGACAGCACCACCTCGCGCAGCTTGCCCTGATGAAAGCGCTGCTCGTCCTCGGGGCGCAGCCCCAGCTGAAAGCGCATGCGCCCGTCCAGCGTGTACATCGACAGCTGCCCGTCCTTGATGCTGAGCGTGTGGCGGTCAAAGTACACCGGGCAGGTGGGGGTGAACTGCAGCCTGGGTAGTGGGCGCTCACCCAGCTTGCCGATGTGAAAGGGGCTGGCCGGGTGCTGAAAGACGATGCGGCTGTGGCGCGACACCGAATAGATGGCGTTGCACACCATCTGCGAACCCATCGCCGGAAACTGCTCGCGCAGGCGCTTGTAGGCCAGGTGGTGCAGCACCACCCGGTTCCAGATCCGCGTCTGCTGCACCGTCTCGGCCAGCGCATTGCAGACCTGCGCAAAGGCGGCCTGCAGCGCCAGCAGGCGTTGGGCCTGCTCGGGCGTGGTGTTCAGCGGGATCCGGAGCTCGGAATTCATATAGGGGGCGGAGTATAGCAGCCCCTATATGAAATTCAACAAGCCCGAGAAAGGCGCCGCAGGGGCGCCTTGAGGGTGGTCGTGGGCGCTGCCGCGATGCCAGCAGGCCTGTGCGCGGTGCGGCCGTTTCAGAGGCTCAGCACGCCTTCGTACAGCCGCTCCAGCGGGCCTTCGCCGCCTACGCCCACCAGCGCAGCTTGCGCCACTGCCGTGGCCAACGCATCGCGCAGCGCAGGGCCTTGCAGCACAGGCGGGTTGGCTGCGTCGTCGAATACAGAGGCCAATAGCACGGCGAATGCCGGGTTGGCCAGAGAGTCGTCGCCCTCAAAGTCATCCAACGCGCGGGCTTCGGATGCGTCCACGCGCTCGATCAGGTTCAGCAAGGTACCGTAGACCAGCGACTCCAGACTGGCCGCCGTGGCCGGGATTGCGGGCAAGCTGGGCAGTCCCAATTCGCTGCCCTGCAGCGTGCCGTCCTTGTTTTCATCCAGGCCCGCCGGACTGAACAGGGCGTCGTACTGTGCGGTCGTCACGCCTTTGGCCAGCGCCGCCTCGCGCAGGCTTGCGTTGGACAGATCGTCCGTGCGGGCGTTGGGGGTAACCAAGGATGCGAGCGACACCAGTTCGTCGGGCAACAGGCTGTGGGTGTCGTCTTCGGGCGACTCATCCTCAGTGGAGTCCTCTGGCGAATCGTCTGGGGAGTCATCCGGCGAGTCATCGCCCGCTGAATCGTTGCCCGACGAGGGGTCGTCTTCCGGCCGGGGTGTCTCGGGGGTCGCCCCGTCTCCACCGCCGCGGTCGTCTGGCGCACGGTCAGAGGGCGAGGGGTTATCGTCAAGCTCGCGGCCATTCAGGCCGCGAGCGCTGATCTACGCGCTGACCTCCACGCCTGTGATGCCCGGAATCCCGACGATCTCGGCCAGCATGGTGTTCGTGATGCCGGCACTGCGCGCCACCGTGTGAATGTCCTGCGGTCTGTCAATGTGTTCAAAGATCCAGGCGCAAGCCTGCTCCACGCTCACGCCAAAGCGCGCCAAATGTTCCCGTGCTCCCATCGTCGACCCTTTCTATCTTTGATCAGTCAGCCCGCAACACTAAATCCGCGGACTTGGCTTGGGTTGTTTGTCGGCCGCCCGATGGCCAAGATTTACTTCGGCTTCATCTCCCCACGCCACAAAATCGCCATTGAGCAGCGGCAAATCCAGCCCATACCGCAGCCGCTGGCCCTGCGCATCCACCACCTTGCCGCCCGCTTGCTCCAGCACGCATTGGCCGGCTGCAGTGTCCCACTGGCTGGTGGGGCCAAAGCGTGGGTACACATCGGCCGCCCCCTCGGCGATGCGGCAGAACTTGAGCGAACTGCCGGTGGCCGTGAAGGTGTGGGGGCGGTTCAACTGCGCCAGCCAGGCATCCAGTGGCCCGAGGCCGTGCGAGCGTGAGCCCAGCACGCG
>JBJTCL010000099.1:0-14456 GCA_046091865.1 Burkholderiaceae bacterium | reverse complement strand
GTTTTGGGGTGACTTCTTCAAGGTAGCGAAGTAACAGGTCGCGAAGGGTTAGGCGCTTTGTCTTCTCCTCTGGCGTCTGGTTGTCTCGGTCCAGTTCCACTTCAATCTTGCGTGCCCACTTCTGCGCCTCGCTGCGGGTCAGGAAGGTTTGTACTTGCGTTGGGTGCCCCTTGCGGGCTACGCGTGCTTGCCACTTGCCGTTGCGTTGTCGAATCGATGCCATGTCTGCTCCTTGATGGACAGGCGTTGGACAGGCAGCGGTGTTGAAACGAGTTCAGACGCAACATGTGAGCAGTCGCTTCTCCTCTTGGGCTTACTGGCTCTACGTAGGCCGCGCAGCGATGAAGTGCTGTCGGCGAACTGTCTGACGCATTGACGATGTCGCCGATGTTGGAGGCCTGGCGCTCCAGCTCGGCCACCATCTTCACCGACTCGGCCTGCCGCTCGGTGGCGACCGTCAGGTTGTCCACCAGCGCCTTCACGCCGCTGTTGATCTCGGCGGCCTGCTCCTGCATGCCAGTGGCGCGCTTTTGCGCACCATTCACCGCCTGCAACTGGCGGCCGATCGAGGTGGTGACCTGCGTGAGCGCTGCCAGCGACTGCTGCGCGGCGGCCGAGGCCTCTTCCGAGCCGGTGGCGATCTGGTCAGAGGCGCGCTTGAGCTCCTCGGATGCCGACGACGCCTCGTTGATGCCCGCCGACAGCTCGGTGGACGCCGCCGAGATGCGCTCGGAGGTCTGCTGTTGCTTGGCCAGGGTGCGGGCGCGTCGGCGCTGCGCCTCGGCCTCGCGGGCGGCATTGGCATTGACCCCGGCCGGGGCGTGGGAAGCGTGTGCGACTTCAGCGTCGGCACGGGGTTTCTTGACAAGCGCCATGTGGGCTCCCTCGAGGAAGTGCTGGACAACAACCACCGCAAAGCCGGTATAGCCCTGCGCGTGAACCTGAACCGCGCCCTGCGCCGGATGCGCAAAGCACGCTGTTCAGGGCAGTCATCGGCCTGCGCGCGGGCGACTTGAGTCGGACGCGCGGCAGGAATGGCTAGCCGCCATGCCGCTTTTCGGGGGATGCCCCCGCCCGGGCCCGAAAGCGCCCCTGGCGCGGCCCGGATAATCGCGGTCTTTCACTGGAGTCGACGTGGACGTTGTGGTGCTGCTCAAGGCCGCGGTAATGGGGGTGGTGGAGGGACTGACCGAGTTCCTGCCGGTCTCCAGCACCGGCCACCTGATCCTGGCCGGCGCGCTGCTGGGTTTTGACGACGAGAAGGCCAAGGTCTTTGACATCGCCATCCAGACCGGCGCCATCCTGGCGGTGATCCTGGTGTACTGGCAGAAGCTGGCCGCCACCGTGGTGGCGCTGCCCACCCAGCGTCAGGCGCAGCGCTTTGCGCTGAACGTGGCCATCGCCTTCGTGCCGGCGGTGGTGCTGGGCCTGCTGCTGGGCAAGGCGATCAAGGCGCATCTGTTCACCCCCACGGTGGTGGCCGCGGCCTTCATCGTGGGCGGCTTCATCATCCTGTGGGCCGAGCGCCGCCAGCAGGCGGTGGTGCGGGTGCAGCGGGTGGACGACATGGGCCCGCTGGACGCGCTGAAGGTGGGGCTGGTGCAGTGCCTGGCGCTGGTACCGGGCACCAGCCGCAGCGGCGCCACCATCATCGGCGGCATGCTGATGGGCCTGAGCCGGCAGGCCGCCACCGACTTCTCGTTCTTCCTGGCCATCCCCACGCTGATCGGCGCCGGCGCGTACAGCCTGTACAAAGACCGTGCGCTGCTCAGCTGGGCCGACCTGCCGATGTTCGGCGTGGGCCTGCTGTTCTCATTCCTGAGCGCCTGGGTGTGCGTGCGCTGGTTGCTGCGCTACGTGGCCACCCACAGCTTCGTGCCGTTTGCCTGGTACCGCATCAGCTTTGGCATCGTGGTGCTGGCCACCGCCTGGACGGGCGTGGTCGACTGGCGCGCCTGAGTCATCGCCTGACTCACTGACCGATGCATCGCCGGCAGCGGGGCGGCGCAGCGGCTGCGTGGCCTGCTGCACCGCGCGCGAACGGGCCTGCAACGGCGCGGCCGTGGGCTCTTCGGTCAGCATGCGGCCGCTGCGCTCGGTGGCCGATTGCACCAGCTCGCTGATCAGCGCCGCCTCGGGCAGCAGCGGCCAGTAGCGGCGCGGCATTTCTTTGCGCATGGCCTGCAGCTTGAGCCGCGCCGGGTTGAAGGTGTGTCGGTAGTAGGTGAGCCACAGCGCCTCGCCGGCATCGGGCCCGGGGGCATCGTCGCGGCGCGCGGGCGGGCCGAACTGCAGCGCACCGCCCGGTTCCCAGCGCACGCTGCCGCGTGGGGTGAGGATGGCCCAGCGCATGCCGGTGAATCGGCGCTGGAAGAAACCCGCCGCGGCCTCGACGATGTGGTGCGCCGGCTCGAACCAGGCCACATGCAGCGGCGTGCGGCCTGCATCGTCGCTGGCGGGCACCGGCCGAAAGCGCACAAAGGCCTTCATCTTGTGCAGGTCGCGGCGCACCGCGCGCGCCCATTGCCCCATGCGCAGCACCTCGGCATCCAGCGCGTCGAGGCGCAGCGCGGGCTGCTGCTGCAAGCGCCACAGCAGGCGGTACATGCGCTCGTGGCGCGATTCATCGGCATGCAGGCTCATCCACTGCAGCTGGGTCATCCAGTCGCGCGGGATGTGCAGTGGCGTGTTTGCGGCATCCGGCGTCATGGACCTTGGCGTCGCGGCTGTCTGCTTGCCACCCACCGGCTCCAGATCCGGTGGACCGTCCGCGCCTGCAGGCGCAAGCAGGTCGGGGGTGGCGTCCCACAGGCTATCGGCATCGCGCCCACCCACCTGCCAGATCACGGCTTCGGGCGCCACGCCCTGTGCCAGCAGCATGCGCGCCGCCGCTCGGAAGCCGGCAAAGTCGGCTTCGGTGCGCAGCTCGATGCAGTGGTGGGCGGTTAGGGCGGGCATGGCTGGCGTGGGGGGGCTGTCACGCCCCAGCGAACAGGTCGCCCTGCATCGGCGCTGTTGCGGGCCGGGCCTGCGTGAAGGCCGTGGGCGCGATCAGGCGTTCGCGCAGGCCCGTGGCGTCCAGCATGGCGCCGGGGTGATGGCCAGGCAGCGTCACAAAGGGCAGCACCCGCTGCAGCGGCACGCGCAGGCGGTCGAGGTCGTCGCGGTGCAGCGCGCGCACGCGGCGTGCCGCCAGCAGCCGCTGCACCGACTGCACGCCCAGGCCCGGCACGCGCAGCAGTTGCTCGCGCGGGGCACGGTTCAGGTCCACCGGGAAGGCCTCGCGGTGCGCCAGTGCCCAGGCCAGCTTTGGGTCCACTTCCAGGTCGAGCATGCCACTGCGCGCGTCGGCCACGATCTCGTCGTGGGTGAAGCCATAAAAGCGCAGCAGCCAGTCGGCCTGGTACAGGCGGTGCTCGCGCACCAGCGGCGGCGCCTTCAGCGGCAGCGCGGCCGACGCATCGGGGATGGGGCTGAAGGCCGAGTAGTACACCCGGCGCAGGCGATGCTGCCCGTACAGCCGCGCGCTGGTGGCCAGGATGAGCCGGTCGCTGGTGTCGTCGGCGCCCACGATCATCTGCGTGCGCTGGCCGCCTGGCGCAAAGCGCGGCGCCCGGGCGCCGCGCGCCGGACTGCGCGGCACCGACACCACCGCCGGGGCGGGCCGCCGGGCCTCGCGCGACTCGTCGATGTGCAGCTTCAGCCGCCCCATGCTGCGCTCGATCGCCTGCGCGTCTTTCTCGGGGGCCAGCCGCACCAGGCTGTGCGCGGTGGGCAGCTCGATGTTGATGCTCAGCCGGTCGGCATACAGGCCGGCGCGGGCCAGCAGCTCGGGCGCCGCGTCGGGGATGGTCTTCAGGTGGATGTAGCCGCGAAAGCCGTGCTCTTCGCGCAGGCGGCGCGCCACCTCGACCACCTGCTCCATCGTGTAGTCGGGGTTGCGGATGATGCCGCTGGACAGGAACAGGCCCTCGATGCAGTTGCGGCGGTAGAAGTCCAGCGTGAGCTGCACCACCTCATCCACGGTGAAGCGGGCGCGCGGCACGTTACTCGACACCCGGTTGACGCAGTACAGGCAGTCGTAGATGCACCAGTTGGTCAGCAGGATCTTGAGCAGCGAGATGCAGCGGCCGTCGGGTGCGTAGCTGTGGCAGATGCCCATGCCTTCGGTCGAGCCGATGGCGCCGGGCGTGGGTGACGAGCGCGCATCACGCCGCTCGCTGCCGCTGGAGGCGCACGAGGCGTCGTACTTGGCCGCGTCGGCCAGGATGGCAAGCTTGCTGTTGATGTCCACTGTGCAAATATACAGTGGATGCCTGCCCGCGCAGGGCGGCGCGCCGCACAAGGGCCGCGGTGTTCAGGCCGGCGCGTTGCGCTCCATGCCGCGGATCGACGCCTCCACCGCGGCGGCCACCGCCAGCGGCTTTTCCATCGGCAGCAGGTGCGTTCCCTCCAGCAGCATGATGCGCCCGTGGGTGAGCTTCTCGGTCATGGCCATGCCCACCTGCCGCATCTCCACCGAGCGCGTGCCGCCGATGAAAGCCACCGGGCAGCGCAGCGGATGGCGGCGCAGCACGCCCTCGAGGTTGTGGGGCAGGGTGTTGTAGATCGCGGTTTCGATGTCGCGGTCAAAGCGCAGCACCCGCTGGCCCTCGGCGTCCATCGTGCCGTGCTCGATGTAGTCGAGCAGGCATTGCCGGTCCCACAGTGCAAAGGCGCGCTTGTGCTCAAAGTGCGCCAGCGCCGCGGCTGCGTCGGGCCAGCGCTGACGGCGCTTGTGGCTCACGGCGCCGGGCGACAGCGCGCCCACCAGCTGCGCCTGCTTGAGCATGCGCACCGCGCTGGCGCGCCAGCCGCCCAGCATGGGCGAGTCGATCAGCACCACGCCGCGCGCCACCTCGGGGTGGCGGGCCGCGCACAGCACGCTGAGAAAGCCGCCCAGCGAATGGCCCACCAGCCACACCGGCGCGCCCGCCTTGTCGGCTTCGCGGTGTGCAAAGTCGAACAGCTGCTGCACCAGGTGCGGCCAGTTGTTGGTGACCGGGTACTTGGGATCGTGCCCGAAGCGGTCGACCGCCTTGGCCGCAAAGCCGCGCTGTCGCAGGCTCTTGTGCAGCTGGGTGTACGTGCCGCCGGGAAAGCTGTTGCCGTGGGCAAAGACCAGGGGCTGCAGCGGTGCGCTCACACCAGCTTTTCCTGCGGCGTGGTGATCTTCTTCAGCGGCTTGCTGCGGGCGGTGGGCACGATCAGCGGCACCTCGGTGGCGCCGCCGTTCCACATCGGGTCCTCGATGCTGTCAAACACCTGGCGCAGCTTCTGGCCCCAGCTGCTGTTGAGCATGCGGAAGTAAGGGTTTTGCTCGTCGATGCAGACGATCTTGTCGGTCTGGAAGGTGTCGTGCTCGTACACCACCATGTCCATCGGCAGGCCCACCGACAGGTTGGACTTGAGGGTGGAGTCCATCGACACCAGCGCGCACTTGGCCGCCTCGTTGAGCGGCGTCTCGGGCTTGATCACCCGGTCGAGCACCGGCTTGCCGTACTTGGATTCGCCGATCTGGAAGTAGGGCGTCTCGGGCGTGGCCTCGATGAAGTTGCCCGCCGAATACACCTGGAACAGGCGCATGTTCTCGCCACGGATCTGCCCGCCGAAGATCAGCGACACATTGAAGTCCACGCCCGCCGACTTGAGCGCCTGCGCATCGCGTTCGTACACATGGCGCACAGCCGAGCCCAGCACCCGCACGGCATCGAACATGCTTCTGGCGTTCCAGATGGTGATGGGTTCGCCGCCGTGCTCGTCGGGCAGCTGCTCGATCTGCAGGATCTCGCGCACCGACTGCGAGATGCTCAGGTTGCCGGCCGACAGCAGCACCATGAAGCGGTCGCCCGGCTTCTCGTACACGATCATCTTGCGGAAGCTGCTGATCTGGTCGAGCCCGGCGTTGGTGCGCGAGTCCGACAGGAACACCAGGCCGGCGTTGAGCTTGATGGCGACGCAGTAAGTCATGACGTGATTACGGTTGTGAACCGCGGAAGTTTAGTCATCCAAGCAGCTTGCGCAGCGTGTACAGCGCATCCAGCGCCTCGCGCGGGCTCAAGGCATCGGGGTCCAGCGCGGCCAGGGCGGCTTCCACCGGCGACGGGCCGCGGTCCGGCTCGGCAGGGGGCGCGGCAAACAGGTCAACCTGCTCGCGGCCGGCGGCCTGTTGTGATTCCAAGCTGGCCAGCGCGGCGCGCGCGTGGTTGAGCACCGGTGCGGGCATGCCGGCCAGCCGCGCCACCTGCACGCCATAGCTGCGGCTGGCCGGGCCGGGCTGCAGTTCGTGCAGGAACACGATGTCGGCACCGGACTCGGCCGCGCTTACGTGCATGTTCACCGCGGCGTGGTGCCGGGTCGGAAACTCGGTGAGCTCGAAGTAGTGGGTGGCAAACAGAACGAAGGCCTGGGTGCGGTCGTGCAGGTGCGCGGCGATGCCAGCGGCCAGCGCCAAGCCATCGAAGGTGCTGGTGCCGCGGCCGACCGCGTCCATCAGCACCAACGACTGCGGCGTGGCGCTGCGCAAAATCTGCGCGGCCTCGGTCATCTCGAGCATGAAGGTCGACTGCGCGTTGGCCAGATCGTCGGCCGCGCCGATGCGGGTGTGGATCGCGTCCAGCGGGCCCAGCCGGCATGACTGCGCCGGCACGTACGAGCCCATGCTGGCCAGCAGGCAGATGATGGCCACCTGCCGCATGTAGGTGCTCTTGCCGCCCATGTTGGGGCCGGTGATCACCTGCATGCGCTGCTTCGGGCCCAGCTGCGTGTCGTTGGGGATGAAGCCGCCGGCGCCGCGCGTGCCCTGGCCCGCGGTTTCGGCCAGGCGCGCCTGCACCACCGGATGCCGCCCGGCGCGGATCTCGATGCCGGGTTCGCGCATGAACTGCGGCTCGCTCCACTGGAGCGTCAGCGAACGTTCGGCCAGCGCGCACAGCGCATCCAGCGACGCCAGTGCCTGCGCCAACGTGCCCAGTGCCGGCACCTGCGGCTGCAGGTCTTCCAGCAGCTGCTCGTACAGCCACTTTTCGCGCTGCAGGGCGCGCTCCTGTGCGCTGAGCGCCTTGTCCTCGAAGGCCTTGAGCTCGGGCGTGATGAAGCGCTCGGCGTTCTTCATCGTCTGGCGGCGCCGGTAATCGTCGGGCACGCGGTCGAGGCCACTGGCGGTCACCTCGATGAAGAAGCCATGCACCTTGTTGAACTGCACCCGCAGGTTACCGATGCCGGTGCGTGCGCGCTCGCGCTGCTCCAGGTCGAGCAGGAATGCGTCGCAGTTGTGCTGGATGCTGCGCAGTTCGTCCAGCTCGGCATCGAAGCCGGGCGCGATCACGCCACCGTCGCGCACCATCGCGGCGGGTTCCTCGGCCACCGTCTGCGCCAGCCGCGCCTGCACCTCGGGTGGCGGATGCAGGCGGCTCGCCAGCGCCGAAAGCGGGCCGCCCAAGGCGTGCAGCCGCTGCGCGAGATCGGCCGATTGCTGCATCGATTGCCGCAGGCCCACCAGTTCGCGCGGACGCACCTGCCGCAGCGCCAGCCGTGCGCTGATGCGTTCCACATCGCTGACATGGCGCAGGGCGGTGCGCAGGTCTTGCCAGGGGCCGTCGCGCAGCGCGCCGATGGCGGCCAGCCGCTGCTGCGCCTCGGTGCGATCGCGCCGGGGCTCGAGCAGCCAGCGCCGCAGCGCGCGGCTGCCCATGCCGGTGCAGCAGGTGTCCAGCAGCGAAAACAGCGTGGGCGCATCCTCGCCGCGCAGCGTCTGCACCAGCTCGAGGTTGCGCCGCGTGGTGGCGGGCAGGTCGATCAGCGCATCACTGCGCTGCACCGCCAGCGACTGCAGGTGCGACAGCGCGCGTCCCTGGGTGTGCTCGGCAAACGACAGCAAGGCCGCAGCGGCCGCATGGGCGTGGGCAAGATCGCTGGCTTGCCACGCGTCCAGGCTGGCCGCCTGCAATTGATCGAGCAGCTTGCGCTGGCCCAGCGCTTCGTCAAAGGTCCAGGCGGGCCGCTCGGTGAGCGTCAGCGCTGCCGCCGCGCCGCCGGTGCCCAGCGCACGCAGGCCCTGCAGTTGCTGCATCAAGGCCGGCGTGATGTCGGCCGAGTGCAGCAGCTCGCGCGGGGCAATGCGCGCCACCCAGGCGGGCAGTTCGTCAGCGTCGCATTCGGTCAGCCGCATCTCGCCTTGGGTGAGGCTCATCCACGCCAGGCCCAAGCGCGCGCGCGTGCCCTGGTGCAAGGCCAGCAGCACCGACTCGCTTTTGTCGTGGAGCAGTTCGGCGTCGGTGAGTGTGCCGGGCGTGACCACCCGCACCACCTTGCGCTCCACCGGCCCCTTGCCGGCGCCGACCTCGCCCACCTGTTCGCAGATGGCCACCGACTCGCCATGCTGGAGCAGCCGCGCCAGGTAACTGTCGACCGAGTGAAAGGGCACGCCCGCCATCACCACCGGCTGCCCGGCCGACTGGCCGCGCTGCGTCAGCGTGATGTCGAGCAGCCGCGCGGCCTTCTCGGCGTCGGCGTAGAACAGCTCGTAGAAGTCGCCCATGCGGTAGAACAGCAGCGTGTCCGGAAAGCCGGCCTTGAGCTGCAGGTACTGCTGCATCATCGGCGTGTGCGCCGACAGGTCCATGGGCTGCGCAGTGCTCACGTCAACGCACGCCGTGGGGGTTCAGAACGGAGCGTCGTCCTCGCGCGCGGCGCTTGTTGCGCCGGCCGCGCCAGCCGCTGCGGCGGGCCCATCGGTGCGCGCATCGGCGCCCGCATCGGCACCCGCATCGACACCTGTGCCAGCCCGCTGCGCGTCGTGCAGCGCCATCTTGTCGGCGGTGCTGGCGAACTTGCTGTACTTGCCCAGCAGCTGCACCAGTTGCCCGTAGATGCGCGGGTTGCCGGCCACGCATTCTTTCTGGTCCAGAAAGTCGGCCTCGCCGGTGAAGTTGCCGATCAGGCCACCGGCTTCGGTGACCAGCAGCGAACCCGCAGCCACATCCCAGGGCGACAGACCCGTCTCGAAGAAACCGTCGGTGAAGCCGGCCGCCACATAGGCCAGGTCGAGTGCCGCGGCACCCGGGCGGCGCAGGCCGGCGGTGAGCTTCATCACGTCGCCCATCATGCGCAGGTAGGTGTTGAAGTCGTCGCCCGGGCGGAACGGAAAACCGGTGGAGATCAGGCATTGCTTGAGCAAGGTGCGCTTGCTCACCCGGATGCGCCGGTCGTTGAGGAAAGCGCCGCGACCGCGTGTGGCGGTGAACAGGTCGTTGCGGGACGGGTCGTAGATGACGGCCTGCTCGATGCGGCCGCGCACCTGCAGCGCAATGCTCACGCAGTACACCGGAAAACCGTGGATGAAGTTGGTGGTGCCGTCCAGCGGATCGATGATCCACACATGGTCTGACCTGGGATTGCCCTGGGTGCGCCCGGTTTCCTCACCCAGGATGCCGTGGTCGGGGTAGGCGCCCAGCATCGTGTCGATGATGGCCTGCTCGCTGGCGTGGTCCACCTCGGTCACGAAGTCGTTGACCTGCTTTTGCGACACGCGCACCGCCTCGACATCGAGGGCGGCCCGGTTGATGATGGCGCCGGCGGCGCGTGCGGCCTTGATGGCCACGTTGAGCATGGGGTGCAGGCTGGACGACATGGATTGTGGAACCTCTGCAGCGCACCGCGCGAAGGCGGGGCCGCGTTGATCAGGAGCGGGGCGTGTGGCGCCACGGGCGATGCCGCAGGCGACAATGCCCGCATTTTACGCCCGCCCCCGATGCGCACCTGCTTTGTCCTGATCGACACCAGCCACGCCGGCAACGTGGGTGCGGTGGCGCGTGCGATGCGGGTGATGGGCTTCGACGATCTGGTGTTGGTCAATCCGCGCCACCCGGGCGTGCTGCGCAGCGACGAGGCGGTGCAGCGCGCAAGCGGCGCCCTGGACGTGCTGCAGCGCGCGCGCATCGTGGCCACGCTGGACGAGGCGCTTGAGGGCGTCACCCACCTGTGCGCCACCGCCATGACGCCGCGCGACTTCGGGCCGCCCACGCGCACGCCGCGCGAGCATCTGCCGTCGATCGCATCCACCGAGGCGTCGGTGGCCTTTGTGTTCGGCCCCGAGCGCTACGGCCTGAAGAACGAGGATGTGTACCGCTGCCACACCTGCCTGAGCATCCCCACCGACCCGGCGTTTGGATCGCTCAACCTGGCCGCTGCGGTGCAGGTGATCGCCTACGAATGGCGCCTGGCGCTGGGCGGCTTTGCGGTGCAAGCCGCCACGCCCGATGCGCAGGCGGCCGACGCGCAGGCGGTGCAGGGCCTGCTGGACCATTGGCAGGAGGCGCTGGTGGCGGTGGACTACCTGGACCCGGCCGCACCCAAGAAGCTGATGCCGCGCCTCAACCAAATGTTCAACCGCGCCCGCGTGACGCTGGAAGAGGTGCACATCCTGCGCGGGGTGGCGCGCGCGATGCTGGACATGGCGCGCAAGGCGAAGCCCTGAGACGCCGTGGCCCTGTGCCGCGTTAGACTGCACGCCCCTGTTGACGGTGCCCCATGCTTGATCGCCTGCGTTCCGACATCCGGTGCATTCTCGAGCGCGACCCCGCGGCGCGCAGCACCTGGGAAGTCATCACCTGCTATCCCGGCCTGCACGCCATCTGGCTGCACCGCCCGGCGCATTGGTGCTGGACGCACGGCTTCAAGTGGGTGGGGCGTTTCATCTCGCACCTCTCGCGCTGGCTCACCGGCATCGAGATCCATCCGGGTGCGAAGATCGGCGATCGCGTGTTCTTTGACCATGCAATGGGCGTGGTGGTGGGCGAGACCGCCGAGATCGGCGACGGCTGCACCATCTACCAGGGGGTGACGCTGGGCGGCACCTCGCTGTACAAGGGCACCAAGCGGCATCCGACGCTCGGGCGCAATGTGGTGGTGAGCGCGGGCGCCAAGGTGCTGGGCGGCTTCAGCGTGGGCGACGGCGCCAAGATCGGCAGCAATGCAGTGGTGATCAAGCCGGTGCCGGCTGGCGCCACCGCGGTGGGTATTCCGGCACGCATCATTCCGTCCAGGGACGGTCACAGCGCCGATGTGACCGAGGCCCAGCCCGGGCCCAAGCCCGAGTTCAGCGCCTACGGCATCACCAACGACGACGACCCGCTGAACCAGGCGATGAAGGGCCTGATCGACAGCGCGGCCAGCCAGGAGCACCAGATTGCGCTGCTGTGGAAGGCCATCGAGCAGTTGTCGGCCGGCCAGCCCATGCCGTGCGTGCCCGCAGACGCGCAGCGCAAGGAAACGTTCGAGGCCGACAAGCTCAACCAGCTGGTGGGGAAGTAGGGAGCCCTGCGCGCGTCAAGTGCGCGTCCAGTGCGCATCCAGTGCGCGGTGTCTTGCCGGTGGCCTCAGGCGCGCACTGGCCTGAGCGCGCTCTTGGGCCGAAAGCCCTTGCACACCGCGTCGTTGGTCTCAAGGTAGGGCCCGCCGATCAGGTCGATGCAGTAGGGCACGGCGGCAAAGATGCCGGGCACCACGGGCGTGCCGTCGTCGGCCTTCAGGCCCTCCAGCGTCTCCTGGATCGACTTGGGTTGCCCCGGCAGGTTGATGATCAGGCTGCGGTCGCGGATCACCGCCACCTGACGCGACAAAATGGCGGTGGGCACAAAGCGCAGGCTGATCTGCCGCATCTGCTCGCCAAAGCCCGGCATCTCCTTGTGCGCCACCGCCAGCGTGGCCTCGGGCGTCACGTCGCGCAGTGCGGGCCCGGTGCCGCCGGTGGTCAGCACCAGCGAACAGCCGGCATCGACCAGCTCGATCAGCATGGCGCTGATGCGGGCCTGCTCGTCCGGGATCAGCCGCGCCTCAAATGTGATCGGGTTCTTCAGCGCGCGACCCAGCCAGTCCTTGAGGGCTGGCAGGCCCTTGTCCTCGTACACGCCGCTGGAGGCGCGGTCGCTGATCGACACGATGCCGATCTTCACGGCGTCAAAGGCGGGTTCACTCATGGCGGTGTGAATCAGCGATGGGCTGCGCTTCGTCGGGATGGCGCGCGTCCAGGCCCGCGCGCACCAGTTGGAAGATCTCGCGCCACGCGCGGCCGCGCCGCGGTGCCAGCCCCTGCGAGATCGACGTGGCATCGGGCTGCACATCCTTGCGGGCCTGGCGGATCAGGGCGCGCAGTTGCTGCGTGTCGGTGTCGGGGCTCAGCGTCATCCAGTCGGCCAGCGCGCCATCGTCGGCCACCAGGCGCTCACGCCACTGCTCGGCCTGATGCAGCGCCATCGTCTCGCGGGCCGAACCCTGCTGCTGCGTGGCCAGCGCCTCGCGGATCGCATCAATCGCTGCCTCGTCGAGCTTGTGCATCAGCTTGCCGACAAATTGCATCTGGCGACGGCGGCCCTCAAAGTTGGTGATGCGACGCAGTTGGGCCAGTGCATCGAGCAGCTGGTCGGGCAGCGCCAGGCGCTCCATCAGGTCGCTGCGCAGGGTCAGCAGCGCCTCGCCGAGCTTTTGCAGTTCGGTGCTTTCGCGCTTGAGGTCGGTCTTGCTGGATTCGGCTGTGCCCTTGAGTTCGGCCTTGAGCTGCAGGTCGAGCTCACTGCCTTCGGCAACGAACTGACCACGAACGTAATAGCCCTTGCGGGGTTTGCGGGACATGATGGA
Source organism: Burkholderiaceae bacterium (assembly GCA_046091865.1). GTDB lineage: Bacteria > Pseudomonadota > Gammaproteobacteria > Burkholderiales > Burkholderiaceae_C > JBDLRH01. The sequence continues at coordinate 1,781 of JBJTCL010000099.1, read as the reverse complement.
AAAGGCTTGATCGTGGTCGTGGGCAAAGCGGCCGCAAGTATCATAGTCTTCGACACACAAGGAACCCATGGCCCACCAGCGCGCAACTTCTCCCAACTTGCACGGCAGCAACGCCATCGGCGAGAGCGGCTTTGCCTATTCGCGCCGGTTCTTCGAGGACCTGGTCGACCAGGCGCTGGCGCATGCGCGCAAGCTCGGTGCGTCGGACGCCGGTGCCGAGGCCTCCGAGGGTTGCGGGCTCAGCGTGTCGGTGCGCAAGGGTTCGCTCGAGACGGTGGAACGCAACCGCGACAAGTCGCTGGGTGTGACGGTGTACCTGGGCAACAAGCGCGGCAACGCCAGCACGTCGGACTTTTCGCCGCAGGCCATCGAGCAGACGGTGCGCGCAGCGTACGACATCGCGCGCTTCACCGCCGAAGACCCGATGGCCGGCCTGCCCGATGCCGACGACATTGCGCAGCCGGCCGAGCAGCGCAACCTGGACTTGTTCCACCCCTGGGCCATCACCAGCGAGCAGGCCGCGCAAATGGCGCTGGAGTGCGAAGAGGCCGCGCTGAGCACCGATCGCCGCATCACCAACAGCGAGGGTGCGTCGGTGTCGGCGCAGCAAAGCCACTTCTTCAGCGCGCACACCCGCGACTTTCGCGGCGGCTACGCCAGTTCGCGCCACGGCCTGTCGGTGGCGCCGATCGCCGGCAAGGGCGACGACATGCAGCGCGACTACTGGTATTCGTCAATGCGCCGCGCGCAGGACCTGGCCAGCCCGGTGGCGGTGGGCCGCTACGCCGCCGAGCGCGCGCTCAGCCGGCTCAAGTCGCGCAAGATCCGCACGGTGGAGTGCCCGGGGCTGTTCGAGTCGCCGCTGGCCTCGGGCCTGGTGGGCGCCTTTGTGCATGCGGTCAGTGGCGGTGCGCTGTACCGCAAGAGCAGCTTTCTGGTGGATTCGCTGGGGCAGACGGTGTTTCCGTCGCACATCGACCTGCACGAAGACCCGCACCCGCCGCTGGGCAAGGGCAGCGCGCCGTTCGACGAGGAGGGCGTGCGCACCCGTGAACGCAGGGTGGTGGACGCGGGCGAGGTCCAGGGCTACTTTCTCAGCACCTATTCGGCACGCAAGCTGGGCATGAAGACCACCGGCAATGCCGGCGGTTCGCACAACCTCACGCTGAGTTCACGGCAGACACGGCCGGGCGACGATCTGGACGAGATGCTGCGCAAGCTCGGCACCGGCCTGTTCGTGATCGAGCTGATGGGGCAGGGGGTGAACTACGTTACCGGCGACTATTCGCGTGGGGCCAGCGGCTTCTGGGTGGAGAACGGCCGCATCGCCTACCCGGTGCAGGAGATCACCATCGCCGGCAACCTGAAAGACATGTTCGCCGGCATTCAGGCCGTAGGCGCCGACGCCTACACCTATGGCGCCAAGACCACCGGCTCGGTGCTGATCAACCGAATGAAGGTGGCGGGCAGTTGATGCCTGACGTGTGATACCCCAGCGCGCTGGCCGCGCTAGCCGCGTTTGCCGCGTTGACCGCGCCGGGCGTGCGCGTCAACGGCTGGCGACGCAGTAGTTGCCGGTGGCGTAGTAGCCGCCCGGGCACGAACCCGAACGCGGGATGGCCGCCTTGGTGGTGTTGGACTGTATTGACCCATCGGTTTCTGCACAGGTCAAGCTGCTAAAGCGTAAGCCTCGGCAGGGGTTCTCATGCCCAGCGCCTGGTGGGGACGCCGGTGGTGATAGAAGCCGATCCAGTCACCGATCACGCGGCTGGCGTGTTGCA
>JBJTCL010000098.1:0-29151 GCA_046091865.1 Burkholderiaceae bacterium | reverse complement strand
CCCCACAGCAGCCCGCGCTGCGCAATCTGCGCCAGCAACTCGGCCACGCCGTCGAAGGCGCGGGTGCGCTCGGTCATGCAGCGCTCGTAGTTGACAAAGAATTCCTCGCGCATGCCCTCGTAGTCGGGGTGCTCGGGCGTCATGTCAAAGGCGATGCCCAGCATGCCGCGCGCGCCGGCACCCGCCATGGGGCGATAGCGCTCCAGCGGCAGCGACGGCAGGCCGCGGTCGATGCGCATCTGGTCAGCAGCGGCACCCAGGTCGGGGGCGCTGTCGATCAGGGTGCCGTCTAGGTCGAACAGCACCGCCTCCACGCCCGTGAATGTCGGATTCAACATCGGCTGCAACATCGCCCTGCCCCTTTCAGCCCACTTCAGCCCGCTCAGCCCGGCCGGCGGGTGGCCAAGAGGTAATTGACGCTGGTGTCGTCCGACATCCAGTAGCGACGCGTGATCGGGTTGTATTCCATGCCGCGGCTGTGCTGCAGGTCCAGCCCGGCGGCGCGGCAGTGCGCGGCCAGTTCGCTGGGCTTGATCAGCCGCGCGTATTCGTGGGTGCCACGCGGCAGCAGCCGCAGCACGTATTCAGCCCCCACGATGGCAAACAGGAAGCTCTTGGGGTTGCGGTTGATGGTGGAGAAGAACACCCAGCCCCCTGGCTTGACCAGCTGCGCGCAGGCGCGCACCACCGAGGACGGGTCGGGCACATGCTCCAGCATCTCCATGCAGGTGACCACGTCAAACTGGCCTGCACGCTCGGCGGCCAGGGCCTCGGCGCTGGTTTCGCGGTAGTGCACGTTGGGCGTCTGTGCCTCCAGCGCATGCAGCTGGGCCACCCGCAGCGCCTTGGTGGCCAGATCGCTGCCCAGCACCTGCGCACCCTTGCGCGCCATCGCGTCGGCCAGGATGCCGCCGCCGCAGCCCACGTCCACCACCTGCAGGCCCGCCAGCGGCACCAGCCGGTCGATCCACTGCAGGCGCAGCGGATTGATCTGGTGCAGGGGGCGGAATTCGCTGTCCGGGTCCCACCAGCGGTGGGCGAGTTCAGAGAACTTGGCGAGTTCGGCGGGGTCGGCGTTGGTGTTGGCGTGGCTGCCCTGGGCAGCCCCCGCATGCGAAGCATTCACGGTCATGCGCGGATTGTCGCGTCAGAAAAGAAAAAAGCCCCGTTGCCGGGGCTTTGGACTGCGATCCGGTGAAGGATCAGCGGTTCGGACGGGTACCGACCACTTCGATCTCGACGCGACGGTTCTTCGCGCGGCCTTCGGTAGTCTTGTTGTCGGCCACGGGCTGCTTCTCGCCCTTGCCTTCGGTGTACACGCGGTTCTTCTCGATGCCCTTGGACACGAGGTAAGCCTTGACGGCCTCGGCTCGGCGCACCGACAGCTTCTGGTTGTGGGCGTCAGCGCCCACCGAGTCGGTGTGACCGACGGCGATCACCACTTCCAGGTTGATGCCCTTAACCTTGCCGACCAGATCGTCGAGCTTGGCCTTGCCTTCGGCCTTGAGCACGGCCTTGTCGAAGTCGAAGAAGGTGTCGGCGGCGTAGGTCACCTTGGAAGCAGCGGCAGGCTGAGCGGCCGGAGCGGGTGCCGGGGCAGCAGCGGCAGGCGCCGGGGCCGGTGCCGGACGTGCGGCCGGGGCAGGAGCCGGTGCCGGTGCCGGTGCCGGTGCCGGAGCGGGTGCCGGTGCCGGTGCCGGTGCCGGTGCCGGAGCGGGTGCCGGACGGATCGCGCCATCGCAGCCTTGGGCAGCGGTGGCTGGCGTCCAGCTGGCATCGCGCCAGCAGAGTTCGTTGGTGCCGTTCTTCCACACCAGTTCGCCGGTGCCGTTGCGCCAGTTGTCAACGGTCACGGCCGGTGCCGAAGCGTGGCCCATGGCCAGCGCAGAACCAGCCATGCCGAGACCGGCCATCAACGCCGCCACTTTGTTCAGATTCTTCATGGTTCTCCTCACGGATAAGACTGCAGCCGGGCTGCACAACACGCGATAAGGTGCCCATCACCAAAAGCGCTTTAAAGATTGTGCCATAGCGCTTTCACCCCGCAAGGAAAGGGCCTGAGCCCAAGCCGGCAGCAGGCCAAATGGTTTGGCCGTTGTTGCGGCATCGCCACAGAGGCCGCCGCCTAAAATCGCTGTCTTTCCCGCGCAACACCCCCCGCACCATGACCTCATTCGCCAAGGAAACGCTGCCCATCAGCCTCGAAGAGGAGATGCGCCGCAGCTACCTCGACTACGCGATGAGCGTGATCGTGGGCCGGGCCCTGCCCGACGCGCGCGACGGCCTCAAGCCGGTGCACCGCCGCGTGCTGTACGCGATGCACGAGCTCAACAACGACTGGAACCGGCCGTACAAGAAGAGCGCCCGCATCGTGGGTGATGTGATCGGTAAATACCACCCGCACGGCGACAGCGCGGTGTACGACACCATCGTGCGCATGGCGCAGGACTTCTCGCTGCGCCACATGCTGGTGGACGGCCAGGGCAACTTCGGCAGCGTGGACGGCGACAACGCCGCGGCCATGCGTTACACCGAAATCCGCCTGTCGAAGATCGCGCACGAGATGCTCGCTGACATCGACCAAGACACGGTCGACTTCGGGCCCAACTACGACGGCAGCGAGAAGGAACCCCTGGTCCTGCCCACGCGTTTGCCCAACCTGCTGGTCAACGGATCAGCCGGCATCGCGGTGGGCATGGCCACCAACATCCCGCCGCACAACCTGAACGAGGTGGTCGACGCCTGTCTGCACCTGCTCAAGAACCCCGGCGCGTCGGTGGACGAGCTGATGGAGATCGTGCCCGCGCCCGACTTTCCCACCGCCGGCATCATCTACGGCACCGAGGGCGTGAAAGAGGGCTACCGCACCGGTCGCGGCCGCGTGGTGATGCGCGCCAAGTGCCACTTCGAGGACATCGACAAGGGCCAGCGGCAGGCCATCATCGTCGACGAGATCCCCTACCAGGTGAACAAGAAGACGCTGCTCGAGCGCATCGCCGAGCTCGTCAACGACAAAAAGATCGAAGGCATCAGCCACATCCAGGACGAGTCCGACAAGTCGGGCATGCGGGTGGTGATCGAGCTCAAGCGCGGCGAAGTGCCCGAGGTGGTGCTGAACAACCTGTACAAGCAGACGCAGCTGCAGGACACCTTCGGCATGAACATGGTGGCGCTGGTCGAGGGCCAGCCCAAGCTGTGCAACCTCAAGGACCTGATCGACATCTTCCTGCAGCACCGCCGCGAAGTGGTGACGCGGCGCACCGTGTTCGAGCTGCGCAAGGCGCGCGAGCGCGGCCATGTGCTCGAGGGCCTGGCGGTGGCGCTGGCCAACATCGACGAGTTCATCCGCATCATCCGCGAATCGCCCACGCCGCCGGTGGCCAAGGCCGAACTGATGGCGCGCCGCTGGGACAGCGCCTTGGTGCGCGAGATGCTGACGCGCGCCCGTGCCGACGGCGGCACCATCAACGCCGATGACTACCGCCCCGAGGGCCTCGAGCGCGCCTACGGCATGCAGGGCGACGGCCTGTACGCCCTGAGCGACACGCAGGCCCAGGAGATCCTGCAGATGCGCCTGCAGCGCCTGACCGGGCTGGAGCAGGACAAGATCGTTGCCGAATACAAGGACGTGATGGCCGAGATCGACGATCTGCTGGACATCCTGTCGCGGCCCGAGCGGGTGTCGACCATCATTGGCGAAGAACTGGCCGCCATCAAGCAGGAGTTCGGCCAGACCAAGCTGGGCGCGCGCCGCAGCGTGATCGAGCGCAATGCGCAAGACCTGGCCACCGAAGACCTGAACACGCCCACCGACATGGTCTTCACCCTCAGCCATTCGGGCTACATCAAGAGCCAGCCGCTGTCGGAGTACCGCGCGCAAAAGCGCGGCGGGCGCGGCAAGCAGGCGGCAGCCACCAAGGAAGACGACTGGATCGACCAGCTGTTCATCGCCAACACGCACGACTGGATCCTGTGCTTCTCCAACCGCGGGCGCATGTACTGGCTCAAGGTGTGGGAGGTGCCCGAGGGTTCGCGCGGATCGCGCGGCCGGCCGATCGTCAATATGTTCCCGCTGGCTGAGGGCGAGAAGATCAACGTGGTGCTGCCGCTCACCGGCGAGTTCCGCAGCTTTCCGGCCGACCACTATGTGTTCATGTGCACGGCCATGGGCACGGTAAAGAAGACCACGCTGGACGAGTTCAGCAACCCGCGCAAGGCCGGCATCATCGCGGTCGACCTGGACGACGGCGACTACCTGATCGGCGCGGCGCTGACCGACGGCAAGCACGACGTGATGCTGTTCAGTGACGGCGGCAAGGCGGTGCGCTTTGACGAGAACGACGTGCGCCCCATGGGCCGCAATGCACGCGGTGTGCGCGGCATGATGCTCGAAGAAGGCCAGCGCGTGATCGCGATGCTGGTGGCCGAGGACGAGCAGCAAAGCGTGCTGACCGCCACCGAAAACGGCTATGGCAAGCGCACCTCGATCATCGAATACACCCGCCACGGCCGCGGCACCAAGGGCATGATCGCCATTCAGCAAAGCGAGCGCAACGGCAAGGTGGTGGCCGCCACGCTGGTGCACTGCGACGACGAGATCATGCTGATCACCGACACCGGCGTGCTGGTGCGCACCCGCGTGTCGGAGATCCGCGAGATGGGCCGCGCCACCCAGGGCGTGACGCTGATCGCGCTGGATGCGGGCGCCAAGCTGTCGGGCCTGCAGCGCATCGTCGAGAACGACGCGGGCACCGACGCCGACGGCACCGACACCCCAGCCGCAGACGCCGGCGGCAGCGCGCCCGACGGCGCCTGACCACACCTGAGCCCGGCCCCGCGATGGCGCGTCCCTACAACTTCTCGGCCGGCCCGGCCGCCATTCCGGCAGCCGTGCTGCAGCAGGCCGCCAGCGAGATGCTGAGCTGGCAGGGCAGCGGCATGAGCGTGATGGAGATGAGCCACCGCGGCAAGGAGTTCATGTCCATCCGCGATGCGGCCGAGGCCGACTTTCGCGCGCTGATGGGGGTGCCCGCGCACTTCCGCGTGCTGTTCATGCAGGGCGGCGGCATTGCCGAGAACGCCATCGTGCCGCTGAACCTGTCGCGCGGTGAGCAGGTGGATTTCATCGTCACCGGCGCATGGAGCCAGAAGTCGCAGCAAGAGGCGCGCAAGTACTGCGACGCCGGCGTTGCGGCCAGTGCCGAGGGCACGCGGTTCACCTCCCTGCCCGCCCCGGCTGCGTGGAAGCTGCGCACCGGCACCCGCTATGTGCACCTGTGCGTGAACGAAACCATCCACGGCGTGGAAGTGCACGACCTGCCCGACCTGCACGCGCTGGGCTGCGATGCGCCGCTGGTGATCGACTTTTCGTCCAACGTGGCCTCGCGCCCGCTGGACTGGCAGCGCGTGGGCCTGGCCTTTGGCGGCGCGCAAAAGAACCTGGGGCCCGCCGGCCTGACGCTGGTGGTGGTGCGCGAAGACCTGCTGGGCCATGCGCTGCCGGTGTGCCCGAGCGCCTTTGATTACAAGAAGGTGGCCGACAACGACTCGATGTTCAACACGCCGCCTACCTGGGGCATCTACATCGCGGGACTCACCTTCCGCTGGTTGCTGCAGCAAGGCGGCGTGGCCGAGATGGAGCAGCGCAATATCGCCAAGGCGCAGCGCTTCTACGACTACGTGGACGGCTCGCAGCTGTACGAAAACCGCGTGGCGCGCGACTGCCGATCGCGCATGAACATCCCCTTCTTCCTGCGGGACGAGTCGCGCAATGAGGCCTTTCTGGCCGGCGCCAAGGCCGCGGGGCTGCTGCAGCTCAAGGGCCACAAGTCGGTGGGCGGCATGCGCGCCAGCCTGTACAACGCGATGCCGATGGCGGGCGTCGAGGCGCTGATCGACTACATGCGGCACTTTGAAAAAACCGGGACCTGAGACGCCCATCCTCCAGCCATGAGCAAGAACGATTCCTCCGGCGCCCCGGCAGCGCAGCCACCCGCGGGCACCCCGGTTCAGTCCGAAGCGCTGGCCGCCCTGCGGGTGCAGATCGACCAGCTTGACCGCCAGTTGCTCGCGCTGATGAACCAGCGCGCCCAGGTGGCCGAGCAGGTGGGCGAGATCAAGCGCGCCGAGGGCTCGCCCTTCTTCCGGCCCGACCGCGTGGCGCAGGTGATCGCCAAGCTGCAGCAGGCCAATGCCGGACCGTTGCGCAGCGAGCATGTGGCGGCCATCTGGCGCGAGATCATGTCGGCCTGCCTGGCGCTGGAGGCGCCGCAGCGCGTGGCGGTGCTGGGCCCGCAAGGCACGTTTTGTGAGCAGGCAGCGGTCGAGTACTTTGGCAGCGCGGCCGAATTCATTTATTGCGCCAGCTTTGATGAGGTGTTCCACGCCACCGCGGCGGGCACCGCGCAGTTTGGCGTGGTGGGCGTGGAGAACTCCACCGAGGGCGTGGTGGCGCGGTCGCTGGACCTGTTCCTGCGCTCGCCCGTGCATGTGGTGGGCGAGGTCAGCCTGCTGATCCGTCACAACCTGATGCGCCAGACGAATTCGCGGGACGGCATCGAGGTGGTGATGGCGCATCCGCAAGCGCTAGCCCAGTGCCACGGCTGGCTGTCGCAGCATCTGCCCCACGCCGAGCGGCGCCCGGTGGCCAGCAACGCCGAAGGCGCGCGCCTGGCCGCCACCAACCCGGCCTGGGCTGGTTTGGCCAGCGAACGTGCCGCTGCGCAGTTCGGCCTTCACATCGTGGCGCACGCCATCCAGGACGAGGCCTGGAACCGCACCCGCTTTGCCGTCATCTGCCTGCCGCAGACGCTGGCCATGCCGCCGGCCACCGGCAAGGACTGCACCAGCATCGTGGTGTCGGTGCCCAACCGGCCCGGCGCGGTGCACGACCTGCTGGTGCCGCTCAAGCAGCACGGCGTGTCGATGACGCGCTTCGAGTCGCGCCCGGCCAAGTCGGGCCAGTGGGAGTACTACTTCTACATCGACATCGCGGGCCATCCGTCGCAGCCGCATGTGGCCACTGCGCTGGCCGACCTGCAAAAGCTCTGCGCGTTCTACAAGGTGCTGGGCGCTTACCCGGTGTCCGATTGACGGGCGCCGAGTGAAAGGCGCGGGGTCCTCACACGCCATGGTTGAGCAACTGGGCCTGATCGGCTGCGGCCTGATGGGCGGCTCGTTCGCGCTGGCGCTCAAGCGCGCGGGTCGGGTGCGCCGCGTGGTGGGCTACAGCGCCACCGCGCGCAGCCGCGAGCGCGCCCTGGCCCTGGGCGTGATCGATCAGGTGGCCGACAGCGCAGCGCAGGCCACGCAAGGCAGCGACCTGGTGCTGCTGGCCGTGCCGGTGGCTGCCACGCCATCCACCCTGGCTGCCCTGCGCGACGCCATCGGGCCCCATGCCTTGGTGATGGACGTGGGCTCCACCAAGGGCGATGTGGTGCAGGCCGCGCGCGCGGCGTTGGGCCCTGCGCTGGCGCAGTTCGTGCCCGCGCATCCGATCGCCGGCAAGGAATCCGCCGGCATCGACCACGCCGAGGCGTCGCTGTACGACGATCGCCATTGCATCCTCACGCCGCTGGCCGACAACCCGTCAGACCTGGTGGCGCGGGCACAGGCGCTGTGGCAGGCGGTGGGCTGCCGCGTGACGCAGATGACCCCCCAGGCACACGACGCCGCCTTTGCCGCGGTCAGCCACTTGCCGCACCTGCTGGCCTATGCCTACATCCACGGCCTGGCATCGCAGCGCGAATGCGATGCGTGGCTGGCCATCGCCGGCCCGGGCTTTCGCGATTTCAGCCGCATCGCCGCCAGCGACCCGGTGGTGTGGCGCGACATCCTGCTGGCCAACCGCGATGAGGTGCTGCGCCAGTCTGCCGCCTTCCGCCAGGCGCTGGCCACGCTGGAAGGCGCCGTGCAAGCCGGCGACGGCGCGGTGCTGCAGCAACTGATCGCACAGGCCAGCGCCCTGCGCGCGCCGTGGCAACTGGGCAGCGCGTCGCCCATGCCGCCCACGCCCGAAGACTGAACGCATGTATTCCACCGCCTTTCTGGATGTGCCCGCGCTGCAAGGCGCTGCCGGCACCGTGACGCTGCCCGGCTCCAAGAGCATTTCCAACCGCGTGCTGCTGCTGTCGGCGCTGTGCGAGGGCACCACCGACATCCACGACCTGCTCGACTCGGACGACACCCGGGTGATGCTGACCGCGCTGCGCCAGTTGGGCTGCACCGTGGTGCACGACGGCGCGGTGCTGCGCGTCGCCGGCTTTGGCACGCGCGCACCTGCGTCGTCGGCCCAGCTGTTTCTGGGCAATGCCGGCACCGCCATGCGTCCGCTCACGGCCGCGCTGGCGGTGCTGGGCGGCAACTTTGAGCTCAGCGGCGTGCCGCGCATGCACGAGCGTCCGATCGGTGACCTGGTGGATGCCCTGCGCCAGCTCGGCTGCCGCATCGACTACCTGGGCAACGAGGGTTTTCCGCCGCTGAAGATTGGCACACCGCAACTTCAGCTCGATGCGCCGATCCGCGTGCGCGGCGATGTGTCCAGCCAGTTCCTGACCGCGCTGCTGATGGCGCTGCCGCTGGTGGCGCAGCGCGACATCACCATCGAAGTGGTGGGCGAGCTGATTTCCAAGCCCTACATCGAGATCACGCTGAGCCTGCTGGCGCGCTACGGCATCGCGGTGCAACGGCAGGGGTGGCAGCGCTTCGTCATTCCCGCCGGTGCGCGCTATCGCAGCCCGGGGCGCATCCATGTGGAGGCCGATGCATCGTCGGCCAGCTACTTCATTGCGCTGGGCGCCATCGCGGCCGATGCGGACCGCCCGGTGCGCATCCAGGGCGTGGGAGCGGATTCGATCCAGGGCGACATCCGCTTCATCGAGGCCGCGCAAGCCATGGGCGCGGTGGTGCGCAGCGAAGCCAATGCGCTCGAGGTGCACCGCGGCGTCTGGCCGCTGAAGGCCATCGAGCTCGACTGCAACCACATCCCCGATGCGGCGATGACGCTGGCGGTGATGGCGCTGTACGCCGACGGGCCCAGCACGCTGCGCAACATCGGCAGCTGGCGCGTCAAGGAAACCGACCGCATCGCCGCCATGGCCATCGAGTGCCGCAAGCTCGGCGCCACGGTGGACGAAGGCGCCGACTGGCTGCGCATCCACCCGCTGCCGGCGGGTCAATGGCGCGCTGCGTGCATCCACACCTACGACGACCACCGCGTGGCGATGTGCTTTTCGCTGGCAGCCTTCAATGCCGACCGGGTGCCGGTGCGCATCGACGACCCCAAGTGCGTGAGCAAGACATTCCCCGACTATTTCGAGGCGCTGTTCTCGGTGGTGCGGCCGGCCAACGGCGTGCCGGTGATCTGCGTGGACGGGCCCACCGCCTCGGGCAAGGGCACGCTGGCCTCGCGCGTGGCGCAGACGCTGGGCTACCACTACCTGGACTCGGGTGCGCTGTACCGGGCCACCGCCTGCGCTGCGCTGCGCGCAGGCCTGGCGCTGGACGCGGCGCACGAGGCGCGCATCGCCGATCTGGCCCGCGCGCTGCCGGTGCGCTTTGACGGCGAGCGCGTGCTGCTGGCGGGGGTGGACGTGACCGACGAGATCCGCTCCGAGCAGGGCGGCATGAACGCCTCGGCGGTGTCGGCGCTGCCCGCCGTGCGCACCGCGCTGCTGGACCTGCAGCACGGTTTTGCCCGGCTGCCTGGGCTGGTGGCCGACGGCCGCGACATGGGCACGGTGATCTTTCCCGGCGCGCCACTCAAGGTGTACCTGACGGCGAGCGCCGCCACGCGTGCCGAGCGGCGCCATAAGCAATTGATTTCAAAGGGTTTTTCGGCTAAACTCGACGAACTTCGCGCCGACTTGGAAGCGCGTGACCTGCGGGATTCCACCCGCGCGGTCGCCGCCCTCAAGCCTGCGCAAGACGCCCTCCCCCTGGACAACTCGCAGCTGGGCATCGACGAATCGGTGCAACAGGTGCTGGCCTGGTGGGAAGGACGGCAGCCCTTCGCCCGATAGCGCATCGCGCGCCGTTGGTGGGGGCCGCCACAGTGGGCCCACCGTCGCTCCCTCCGCGCGTCAGCGCACAGGCGATGGTGGATCTTCAACGCAACCGCGGGCCTCCCCGCACTGAAACGCCGTCAACAGCCTCTGCAAACGCCGCATGGTGCGGTCGTGAAACCTGTTGTCGCGCAAGGAAACTTCATGTCTGAATCTTTTGCCGCCCTGTTCGAAGAATCGCTGCAACGCGCCGAGATGCGCGCCGGTGAGGTCATCACCGCCGAGGTGGTGCGCATCGAACACAACTTCGTCGTCGTCAACGCCGGACTCAAGTCCGAGGCCTATGTGCCGGTCGACGAATTCAAGAACGACCAGGGCGAGGTCGAGGTGCAGGTCGGCGACTTCGTGTCGGTGGCCATCGACGCCATCGAAAACGGCTACGGCGACACCATCCTGTCGCGCGACAAGGCCAAGCGCCTGGCGTCGTGGATGGCGCTCGAAAAAGCGCTCGAGTTCGGCGACTTCGTCACCGGTACCACGACCGGCAAGGTCAAGGGCGGCCTGACGGTGCTGGTCAACGGCATCCGCGCCTTCCTGCCCGGCTCGCTGGTGGACACCCGTCCGGTCAAGGACCTGTCGCCGTTCGAGAACAAGACGCTCGAGTTCAAGGTGATCAAGCTCGACCGCAAGCGCAACAACGTGGTGCTGAGCCGCCGTGCGGTGGTCGAGGCCTCGATGGGCGAAGAGCGCGCCAAGCTGATGGAGACCCTCAAGGAGGGTGCCGTGGTGCGTGGCGTGGTCAAGAACATCACCGAGTACGGTGCGTTCGTCGACCTGGGCGGCATCGACGGCCTGCTGCACATCACCGACATGGCATGGCGCCGCGTGCGTCATCCGTCCGAGGTGGTCACCGCGGGTCAGGAAATCACCGCCAAGATCCTCAAGTTCGACACCGAGAAGAACCGCGTGTCGCTGGGCCTCAAGCAGATGGGCGATGACCCGTGGATGGGCGTGAGCCGCCGCTACCCGCAGAGCACCCGCATGTTCGGCAAGGTCACCAACATCGCCGACTACGGCGCGTTCGTCGAACTCGAGCCCGGCATCGAAGGCCTGGTGCACGTGTCCGAGATGGACTGGACCAACAAGAACGTGGCCCCGTCCAAGATCGTGTCGCTGGGCGACGAGGTCGAGGTCATGGTGCTCGACATCGACGAGGACAAGCGCCGCATCTCGCTGGGCATGAAGCAGTGCCGTGCCAACCCGTGGCAAGAGTTCGCGCAGAACACCAAGCGCGGCGACCGCGTCAAGGGCCCGATCAAGTCGATCACCGACTTCGGCGTGTTCGTGGGCCTGGCTGCCGGCATCGACGGCCTGGTGCACCTGTCCGACCTGTCGTGGAACGAGCCGGGCGAAGCCGCGGTGCGCAACTACAAGAAGGGCCAGGAAGTCGAAGCGATCGTGCTGGCCGTCGACGTGGACCGCGAGCGCATCAGCCTGGGCATCAAGCAGCTCGACCAGGACCCGTTCACCACTTTCGTGTCGGTGAACGACAAGGGCTCGATCGTCAGCGGCAAGGTCAAGACGGTGGACGCGCGTGGCGCCGAGATCGACCTGGGCCAGGACATCCTGGGCTACCTGCGCGCCAGCGAGATTTCGCGTGACCGCGTGGAAGATGCGCGCAACGTGCTCAAGGAAGGCGATGAGGTGACGGCCGTGGTGGTGAACGTGGATCGCAAGACCCGCAACATCCAGCTGTCGATTAAGGCCAAGGACGCTGCCGACCAGCAGGAAGCCATGGCCAGCCTGTCGCAGAACTCGGGCAACGCCGGCACCACCAGCCTGGGCGCCCTGCTGCGCGCCAAGCTCGACGGCGGCGACCAGAAGTAATCCCCCCCATCGGGCGGCCGCCGCGCGCGTGCCGCCCGATGCTGGGGCGACGACACGCTCGGCAATGACACGTTCCGACCTGGTCGAAGAACTCGCGTCGCGGTTTCCGCAACTCACGCGCCGCGACGCCGAGTTCGCTGTCAAGGCCATCCTGGACGCGATGGGTGACGCGCTGGTGCGCGGCCACCGCATCGAGATCCGGGGCTTTGGCAGCTTCACGAGCAACCGCCGCCCGCCGCGCCTGGGGCGCAACCCGCGCAGTGGCGAATCGGTGCAGATTCCCGAAAAGCGGGTGCCGCACTTCAAGCCGGGCAAGGCCCTGCGCGAAGCGGTGGACCGCCGCACCGCCGAGATGGAGGCCAAGGCACGCCGCAAGGCGGCTTGACCGTGTGCCCCCGCCGCAAGGCGGCCTCAAGATGACGGTGGCTAGAATTTGCGGGCCACGGGTTGCACACCGCAGCCGGGGACCGAAGGAAAGCGATTGAAATACCTCGCGTGGCTGCTCAAGGCAGCCATTTTTTTTGCACTGTTCGCCTTTGCGCTGAACAACCAGCAGGACGCCACCGTGCACTTCTTCTTCGGCACGCAGTGGCGCGCGCCGATGGTGCTGGTGGTGCTGTCGGCCTTTGCCCTGGGCGTGGCCGTCGGTGCGCTGGGCATGGTGCCGCGCTGGTGGAAGCAGCGGCGCGCCGCCCACCGCGCACGGCAGCTCAAGGCGGGTGGCACCGATAACGGCGCATCCGCATCCGCCGCCACATCAGCCCCCGCCGGCGTGAGCGCGCAGCCCGGCCCCAACGTGATGCCCCCCGCCGCCGGCGCAGGATTGCCCCCGCATGGAATTTGACCGGACCTGGATCCTGCTGGGCCTGCCCGCCGCCTTTGCGCTGGGCTGGCTGGCGTCGCGGCTGGACCTGCGGCAACTGCGCATCGAGAACCGCCGCGCGCCCAAGGCCTACTTCAAGGGCCTGAACTACCTGCTCAACGAGCAGCAAGACAAAGCGATCGATGCCTTCATCGACGCGGTGCAAACCGACCCCGACACCTCGGAGCTGCACTTTGCGCTGGGCAACCTGTTTCGCCGCCGCGGCGAATACGAACGTGCGGTGCGTGTGCATGAACACCTGCTGAGCCGCGCCGACCTGAGCCGCGCCGACGGCGACCGCGCGCAGCATGCGCTGGCGATGGACTTCCTGAAGGCCGGCTTGCTCGACCGCGCCGAATCGGCGCTGGCCAAGCTGGAGGGCACCGCCTTCGAGACGCAGGCCCGGCTGGCGCGCTTGGCGCTGTACGAACGCACGCGCGACTGGGCGCAGGCCAGCGAGATCGCCCGGCGGCTGGAACAGGCCGAGCCAGGCCAGTTTGCGCCGCGACTGGCGCACTACCTGTGCGAGCAAGCCAGTGCGCTGGACGATGCCGCCGCGCAGGCGCTGCTGCGCCAGGCGATGGACCTGGCACCCACCGCCGCGCGCCCGCGCATGGACCTGGCCGCACGGCTGCAGCGGCAGCAACGCCACGCCGAAGCACTGAATGTGCTGCTGCAGGCCACCGAAGACGCACCGGCGTGGGTGCCGCTGATGGCCGCGCCGCTGGCCGATCTGGCGCGCAAAGCCCAGCGCCAGGACGAGGTGCGGCAGCGCATCGCCGAACTGTATGCACAGCAGCCCTGCCTGGACCTGATGGATGCGCTGGTGGCGCTGGAGGACGATCCGGCGCATGCGCGCCAGCGCCTGCTGGACCACCTGCAACGCGAGCCCTCGCTGGTGGCGGCGGCAGGCTGGCTGGCTGGCGAGCCGCAGCGCACGGTGCTGCAACGCGCACTCGACCATGCCGTGCGTCCGCTGCGCCGCTATCGTTGCGCAGCCTGTGGCTTCGAGGCCAAGCAGCACTTCTGGCAATGCCCGGGCTGCCAGGCCTGGGACAGCTACCCCGCGCGCCGCGTCGAAGAGTTGTGAACCCGGCGCCTACGCCATCGCAATCACAGACGCAAGCAACCGTGGCGCGCATAGCATGCACCGCACGCCGCTGTGCGCTGCATGCCGCCACGGCCATCACGCTCGCTGCGATGCTCAGCAACACCGCGCTGGCCTCAAGCGCCAATGCGTCCAGCGGGGTGGAGCTCAACACCGCCACCGAGGCCGAGCTCGACAGCGTGCGCGGCATCGGTCCCGATCTGTCGGCACGCCTGCTGGCCGAACGCGCCAAGGCGCCCTTTCGCGACTGGGCCAACCTGATCGCGCGCGTCAAGCCCATGGGGCCGGCGCAGGCGCAGCGTTTGTCAGAAGCCGGCCTGCGGGTGAACGGGCAGCCCTACAGGGCACAGGAGCGCTGAAGCCGCCAACGGCTCACGCCGGTGCGCCGTAGCCCCCGCCCCCGGGCGTGTGGATCTCGAAGATGTCGCCGGGCTGCATCTCGGCCGAGCCGATGTGCGCCAGCGTCTCCACCCGGCCATCGGCACGCACCACGCGGTTGATGCCCGGCGCACCGGGCTGGCCGCCCGCCATGCCAAAAGGCGGATGCACCCGGCCGTTGGACAGGATGCTGGCGGTCATCGCTTCCAGAAAGCGCACGCGGCGCACACCGCCATCGCCGCCCCTGAAGCGCCCGGCACCGCCCGAGCCCTTGCGGATCTCGTAGCTTTCCAGCCGCACCGGAAAGCGGAACTCCAGCACCTCGGGGTCGGTCAGGCGCGAATTGGTCATGTGCGTCTGCACCACCGACGTACCGTCAAAGCCGCCGGTCACCTGCCCATCGGCGCCGATCCGTGCGCCCGCGCCGCTGCCGCCCGAAATCGTTTCGTAGTACTGGTGCCGCGCGTTGCCAAAGGTGAAGTTGTTCATCGTACACTGGCTCGCGGCCATCACGCCCAGGGCACCGAACAGCGCATTGGTGATGCAGCTCGAGGTCTCCACATTGCCTGCCACCACCGAGGCCGGCGGGTTGGGGTTGAGCATCGAGCCCTCGGGGATGATCACCTTCAAGGGCTTCAGGCACCCCGCATTCAGCGGAATGTCGTCTTCCACCAGCGAGCGGAACACATACAGCACCGCCGCCATGCACACCGCACGCGGCGCGTTGAAGTTGTGGATCTGCTGCGCGCTGGTGCCGCTGAAGTCGATCTCGGCGCTGCGTGATGCCGCATCCACGCGGATGGCCACGCAGATCTGCGCGCCGTTGTCCAGCGCCAGGGTGAAGGCACCGTCCTTCAGGCGGGTGATCACGCGCCGCACCGATTCCTCGGCGTTGTCCTGCACATGGCCCATGTAGGCCCGCACAACCTGCAGCCCAAACTGCTGCACCATCTTGCGCAGCTCTTGCACGCCTTTTTCGTTGGCGGCGATCTGCGCTTTCAGGTCGGCCAGGTTTTGCTGCGGGTTGCGTGAAGGAAATTCGCCACTTTGCAGCAGCTCGATCATCTCGGTCTCGCGCAACAGTCCGCCGTCTTGGCCGCCAACCTGCCCGTTTCCTTCCACCAGCTTGAAGTTGCGGATCTGTACGCCTTCTTCCTCGATACGGGTGGAAAACGGCGGCATCGAACCCGGCGTGGTGCCGCCGATGTCGGCATGGTGACCGCGACTGCCCACGTAGAACATCGGCGCGTCGTGCCCCGGCAAGTACACCGGCGTGATGACGGTGACGTCGGGCAGGTGCGTGCCGCCGTGGTACGGATCGTTCAGCACATACACATCGCCGGGCACCATGCGGCCGCGGTTCTCGCGGATCACCGTCTGGATGCTTTCACCCATGCTGCCCAGGTGCACCGGCATGTGCGGCGCGTTGGCGATCAGGTGCCCTTCAGCATCGAACAGCGCACACGAAAAATCGAGCCGTTCCTTGATGTTCACCGAGTACGCGGTGTTCTGCAGCTGCAGGCCCATCTGTTCGGCGATGTTCATGAACAGGTTGTTGAACACCTCCAGCAGCACCGGGTCGACCGTGGTGCCGGCGGCAAAGGCCTGCGCACGCGGCACGCGGCGCGTCAGCACCAGATGGTCACGCGCCGTCAACTCGGCCTGCCACTCGGGCTCGACCACGGTGGTGGCGTTCTTCTCGGCAATGATGGCCGGGCCGGTGATGCGGTCGCCGGCGCGCAGGTCGTCGCGCACCACCAGTGCCGCGTCGTGCCACTGGCCGCCCGAGTACATGCGCACCACCTCGCGCGCCGGGGCCTCGCGCGGCGGGTTCAACGGCAGCAGCGGCTCAGCGGGTGCATCGCCTGCCACCACGCCCTCCACCGACACCGCCTCGATGATCAGGCGCTTGCCCTGCATCAGGAAGGCAAAGCGTTGCCGGTACGCGGCCTCGAAGCCGTGCACCAGGGCCTGCACCACCTGCTGTGGCGTTGCAGCCTCGGGCGGCACCGTGACGACGAGGGCCGAATCGCTGCCCTCGTAGCGCACATGGGCGCGGCGGCGCACCTGCATCGGCTGTGAAGGCGCAGCCAGTGACCCGCCCGCCTGCTCGCGCGCCAGTTCCGCGCGCACCGTGGCCGCCAGCGCATCGAGCTGCGCATGCATCGCCGCCATGGATGCCTCGACAAGCGGCAACTCCACCGACTGCTCTCGCATGCGGGTCTGGTCGGCCAGGCCCATGCCGTAGGCGCTCAGCACCCCCGCCAACGGATGCACCAGCACGCGCGTCATGCCCAGGGCATCGGCCACCTGGCAGGCATGCTGCCCGCCGGCGCCGCCAAAACACTGCAGCGTGTAGCGCGTGACGTCGTAGCCGCGCGCCACCGAGATCTTCTTGATCGCATTGGCCATCTGCTGCACGGCGATGCGCACAAAGCCTTCAGCCACCTCCTCGGCGCTGCGGCCGCTGCTGCGTGCGATGGCGTCAAAGCCCTGCAGCACCGCGTCGCGGCTCAGCGGCTCATTGCCCTGCGGGCCGAACACCTGGGGAAAGTACGCCGGCTGGATCTTGCCCAGCATCAGGTTGGCGTCGGTCACCGCCAGCGGGCCGCCGCGCCGGTAGCTGGCCGGGCCCGGATTGGCGCCGGCGCTTTGCGGGCCGACACGAAAGCGCGACCCGTCGAACTGCAGAATGGAACCGCCGCCCGCAGCCACGGTGTGGATGCTCATCATCGGCGCGCGCATGCGCACGCCGGCCACCTGCGTCTCGAACTCGCGTTCGAACTCGCCCGCGTAGTGCGACACGTCGGTGGAGGTGCCGCCCATGTCAAAGCCGATCACGCGCACGCCAAGCGCAGCGGCCTCATCGGCAAACGCCACCTCCGCGGTGCGCGCCATGCCCACGATGCCGCCCGCGGGGCCCGACAGGATCGCGTCCTTGCCCTGAAAGCGGTGCGCATCGGTCAGGCCGCCCGAGCTCTGCATGAAGAACAGGCGTACGCCCGGCATCTCGGCGGCCACCTGGTCCACATAGCGCCGCAGGATGGGCGACAGGTACGCGTCCACCACCGTGGTGTCGCCGCGGCTCACGAACTTCATCATGGGGCTGGTGTCGTGCGAGCTGCTCACCTGGGCAAAGCCCACCTCGCGCGCCATGCGTGCCGCCGCCTGCTCGTGCGCGGTGAAGCGATAACCATGCATGAAGACGATGGCCACGCTGCGCAGGCCAGCGTCGTGCGCCGCCCACAGGCGCTCGCGCAGGTGCGCCTCGTCCAGCGGCTGCAGCACCGTCCCGTCGGCGCCCACGCGCTCTTGCGCCTCGATCACCCGGCTGTACAGCAGCTCGGGCAGCACGATGTGCCGGTCAAACAGGCGCGGGCGGTTTTGGTACGCGATGCGCAGCGCATCGCGAAAACCGCGCGTCGTCACCAGCAGCGTGGGTTCGCCCTTGCGCTCAAGCAGCGCATTGGTGGCCACCGTGGTACCCATCTTCACGCATTCCACCTGATCGGCCGGCACCGGCGCATCGGGCGGCAGGCCCAGCAGATGCCGGATGCCCGCCACCGCGGCATCGCGGTAGTGCTCGGGGTTGTCCGACAGCAGCTTGTGCGTGAGCAGCGTGCCGTCGGGGCGGCGTGCCACCACGTCGGTGAAGGTACCGCCGCGGTCACTCCAGAATTGCCAGCGGCGTGCGGTGGTATGGGAGCTTGCAGAAGACATCGTCAGAGAGGAAGGCAGCACCGAAGGGTCAGGCGCGGATGCAGCGCGCCGGATCGAACGCCTGCGCCGCGTCAGAAGATTGGCCGTGCATCAATGCGGCCAGTATGGGCCCGGTGCCTGCGCTGGTGGAAAAGCCGATGTGCTGATGGCCAAACGCCAGCCACAGGCCATCGTGTCCCGGGCAGCGACCGATGGCGGGGCGGCTGTCGGGCAGTGTCGGTCGGCTACCCCACCAGTCGCTGCCCTCGATGCGCTCACCCAGGTCGAAGGCTTCGCGCGCCAGTGCTTCGGCGCGGTCGAGGATGTCCCATTGCACCGGCACGTCCATGTCGGCCAGGTGCACGCCGGTGGTCAGGCGCAGGCCCGCACCCGCATCACTGCCACCCATGGGCGACAGCACATAGCCCGCCGAGGCGTCGTACACCGGGCGGCGCAGCGGCACCGCGCCGCCGCTGAAGTGCCGGTGATGCCCGCGCTCCAGCGCCATGGGTACGCGCACGCCCAGTTGTTCGCGCAGGAAGCTGCGGCTCCACGGGCCCAGCGCCAGCACCGCCTGCGTGGCCACCAGTTGCGTGCCGCTGCCCAGGCGCGTCACCCAATGGCAGTCGCGCCGCTGCACGCGCTCAATCCGTGCATCCACCCAATGCCCGCCACGCTGGCGGAACAGCGTGCGGTAAGCCTCGAGCACCGCCTGCGGATCGTCCACGCTGAAAGTGTCACGCATCCACACCGCATGCGTCAGCGCCTCGCGCGCGGCGGGCTCGTGCTCGCGCCACTGCGGGCCGTCGAACACCTGGTGTGCGATGCCGAATTCGCGGTACAGATCCCGCGCCCAGGCCGATGCCGCCATGGCCTGTTCACTGCGGTAGGCAAACCACCAACCGTCCTCGCGCAAGCGATGCGCTGCGCCCGCCTGCTGCAGCCACTGCCGGTGCTGTGCGGCCGATGCGGTGATCAGGTCATCGAGAGCGCGCACCGTGTGCTGCAGCGCGCGTTCGCGCGTGTGCCACACAAAGCGCCAGGCCCAGCGCGGCTGCTGCCACACGCTGGGCCAGTGCACCCGCAGCGCGCTGGATGTATTGGCGCGGCGCGGCCACACCGTGCCCGCCAGCAGACCCGGAAGCTGGCGCCGCAGGGCCGGCGTGTTGATGGGGATGAGCGATGAGCGCGAGCACACACCCGCATTGCCGCCCGAGGTCTGCACCCGGTGGGCCGAGGCCTCGACCACTGTCACCTGCCAACCGCGCTCTTGCAGGGCCAGCGCGCAGCAGGTGCCCACCATGCCGCCGCCCCACACCACGACGGTGCCCGCCCTGGGCGTTGCGGTGCTTGCTGCAGCGGACGAAAGTGAGGATGGAGACGACATGGACGGGATCACGCGGCGGCCGATGATAGTGAGCCTTGGGCAGGTGCGTCCTTGTGCACAGCGATGCACCACGATCCACCGACCTGCGCCATTGTGGTGCGTGATCTGCAAAGGCCTGCCGGCCACAGGGGTGACGGGTCGCCTGCGCGACCGCCGCACCCCCGGGCATTCACCAATGCGCACCCACGCAGAAGACGCGGTGTGCGGTGCTAGCATCCTCGGCACTGTTGGGCGGGGCTCGCCCGCATGTCCAACCTCCAAGGAGACACCATGTTCCGTCGACACCTCATCGCTGCTGCCGCGCTTGCATTCGGCCTGATTGGCGGCGCCCAGGCGCAGGTCAAGTGGGATCTGCCCGCGGCCTACCCGGCCACCAACTTCCACACCGTCAACATGAACCAGCTGGCGGCCGATGTGGACAAGGCCACCGGCGGCAAACTCAAGATCACGGTGCACCCCAATGCGTCGCTGTTCAAGGCACCCGAGATCAAGCGCGCGGTGCAAGGCGGCCAGGCGCAGATGGGCGAGATCCTGCTGGTGAACTTTGCCAACGAGTGGCAGCCCTTCGGCATCGACGGCATTCCGTTCCTGGCCACCAGCTACGCCGACGCGCGCAAGCTGTACAACGCCCAAAAGCCGCTGCTGCAAAAGAAGCTGGCCGAGCAGGGAATGATGCTGCTGTACGCCGTGGCCTGGCCGCCGCAGGGCCTGTACAGCAAGAAGCCGATCAACAGCGTGGCCGACCTCAAGGGCAGCAAGTGGCGCGCCTACAGCCCCGCCACCGGCCGCATCGCCGAACTGATTGGCGCGCAGCCGGTCACGGTGCAGGCAGCCGAGGTGTCGCAGGCGCTGGCCACCGGCGTGGTCGAAACCAACATGACCTCGGGCGCCACCGGCGTGGACAGCAAGTTCTACGAGCACCTGAAGTTCTACTACGACGTGCAGGCCTGGCTGCCCAAGAACGCGGTGATCGTCAACAAGCGCGCCTTTGACGCCCTGGACAAGCCCACGCAAGACGCGCTGCTCAAGGCGGGAGCCGACGCCGAAGCCCGCGGCTGGCCGGCCTCGGAGAAGGTCAACACCGACACCCGGGCCGTGCTGCGCGCCAACGGCATGACGGTGCAGCCGCCGTCGGCCCAGCTGCGCGCCGACCTGCAAAAGGTGGGCGAGACCATGCTCAAGGAATGGACGGACAAGGCCGGCGCCGAAGGCAACGAGATCCTGACGGGCTTCCGCCGCTGATCACCGCCCGTTCACATGCGCAAGCTGCTTGACGGGCTCTACACAGGCGCCGCCGCTCTGGCGGCGCTTTTCATGGTGGGCCTGCTGATCATGGTGATGCTGTCCATCCTGGGCCGCGAGCTCGGCTTTCATGTGCGCGGCACCGATGCCTATGCCGGCTACCTGATGGCGGGCAGCGGCTTTCTGGCGCTGGCGCACACCCTCAAGAAGGGCGAGCACATCCGCGTGACGCTGCTGATCAATGCCCTCCAGGGCGGCGCGCGGCGCGGCCTGGAGATCTGGTCGCTGGCGGCGGCCACGCTGCTGTCGCTGCTGTTTGCCTTCTACAGCGTGCGGCTGGCCTGGCAGTCGCGTGTGTTCCACGACATCTCCACCGCCAACGACGCCACGCCGCTGTGGATTCCGCAGCTGGGCATGGCCATCGGCACGGTGATCCTGGCAATCGCCTTCATCGACGAGCTGGTGCTGGAGCTGCGCGGCCGTCGCGCACAGGCTGGCAGCGACGAAGCGCTGCACAACGAATGACCCCATGAACGACATCGCCATCACCGCCTTGCTGGTGCTCTCGCTGTTCCTGATCCTGGGCAGCGGGGTGTGGATCGGACTCACGTTGTCTGGCGTGGCGTGGATCGGCATGGAGCTGTTCAGCAGCCGCCCCGCTGGCGACGCCATGGCCGTCACCATCTGGGGCAGCGCCAGCAGCTGGACGCTGACCGCCCTGCCCTTATTCGTGTGGATGGGCGAGATCCTGTTCCGAACGCGGCTGAGCCAGGACATGTTCCGCGGCCTCGCGCCGTGGATGCAGTCGCTGCCCGGGCGGCTGCTGCACACCAACGTGGCCGGCTGCACCATCTTTGCCGCGGTGTCGGGGTCGAGTGCGGCCACCTGCGCCACCATCGGCAAGATGACGCTGCCCGAACTGTCGCAGCGCGGCTACCCGGCGCACATGGTGGTGGGCACGCTGGCGGGCGCCAGCACGCTGGGCCTGCTGATTCCGCCCTCGATCATCATGATCGTGTACGGCGTGACGGCCGAGGTGTCGATTGCCAAGCTGTTCATCGCCGGCGTGATTCCGGGCTTGATGCTCGCGCTGCTGTTCTCGGGCTACATCGCGGCCTGGGCGCTGCTCAATCCCGACAAGGTGCCCAAGGCCGACAGCCAACCGACCTTCATGGAAAAACTGGCGGCCTCGCGCAGCCTGATCCCGGTGGTGCTGCTGATCGCCGCGGTGCTGGGCTCGATCTACGCCGGCATCGCCACCGCCACCGAGGCGGCGGCCGTGGGGGTGGTGGGGGCGCTGATCATTTCGGCGGCGCAGGGCTCGCTGAACTGGGCCACCTTCAAGGATTCGCTGATGGGCGCCACCCGCCTGTACTGCATGATCGCGCTGATCCTGGCGGGTGCGGCCTTCCTCACGCTGTCCATGGGCTACATCGGCCTGCCGCGCCACCTGGCCGAATGGATCGGCACGCTGGGCCTCACGCCGGGGCAACTGGTCATCGCGCTGGCGGTGTTCTACATCCTGCTGGGCTGCTTTCTCGACGGCATCTCGATGGTGGTGCTGACCATGGGCGTGATCATGCCCGCGGTGCAAAAGGTGGGGATTGATCCGATCTGGTTCGGTATCTTCATCGTGCTGGTGGTCGAGATGGCACAGATCACCCCGCCGGTGGGCTTCAACCTGTTCGTGCTGCAGGGCATGACCGGCCGCGACCTGGTCTGGATCGCGCGTGTGACGCTGCCGATGTTCGTGTTGATGTGCGTGGCTGTCTTCCTGATCTGGCTGGTGCCCGGCCTGGTGACCTGGCTGCCGCAGCAGATGATGCGCTGACAGGCAGACCAGCGCACCTGGTCTGCAGACAAGCCGGCGGCGGACCGGCCTTTTCCCTGCTTAAGGCGGGGGCATCACTGCCGATACTGACTCACACGCCCCCTTGAGTCGGTTCCATGGCCCCTGCTGCTCCCCCGCCCCACGCGGCGCCCAAGCGCCAGGCCGTACGTTGGGCTCTGCTGTCTGCATCCGCCGCCCTGTGGGTGGCGGGCATGGCCAGTGGCTGGCCCTGGGCGCAGTGGCTGGGCGGTGGCGCGCTGCTGCTTACCGGCCTGCTGTTGCTGCGTGCACCGGCGTCCAGCGGAACTTCTTCTGACGCCGACGCCGCCATGCGCGAGCGCGTGCTGGAGACCGTGGCGCTGATCGACGAGGCCACGCGGCTGTGGTCCACCCATATCGGCACGGTGCAGTCGCACATGCGCGACTCGATGAACGAGATGCTCGAGGGCTTCATGGCCATCCTGGCGCAGCTCGACGAAATCACCGTCAATGGCACGCAGGACGCCGCCGCTGACGGGCAAGCCGGCTTGCTGGCGCAGTGCGAACAAGACCTGCAGGCGTTGGTGCACAAATCACAGCAGATGGCGCAGTCGCGCGACGAGGTGCTGGGAACGCTGCGCGCGCTCGAGCAGGTGTCCAGCGGCCTGAACGACATGGCCGAAGAGGTGGGCGTGCTGGCCCGCCAGACCAACCTGCTGTCGCTCAACGCCACCATCGAGGCCGCGCGGGCCTAGGGTCTGAACAGCCCAGGCCTTGCGGCATCAAGCCCGCTTGCGCGGCACGCCGCACACGATCACGCCCGGATCGTTGTGCGCCAGCTCGCGCACGTTCTTGGCCTGGGCCACTTCCATGTCGCGCGGCAGCGTCACGCCGTTTTTCACTGCCAGGATTTCGGCCATCACGCTGACCGCAATCTCGGCCGGCGTCTTGCTGCCGATGTAGATGCCGATCGGCCCGCGCAGGCGCGCCAGGCTGGCTTCGGTCTGCTCGAAGTGCTCGATCATGCGTTGGTGCCGCGCGTCGTTGTTGCGCCGGCTGCCGATGGCGCCCACGTAGAACGCATCGGTCTTGAGTGCCTCCAGCAAGGCCAGGTCATCCAGCTTGGGGTCGTGCGTCAGCGCCACCACGCAGCTGCGGCGGTCGGGCTTGAAGGCGGTCACCACGTCGTCGGGCATGTCGGCCACCACGCGGGCCCCGCTCACGCTCCAGGCGCCGCGGTATTCCTCGCGCGGGTCGCACACCGTCACCGCAAAGCCGTTGAACAGCGCCATGGTGGCCAGGTACTCGGTCAGCTGCCCGGCACCGATCAGCAGCATGCGGTACTCGGGCCCGAAGGTGTTGACGAGTTCGGTGTCGCTCACCGACAGCTCTTGCGGCGCATCGGCCACCGCCTGCGTCACCTGCCCGTCCGACAGGCGCACCGTGCGGCGCATCAGCTGGCCCGATTCGAGCGCGCTCACCAGGGCGTGCAGCGCCTGCGCGTCGGGGTCGTACTCCAGCAGCAGTTCCAGCGTGCCGCCGCAGGGCAGACCAAAGCGGTGCGCCTCATCGGCGCTGATGCCGTACTTGACGAAGCCCGGCGCGCCGCTGGGAATCTCGTGCTGTTCGCCATCGGCGGTCTTGCCGTCGGGCCCTGCCGAATAGGCGCGGGTAAAGCGGTAGATCAGGTCGTCCTCAATGCAGCCGCCCGACACCGAGCCCACCACCGCACCGTCCTCGCACAGCGCCATGCTCGAACCGATGGGCCGCGGCGACGAACCCCAGGTGCGCACCACGGTGGCCAGCAGCGCACGATTGCCCGCCGCGCGCCAGTCGCGCAGCGTGCGCAGCACCATGACATCGATGTTTTCCATGTGTTGTTCTCCCCTTGCCCGCTTGCCTGAACGACTGTGCGTCAGAACGCGTGGCGTGCGTTGATGCCGATCAACCAGGTGCGCCCGGGCGCCGGCTCGAAGAAGCGGCTGTTGCCCTCGTTGACGATCACCGAGCCCACGTAGCGGCGGTCGGCCAGGTTGTCGATGCGCACGAACTCTGACACCGTCCACGCGCCCGCCTTTTGCTGAAGGCTCGCCCGCAGGCTGGCCACGCCGCTGCCGCCCACCGAATCGGTGTTGGTGTCGTTCACGAAGAGGCGGCCCATGCCGCGCCACTCCAGCGCGGTCTTCAGGCCCCAGGGCGCATGCTCCCACGCCACTTCGCCATAGGCCGTGGCGCGCGGAATGCCGGGAATGCGGTTGCCCGCCGCCACCGCATTGCTGCCCGAGGTGAAGCCGTCGTCAAAGGTGGCGCGCACCGTCGACAGTGCCCAGTGGGTGGACCAGCCGGTGCCCCAGAGGCCCGCCAGCGAGGCCTCGAGGCCGCGGCGCGTGGTGCGCCCCACGTTCTGGAACACGCTGCGCCCGCCGGTGTTGGACAGCACTGCGATCTCGTCGCGCGTGGCCGCCTCGAACAGCGCCACATTGGCGCGCCAACTACGCCCCAGCTCGGCCTTGGCACCGATCTCCCACTGTTTGCTGCGGGCCGGCTGCAGGCCAAAGTTCAGGCCGGTGGCGCCGCCCGGGCGGTAGGCCAGTTCGTTGAAGGTGGGCGTCTCAAAGCCGCGGCCCGTGGCCGCATACAGGTTGAGTGCATCGGTGGCGTGGAACACCAGGCCCAGCGCCGGTGTGGTGGCCGAGTGCTCGGCCGATCCGCTGTCGTTGCCGTTGCCGGTGGTGATGTAGCGGTCCTGCGAGCGGAAGCTGACAGTGGAGTGGCGCACGCCCGCCATCGCGCACCAGCGCTCCGACAGCGCCAACTCGGCCTGCAGGTACTGGTCGCTGTTGCGCACGGTGTTGGCCTCGTCGCGGCGCAGCGCACCCTGCACGCCCAGCACCTGTGCAGCGCCCGTGCCAGTGAAGTTCTGGAAACCACGGCGGTCTTCGTTCACCTCGTCCAGCGCCAGGCCTGCGGTCAGGGTGAGTGGCATGTCGGCCAGGCGGCTACGACGGATCCAGCGCGCATCGATGCCCTGGTAGCGGCGCTCCAGATCGATCACACCGCCGGGGTGGGTGGCCGCGGCCTGCACCGCCACCGGGATCGACTGGAACTGCGTGGTGGCGCGTTGGCCGCCGTACGCCGTGACCTGCACCGCATCGGCCGCCGACAGGCGGTGGTCCCACACCACGCCAATCTGGTCTTGCGACACCGACTTGCGGGTGTTAAAGGTGATCGCCACCGGCGTGGCCTGACGCGGGTTGGCATTGAGCTCGGCACGTGTGAGGCCCAGCGGGTCTTGCGTGTCGGGCATGCGCATGCTGTTGAGCACCAGCGTGATGCGGCTGTCGGCGTTGAGCGCGTAGCGGAACTTGGCATTGAAGCTGTTGCGCATCGCGGCCGATTGCTGGCGCGACCCGTCGGTACTGAAGTGGCTGGCGCTGATCTGGTACTGCAGCGCGCCCTGCGTGCCGCCCAGCTTGAGGCCCTGACGGCGCACGCCATCGCTGCCAAAGGCCAGCGCCACATCGGCCACCGGGGTGGGGCCCGGGTCTTCGGTGGTGATGCTGATCACGCCCCCCGACGAGTTGCCGTACAGCGCCGAGAACGGCCCGCGCAGCACCTCTACCCGTGCGGCCGAGGCCAGATCGAAATGCGACACCTGCCCCTGCCCGTCGGGCCCGCTGGCCGGCACACCGTCGGCGTACAGGCGGATGCCACGCACACCAAAGGTGGCGCGCGCACCAAAGCCGCGCGACGAGATCTGCAAGTCCTGCGCGTAGTTCTGCCGGTTCAGCGCCACGATGCCGGGCACGCGCGCCAGTGTTTCGGACAGGTTCACCTGCAACTGCGCCTCGCGCAGCGTGCTGCCGTCGATCACGTCCACCGACGCCGGCGTGTCAAACGCGCGCTGCTCGATGCCGCGGGTGACGGTGACCGTGACCGGGCTCAGGCGAGCATCGGCCGCCGGCGTTTGAGTCATGGCGCCACCGACCGCTGGCGCCTGGGCCGCGGCACCAGCGCAAGCCAGCGCGCATGCCGCAGACACACCGCGTCGCCACAGCCTCATGGGCACCACCCTCATCGCGTCAACACATACAGCGCCAGCAGCACCGCCGCGCCGGCCACCCACACCCACGACGGAATGCCGGCCGAGGCCTTGGTGGGCGTGGCGCCGGCAGCGCCCGCCGCAGCATCCGCGGCAGCACCGTCGGCCACTGCAGCGGCCGCGGCCTGGGCGGCCTGGGCGGCATAGGCCTCGGGGTGGCGGCGCTGCATCTCGGCGTCGAAGCGCTTGAAGAAATCCTCGGCCATGTTCTTGGCCACGCCGTCGATCAGGCGCTGGCCCATCTGCGCGATCTTGCCGCCCACCTGCGCATGCACGGTGTACGACAGTTCGCAGCCACTGCCCTGCGGCGTGAGCGTCACCTGCGAGCTGCCCTTGCCAAAGCCGGCCGCACCGCCCTGCCCGTCAAAGCTGAGCTTGTAGCTGTTGGGCGGGTTGATGTCGCTGAGCGCGATCTTGCCGGCGAACTTGGCCGACACGGGGCCGATCTTCACCGCCACGCCCACCGCGTACTGGTTCTCGCCGGTGGCCTCGACCTTCTCGCAGCCCGGAATGCAGGCCTTGAGCACCTCGGGGTTGTTGAGCGCGTCCCAGGCCTGTTGCTGGGAGACGGCGAGTGCGCGCTGGCCTTGCATGTCCATGAGGGTGTCCTTTGTGAATGAGAGCGTGGATTGAAATCGAAAGCATTCAGCGGCCCGGCTGCTTCATCAGCGCCGCCAGGCTGCCGGCCAGTTGTTCGAGCTTGGTGATGTTGTGCACCGCCAGCATGCCATCGGCATGGCGATGCAGCACCGCCGCGCCGCGCGCCAACGGCGAGTAGCCGTCAAAGCGCAGCAGCGGGTTGAGCCACAGCAGCCGGCGGGTGCGCCGCTGGAGCCACTGCAGCTCGCGCGACAGATCGTCGGGCTCGCCGGTGTCCAGGCCGTCGGTGATCAGCAGCTCCAGCGTGCGACGGCCCACCAGGCGGCGCGCGTGCAGCTCGCGCAGCGTGGCCAGCGATGCACCGAGCCTGGTGCCGCCGGCGTAGTCGTCGATCAGCGCGCTGGATGCGGCCAGCATGTCGTCGGTGTCGGCCAGACGGAAGGCCGGCGTGAGGTCGGTCAGGTGCGTGCCGAACGCGAACACATCGCGGCGGGTGCGTAGCCCGCCGATGCTGCGCGTGGCCGCATGCAGAAACGCCAGCAACAGCCGCGCGTAGCGCTCCATCGAGCCCGACACATCCACCAACACCAGCAGCGGCAGCGGCTGCTGGCGCCGCTGCAGCCGGCGCAGCGTCATCACCTCGCCCCCGGTGCGCGCGGCATGGCGCATCACGCCGGCCCAGTGCATGCGCGCACCGCGCTGACCGGGCGTCACGCGGCGCGCAGCAATGCGCGGCACCGGCAAGGCCACGTCACGCGCCAGCCGTTCCACCAGGGTGTATTCGCTGGCGCTGAGCGCGCCAAAGTCGGCATGCTTCAGGCGCTGCAGGGTGCTGGCCGTCATGGCCGCGTCGAATTCGATTTCCTTATCAGGCGGCTTGGGCGCGTTGTTGCCAAAGCCGCGCTGCGGCGACAGCGCCTCGCGCACCCGCGGTCGGCGCTTGCTGGGCTCGGCCTTGCCCTCGGCGCTGGGCAGCAGTTGCGCCAGCAGCTTGTTGGCCACATCGGGGTTGCGAAAGTAGGCGTCGAACAGTTCGCGGAACACCAGCCGGTCCTGCTCGCGGCTGACCATCACCGCTTCCAGCGCCGCGCTCAGGTCGGGGCGGCTTTGCAGGCCCACCAGCATCGCCGCCTGCTGCGCCAGCGAGATGCGCGCGCTGTCTACCCGCACCCCGGCGCGGCGCAGGGTGCGACCAAAGCCGGCGATGTTGTCGGCCAGCTTGCCGGTGCGGGCGTCTCCGAGCAGCATGGATGCGGTACCCGTCGTGAGGTACGGGTCAGTGCCTGAGTTCCGTTAGGCCGCCGGCGCCGCTGCCGTCGTCGGGCTAGGGCTTGAGCAAGTCTCCAGCCAGCTCGCGGGTGAGTGCGGCCACGTCATCGCGCTGCTTGAACAGCACGCCTGCGGTGTCGGTGACCACCTCCGGGTCCACCGCCAGCGTGTCCAGCGACACCAGCGCCTTGGCCCATTCGACGCTCTCGGCAATGCCGGGGGCGCGCTGAAACGCGTTGGCAAACGGCTGGCTGCGCAGGCGGCTCACAAAGCGCGCCACCTGATCGGCCAGGTCGGCTCTGGCCTGCGGCACGCGCGAGCGCACGATCTCAAGCTCGCGCTCGCGGTCGGGGTAATCGAGCCAGTGGTACAGGCAGCGGCGCTTGACCGCATCGTTCAGTTCACGGGTGCGGTTGCTGGTGAGGATGGTCACCGGCTTGACCACCGCCTGCACCGTGCCGATCTCGGGAATGCTCACCTGGTATTCGCCCAGGTACTCGAGCAAAAAGGCCTCGAAGGGTTCGTCGGCGCGATCGACCTCGTCGATCAGCAGCACCGCGCCGGGCGCGGGTGTTTGCAGCGCGGCCAGCAGCGGGCGGCGGATCAGGTAGCGGCTTTGGTAGACCTCTTCCTCGACGCTGGCGGCGTCACTGCGCCCTTCCACCGCGCGCATGTGCAAGAGCTGCGCGGCGTAGTTCCACTCGTACAGGGCTTCGCGCTGCTCCAGGCCGTCGTAGCACTGCAGGCGCAGCAGCTCGCGGCCCAGCACCTGCGACAGCGCCTTGGCCAGTTCGGTCTTGCCCACG
>JBJTCL010000097.1:0-22452 GCA_046091865.1 Burkholderiaceae bacterium | reverse complement strand
GGGTGAGCTTGAGCGCCTGGATGGCACTCGATGCCGTCTTGCGAATCACATAAAGCTTGCGCTCCAGGGCGTCGGGCACGATCACGTCCGGCCCGCGCCCGATGAAGATCTGCCGCATCACCGGCTCTTTCTCGCGCACCGTGGGGCTCATGGGCATCTCACGGTCAACCGGCACATCGCGCCAGCCCAGCAGCACCTGGCCCTCAGCCTTCACCGCCCGGGCGAGCTCTTGCTCACAGGCTAGGCGCGAGGCATGCTCCTTGGGCAAAAAGATCATGCCCACGCCGTACTCGCCCGGGGGCGGCAGGGTGACGCCCTTGGACCCGTCAGGGGCCGTACCGGCCCGGGCCATCTCCTCGCGGTACAGCGCATCGGGCAACTGGATCAGGATGCCCGCGCCGTCGCCCATCAGCTTGTCGGCGCCGACGGCGCCGCGGTGGTCGAGGTTCTCAAGGATCTTGAGCGCGCCAGTGACGATGTCATGGCTCTTGACGCCCCTGATGTGCGCCACGAAGCCCACGCCGCAGGCGTCATGCTCGTTGGCGGGGTCGTACAGGCCGTGTTGCTTCAGTTGTTCTTGTTCGGCAGGCGTGGTCATCGCGCGCTCCAGGAAAGTGCGAAAGGAGGGGGAGCATAGTGCACTGCACCATTCATGCCAAGCAAATTAATTGGGGTCAGATTCCAATTAATTTGCCGAAAAATTCCCGACTGAATAATTAGGGACAGATCGTCAAAGATCCGACGGCGGAAGGTTTTTGCTGAACGGCCGTCCGGGCTTGCCCTTCTGCAGCCGGCGCTCGGTATTCTTCTGCAGCCGGGACACAAAGCCCGGGCTGCCCAGCGCCCAACCCTTGAGGGCGGACTCGGTCAGCGCCGTCTGCTGATCCCGTTTGAGGCCGGCGCGCACCAATTCGGCATAGGCCGCCTCGCGGGCAAAGGGCGTGTTGCCCAGTTCCCAGTACAGCGGATGCGGGGTGACCAGCCGGTCGATGAGCCGCCCCAGGTAGTGCGCATGGCTGGACCACGGATGGTCGGCGGCGTCGGCCACCATGCCCGCGCGCACCGGGTTGAGGTCGATGTAGACCATGCACGCCAGCAGGTAGCGCTCGGACTCGATCAGCGTCGAGCGGTAGCGGCCCTCCCACAGGGTGCCGGTGCGGCCATGGCGCTTGTTGAAGTACAGCACGTAGGCGCGGCCCACCGCCTGCATCAACTGCGGCAGGGCGCCGTCCTGACGGGGCGTGAGCAGCAGGTGCAGGTGGTTGCTCATCAGGACGTAAGCGTGCACTTCCACGCCAGCCTTGTCGGCGTGATCCTGCAGCAGCGCCAGCATGCGCTCGCGGTCACGCGCGTCGATGAAGATGTCCTGCTGGTTGTTGCCGCGCAGGATCACATGGTGGGGATAGCCGGTGACGGTGAGCCGGGGGAGTCGGGCCATTCGGAGGAGGCGATTAATTGGAATCTGACCCCAATTAAATCCGAAAGTCCGAACTCGGCGAGCAGGGCGCGCAGACGCTCGGCCGCCGCGCGTTTGCGCTGGCCAGTGCGTCGCGCCAGGATCAGTTCGTTCTTCATGCTGTGCTCCCACCCCACGAGCTCGGTCACCGTCACCTGATAGCCCATCGCCTCCAGGTACAGGCAGCGCAGCACGTTGGTGAGCTGGCTGCCCACCTCGCGGGTGTGCAGCGGATGGCGCCACAGTTCGGCCAGCGGCGTACGCGCCAGCGACACCGCCTTGCCCGCGCGCAGGTGCGACGCCAGCTCGGCCTGGCAGCAGGGCACCAGCGCCATGAAGCGCGACTGCTTGCGCAGCGCAAAGTCGATCGCGTCGTCGGTGGCGGTGTCGCAGGCGTGCAGCGCGGTCACCATCTCCACCTGCGCAGGCAACTCGGGCGACGCGGCCGCATCGGCTGCCGCCAGGTGCAGAAAGCGCATGCGATCAAAGCCGAGGCGATGCGCCAGATCGGCCGAGCGCTGCACCAGATCGGCGCGCGTCTCGATGCCCACCACATGCCCGCGCCCCTGCGGCCGGCAGATCAGGTCGTACAGCACAAAGCCAAGGTAAGACTTGCCCGCTCCGTGGTCCACCAGGGTGAAGTCGGCGTCGGCGGGCAGTTCGGCCAGCATCTCCTCGATGAAGTGCGCCAGATGCATCACCTGCTTGAGCTTGCGCCGCGAGTCCTGGTTGATGCGGCCCTCGCGGGTGAGGATGTGCAGTTCCTTCAGCAGCGCCAGCGACTGCCCGGGGCGCAGGCCCTCCAGTTGCGCGCGCACGGCCTCCTCGGGCTGGCTGCGCGGTGCAGGATCACGCGGCTTTTTCATCATCCCTCGCAGGGCCGACATCGAGTTGCGACCAGCCCTCCACCCCCAAGCGCGTGAGCGTGGCCATGTTCGCGCCGAAGATCGCCTCCGGGTCTGGGAACGACTCCACCGCACGCTCGATGCTGTCTTCACGCAGCAGGTGCAGCGTCGGGTACGGCGACCGGTTGCTGAAATTGGTGATGTCATCCGGCTCGGTGCCCGCAAACTGGTACTGCGGATGAAAGCTCGCGAGCTGGATCACGCCCTCCAGATCCATGTCGTGCAGCAAGGCTTCGGCAGGATCGAGGAAATCGTTGAAGTCCAGAAAGTCAGCCAGCGCATGGGGCAGCACCAGCAGCGTGGTGTCACGCACCGACGCATCCAGTGCAAGCAGCTCGCGCAACTCGCGCGCCACGTCGTCCAGCAAGCCCTGAATCTGCGTTGAGCGGCTGACGGCCACATGCACCTGGCCCTTGGCATGCACCGCCTTGGCGAATGGGCACAGGTTCAGGCCGATCACCGCGCGCTCCATCCAGCGCAGGGTGCGTGCCTTCACCGTGGCGTCGTCAACGGGCGTCAGGGACATGGGGGGTGCGCGGGTCCGGGTTCAGTCGTTTGCGGCGTCGGGTGCCGCATTTTCAGTGTACCGAGCGCCTGTGCAACTCTGCGTGGATCACCTGCGTGAGCAGCAGGCCGAGCAGCGCCAACGCGCCGGTGACGGCCCAGGTCCATTGCCAGCCGCCAACGCGCGAGGCCACCCACGCCACCACCGGTGGCCCGGTGAACTGACCCAGCGCCGACAGCTGCTGCATGAAGCCCACCGTCGACGATACGGTGCGCTCGCCGGGCGCCAACCGCACCGCGGTGGAAAACAGCGTGCCCGGGATCAATCCACCGATGGTGGAGAACAGAATCACGCCCAGATAGCGCCACGCTGCGCCCTGCCCCAATTCTGCAAAGGCCAGCAAGGCGCCCAGCGCCATCGCCACGAAGCCCAGCGTCATCGTCTGCCGCGGCGCAAAGCCGCGTTGCAGCAAGCGCCCTGACATCAGGTTGCCCAGCATGTTGACCGCTGCGGCCAGCGCCGTCAGCACACCGGCTTGCGCAGCCGCCACGCCCGCCTGTGCATAGATCGACGGCAAAAATCCGATCACCGCCAGCCATTGCGCCGAATACACCGCAAAGGCCAAGGCCACCAGCCACGGCCCGCGATGCAGCAGCGTCTGCGCAAGGCGTTGCCACCAGCGCTCCGTGTCAGTGGGCGACGTTGAAGCCGGCTGTGCCTGCATCGGCTGCGGATGCGCCGCACGCACGTCCGCCGGCAAGGCCCACGCAAGCGCCAGCGCCATCAGGGCCGACAGCGCCGAGAGCGACCCCCACCACGCCGGCCAGCCCCAAGCCGCGATCGCCAGCGGCCCCAGCAACAGCGCCAGCGCCGTGCCCAGGGGCATGTAGGTGCCCCACAGGCCCAGCCGCGCATGAAGTCGTGCGGGCTCAACCAGGCGCCGGATCAGCGCTGGCCCCGGCAGCGACGCCAGCAGAAAGCCTGCGCCCTCCACCGCGCGCCACGCCAGCAAGGACGATGCATCCATGGCGGCAGCACCCATCGCACTGGCGGCAGACAGCAGCGCGAGGCCAGCGATCAATGTGCGCTTCAGGCCCACGCCGTCGGCCATCACACCCACCAGCAGGCCCAGCGTCATGCCCGCCAGTTGCACCAGTGACAGCAAAAAGCCCGCCTGCACCAGCGTGATGCCCAGCGCATCACGCAACACCGGAATGGCCGGCGGCAGCTTGCCCACATGCAGCGCCGCGCTGACACCGGCCAGCACCACCAGCACCGACGGATCGATGCCGAAGGCGCGCGATCGATGAGGTTCACTCATACCGCGTGCACCAGCCACAGGCGCTGGCCCGTCAGGCGCTCGTGCTCGCGCGCGGCAAAGCGGTCGGTCATGCCGGCGATGTAGTCGGCCACCGAGCGAGCCGCGGCGGATGCGTCGCCGGCGGCCTGGGCGCGGGCGGCAAAGCCGGTTTGCATCTCACCCGGCTGCTGCAGGTACAGCGCGAACAGTTCGCGCACCACCTGCTGCGCCTGCAGCGTGGTCTGCACCACCTGTTCGTGGCGGTACAGGTTGGCGAACAGGAAGCGCTTGAGCGCGGTGGACTGCGCGCGCATCACATCCGAAAAGCGCAGCAGCGGGCCGCAGCGGCGCGCGGCATCGGCATCCGCCGGCGCTGCGTCGGCCAGCGCAGCACGCGTGGCGTCGATGACGTCATACACCTGCGCGCTCAGCATGCGGCGGATGGTTTCGTACAGCACGCGGCGGCCCTGCAGCTGGGGATGGTCGCGCAGCACCTCGCGCCGAAATGCTTCGAACAGCGGCACATCGGCCAGTTGCTCGGGCTGCAGCAAACCCGAGCGCACGCCATCGTCGATGTCGTGTGCGTTGTAGGCAATCTCGTCGGCCAGATTGCACAGCTGCGCCTCCAGGCTGGGCTGTGTGCCATCCAGAAACCGGCGCCCCACGCCGTTGGGCTCCCGCGCCTCGATCGCCTCGGCGTTGCGGCGCGAGCAGTGCTTGAGGATGCCCTCGCGCGTCTCAAACGTCAGGTTCAGGCCGTCGTGCTCGGGGTAGCGCTCCTCCAGCGTGTCCACCACGCGCAGGCTCTGCAGGTTGTGCTCGAAGCCGCCGTGGCCCTGCATGCAATCGTTCAGCGCGTCTTGTCCCGCGTGGCCAAACGGCGTGTGGCCGAGGTCGTGCGCCAGTGCGATGGCCTCCACCAGGTCCTCGTTCAGGCCCAGCGATCGCGCGATGGACCGGCCCAGTTGCGCCACCTCCAAAGAGTGCGTGAGGCGGGTGCGAAACAGGTCGCCCTCGTGGTTCAGGAACACCTGTGTCTTGTAGACCAGGCGCCGGAAGGCGGTGGAGTGAACGATGCGGTCGCGGTCGCGCTGGAAGGCGTTGCGCGTGGGCGCGCTCGGCTCAGGACGCAGTCGCCCTCGCGAACGGGCCGGGTCGCAGGCACTGGGCGCCAGCGTCATGCGCAGCAGTGTTCGATCACCTCGCGCACCAGCGCATCGGGCGCGCCCTTCAGCACCGCGCGCCCGGGCTGCTCGATGACCACAAAGCGGATCTCGCCGGCCTCGGCCTTTTTGTCCACGCGCATCAGCTCCAGGTAGCGGTCGGCACCCAGGCGGGGACCGCATATGGGCAGGCCCGCCGCGGCGATCAGGCGCGTCAGTCGCTCGACGAAGGCTGCATCCACATGGCCCAAGCGCTTCGACAAATGGGCGGCCATCACCATGCCGCAGCCCACGGCCTCGCCGTGCAGCCATTCGCCGTAGCCCATGCCCGCCTCGATCGCATGACCGAAGGTATGACCGAAATTGAGGATGGCGCGCAAGCCGCTTTCGCGCTCGTCCACCCCCACAACCTCGGCCTTGATCTCGCAGCTGCGCTGCACTGCATGGGCCAGCGCATCGACATCGCGCGCCACCAGTGTAGTGATGTGGGCTTCGATCCAGTCGAGAAACTTCATGTCGGCGATCGGGCCGTACTTGATCACTTCGGCCAAGCCCGCGCTCAGCTCGCGCGCAGGCAGCGTGGCCAGGGTGTCCAGATCGCACACCACACGCAGCGGCTGGTAGAACGCGCCGATCATGTTCTTGCCCTGCGGGTGGTTGATGGCGGTCTTGCCCCCCACCGATGAATCGACCTGCGCGAGCAGCGTGGTCGGCACCTGCACGAAGGGCACGCCGCGCATGTAGCAGGCCGCGGCAAAGCCCGTCATATCGCCCACCACACCGCCGCCCAGGGCGTACAACACCGACTTGCGGTCGCAGTGGTGCGTCAACAGTGCATCAAAAATGGCGTTGAGCGAGGCCCAATCCTTGTGCGCCTCGCCGTCGGGCAGCACCACCTGATGCACCACCGGATGCTGTTTGGCGATGGCCGCCTGCAACCGGGCGGCGTACAGCGGCGCCACGGTGCTGTTGGTGACGATCATCGCTGCGTTGGAGCGCGGCAGGCCGTGCCATGTCGACGGTTCGTCCAGCAGGCTGGGGCCGATCAGGATGGGGTAGCTGCGCTCGGCTAGCGCGATGGAAACGGTGTGGGCGGCCATGGGATTGCGCGATCGCCGCTGTGGGCGCACTGATCAGAGTGTAAGCGGCGTGTGCCGGCAAGCCTGCCGTTCCGTCAACGGCGAATGGCCTTGCGCCTGCCGCGTGCAAGACGCGTCAAGCCTGGCGCGGAAGCGACTCCCAGCGCTCCAGCACCTGACGCACCAAGGCCTGCACCGAAGGACGCCCGGTCTCGATCACGGTATGGGCGGTTTCCAGATAAAGCGGGTCGCGCACGGCAAACAGTTCGCGCAGTCGGGCAAGCGGATCGGCCACCTGCAGCAGTGGCCGCTGCGTGTCGCGCTGCAGCCGATGGATCAACACCTCGGGGGTCGATCGCAGATAGAACACATGCGTGCGCTCGCGCAGGCGCTGGCGATTGATGGCCCGCAGCACGGAGCCCCCCCCGGTTGACAGCACGCCCTCGCCGCGCTGCGTGAGTTCATCGATCAGCGACTCTTCAAGATCGCGAAATCGATCCTCGCCCGCCTGCTCGAAGTAGGCCCGGATGCTGCAACCCAGCCGCTCTTCGGCGACGGTGTCACAGTCGATGAATGGCAGGCCCAGCTTCTTGGCGACTTGCCGGCCGACGGTGGTTTTGCCGGAGCCGGGGAGGCCGATGAGGGCCAACACACTCAAGGGCAGGCAACCCCTGTATCAGTGATGGTCAGGGTGTGCGTGGAGGTCAAGCCCAAACTGTCCACCGCGGTGATGGTGATGGGCGAATTCGCCGCCACGCAGCGGTCGCGACCGAGTTCGACCAGCTTGACGCTGGATGAACTGATATCCAGTCCGATCAACGGAGCCGGCTGACGACTGAGGAGGCGGCTCAACAAAACGGTGTCCCTCGTGCGTGTCCCGCAACCCCCGACGCCCCGATGCGTCAGGTCAAGGTCGCGATGTATTTCAGACTGTATGCGTGAGCGAACGCATGTTAGCAGGGTCCTTGCAACTTACTCGGGTTTGCACACGCGTGCTGTGGTCAGCGTTGTCAAAACCTGACGGTTGGCTTGACATCGTGGCTTGACGGCCGCGTTCATATAATTTCGGCTCACGGCCGCCCTGCACCGCCCCCTTCCCGCGGGCGACCGCACCACAGCGCGTCCATCGCTCTTTCAAAGCGCCCCCACCGCGTCACCACGGCGTTGTATGCCAGCCCCTTCAGCCCCTTCCGAAGCGTCTTCCCCGACCCAACCCAAGGGCCTGCAATGGGTGTGGCGCTTGTTGGCCTGGGCCGTGGGGCTGGGGCTGGCCGGCGCCCTGGCGCTGGTGATGGTGGTGGCGCTGGCGCTGGCGGTGGCCTATCCCAACCTGCCCGACATCGCCGACATCTCCGACTACCGCCCCAAGCTGCCGCTGCGCATCTACTCGGCCGAAGGCGTGCTGCTGGGCGAATTTGGCGAGGAGCGCCGCAGCCTCACACCCATCGGCCAGATCCCCAAGGTGATGAAGGACGCGGTGCTGGCCATCGAGGACTCGCGCTTTTATCAGCACGGCGGCGTGGACTATGTAGGTGTGGTGCGCGCGGGCCTGGCCAACGTGGGGCGCTTGAAGAGCCAGGGCGCGTCAACCATCACCATGCAGGTGGCGCGCAATGTGTACCTGAGCTCCGAAAAAACCTTCACCCGCAAGATCTACGAGATCCTGCTGACCTTCAAGCTCGAGCACCTGCTGACCAAAGACCAGATCCTTGAGATCTACATGAACCAGATCTTTCTGGGTCAGCGCGCCTACGGCTTTGCCGCCGCGTCCGAAACCTACTTTGGCAAACCGCTGCAGGAGGTGACGGTGGCCGAGGCCGCGATGCTGGCCGGCCTGCCCAAGGCACCGTCGGCCTACAACCCGGTGAGCAACCCCAAGCGGGCGCGCTCGCGGCAGCTGCACATCATCGACCGCATGGAAGAAAACGGCTTCATCACCGCCGCGCAGGCCGAAGCCGCCAAGAAGCAGCTGCTGAAGATCCGTGCCGGCAACGACGACAACCGCATCCACGCCGAATACGTGGCCGAAACGGTGCGCCAGCTGGTGTTTGCGCAGTATGGCGACGACACCTACATCCGCGGCCTGAACGTTTACACCACCGTCAAGGCCGAGCAGCAGGATGCCGCCTACAAGGCGCTGCGCCGCGGCATCATGGACTACGAGCGCCGCCAGATCTACCGCGGCCCCGAGAAGTTCATCGACCTGCCGGCAGACGCCAAGGCGATGGACGACGCGATCGACGACGCGCTGGCCGAGCGGCCCGACAACGGCGACGTGATGTCGGCGGTGGTGCTCAAGGCCGACCCCCGCAAGATCGTGGCGGTGCGCGGCAACGGCGAGCAGATCGAGATCACCGGCGAGGGCCTCAAGCCTGCGCAATCGGGCCTGCAGCCCAACGCGCCGCCCAAGATCAAGATCCGCCCCGGGGCGGTGATCCGCGTGGTGCAGTTGCCCAAGGGCGGCTGGGAGATCACCCAGCTGCCCGAAGTGGAAGGCGCCTTTGTTGCGCTCGACCCGCGCGACGGCGCGGTGCGTGCGATGGTGGGCGGCTTTGACTTCGTCAAGAACAAGTTCAACCACGTCACGCAGGCTTGGCGCCAGCCGGGCTCGAGCTTCAAGCCGTTCATCTATTCGGCCGCGCTCGAAAAGGGCTTCACCGCCACCACCATGGTGCCCGATTCGCCCTTGTTCTTTGACGCCAGCGTCACCGGCGGGCAGCCTTGGGAACCCAAGAACTACGACGGCAAGTTCGAGGGCCCGATGCCACTGCACACCGCACTGGCCAAGTCCAAGAACATGGTGTCGATCCGCGTGCTGCAGTCGGTGGGCACGCAGAACGCACAGAACTGGATCACCCGTTTCGGCTTCGAGGCCGACAAGCACCCGCCCTACCTGACGATGGCGCTGGGCGCCGGCTCGGTCACGCCGATGCAGATGGCGGCGGGCTATGCGGTGTTTGCCAATGGCGGCTATCGCATCAGCCCGTGGATCATCACCCGCATCACCGACCAGAAGGGCAAGCCGCTGGTGCAGGTGGAGCCACCGCAGCTCGACGATGCGGTGCGCGCCATCGCGCCGCGCAATGCCTTCGTGATGCAGCGCCTGCTGCAGGAGATCACCCGCTCGGGTACCGCCGCACGCGCGCAGGCCACGCTGCAGCGGCCCGACCTGTACGGCAAGACCGGCACCACCAACGATTCCATCGACACCTGGTTTGCGGGCTACCACCCCACCAACGTGGCCGTGGTGTGGATGGGCTACGACAACCCGCGCTCGCTGGGCGACCGCGAAACCGGTGGCGGCCTGAGCCTGCCGGTGTGGATCAGCTTCATGCAGACCGCGCTCAAGGGCGTGCCGGTGGCCGAGCCTGCACCGCCCGAGGGCGTGGTGAACGTGGGCGGCGAGTGGTACTACGACGAGTTCGCGCGTGGCGGCGGCGTCACCACGCTGGGCGACAGCAAAGGCAGCGACGGCGCGCGGGTGGGCTTGCCCAGCGCCGACGAGCGCCGCAGCATCCTCGATCTGTTCCGCAACTGAAGGAAGCGCGTTGGGGGCGGGGCTTCGGAGGCTCAGGCTAAGCGCCGCGTGCTGCGCTGCGCGGGCGCCGAGCGCGCCGCTTCAGGCGCGGTCGAAGTCCAGTGCCTGCCCCGCCTGTTCGCTGGCGTAGCGGCTCAGATGCGCCAGAAACTCGCCCTGGCCCTTGGTGTCCTGCCAGGCCACGCCATCAAAGCGGTAATGAAATCCGCCCGCGCGTGCGGCCATCCATACCTCGTGCAGCGGCTTTTGCAGGTTGATGATGATCTGCGAGCGGTTGCTGAAGGTCAGCGTGATCATGCCACCCACGCGCTGGGTGTCGATGTCGGCGTCGGTGGCCTCGTTGATGCGGTCGCACGCCGCTTCCACCCGGCTCAGCAGCGCTTCGGCGTGGTCCATGTATTCGAGGTCGGTCATTACAATTTGCCCCATGCGCAAGCGAGCCGCGATTCTATGCAGCCCCCGTGTCGCGGCGGCGCCCCTGTGGCGAGCCGCCCTGCTGGCATCAGGCTTGTGCGCTCTGGCCCTGCTGGCCGGCTGTGGCCAAAAGGGCCCGCTGGTGCTGCCCACCGATCCCGCTGCCGCGCAGCGCGCCACGCTGCCCGAGACGCTCACGCCCGGGCAGCCGCGCAGCCCGCAGCGACCCCAACCCTGACCCGTTCATGACCACCCCCCTGCCCGGCCACCCGCATGTGGCGTACCGAGTTGCGTCTGCCAGCGCCACGACCACCGGTTCTGCGGCGAACCCTGCGCCGGATGCCGCGCACAGGGATGCAGCGCACAGGGATGCAGCGCAACTGCATGTCGAGCAGGTGGCGCTGGCCGACCTGGCGCGCGAGTTCGGCACGCCCCTGTTCGTGTACTCCAAGGCATCCATGCTGGATGCGCTGGCGGCCTACCAGCGCGGCTTTGCCGGGCGTCGTTCGCAGATCTGCTACGCGATGAAGGCCAACTCCAGCCTGGGCGTGCTGCAGGTGTTCGCGCAGGC
Source organism: Burkholderiaceae bacterium (assembly GCA_046091865.1). GTDB lineage: Bacteria > Pseudomonadota > Gammaproteobacteria > Burkholderiales > Burkholderiaceae_C > JBDLRH01. The sequence goes on along the minus strand of JBJTCL010000097.1, from coordinate 11,521 downwards.
CGGCTGCGGCTTCGACATCGTCTCGGGCGGCGAACTCGAGCGCGTGATCGCCGCGGGCGGGAACCCGGCCAAGGTGATCTTCTCGGGCGTCGGCAAAACCCGCGCCGAGATGCAGCGCGCACTGCAGGCGGGCATCGGCTGCTTCAACGTCGAGAGCGAGGCCGAGCTCGAGGTGCTGAGCGAGGTGGCGCAGGGCCTGGGCCGCACCGCGCCGGTCAGCATCCGCGTCAATCCGAACGTCGACCCCAAGACGCATCCGTACATCTCCACCGGCCTCACGGGCAACAAGTTCGGGGTGACCCACGAGCGTGCGCTGGCCACCTACCGCCGCGCGGCATCGCTGCCAGGGCTCAAGGTGGTGGGCATCGACTGCCACATCGGCTCGCAGATCACCGAGGCCGAGCCCTACCTGGATGCGATGGACCGCGTACTGGACTTGGTCGATGCGATCGAGGCGGCTGGCATCCCCATCGAGCACATCGACTTTGGCGGCGGCCTGGGCATCAACTACCGCGGTGACACGCCCCCGGCGGCCGACGCGCTGTGGCAACTGCTGCTGGCCAAGCTCGATGCGCGGGGCTATGGCGACCGCCTGCTGATGATCGAACCCGGACGCTCGCTGGTGGGCAACGCGGGGGTGTGCATCACCGAGGTGCTGTACCTCAAGCCCGGTGAGGAAAAGAACTTTTGCGTGGTCGATGCCGCGATGAACGACCTGCCGCGTCCGGCGATGTACGAGGCCTGGCACGCCATCGTGCCGCTGCGCGAAGCACATCCTTCAGGCACACACAGCACCTGGGAAGTGGTGGGTCCGGTGTGCGAAAGCGGCGACTGGATCGGCCACGACCGCGAACTGGCGATCCAGCAAGGCGACCTGCTGGCGGTGCTGTCGGCGGGCGCCTACTGCATGAGCATGGCGAGCAACTACAACAGCCGCGGCCGCGCGGCCGAGGTGCTGGTCGATGGGAGCCGCGCGCACCTGATCCGCGCGCGCGAAACCCTCAGCGACCAGGTGCGGGGCGAGCGGACCCTGTGACGCGGCGCCACAGGCGCCAGCCCAGCAGCAACGCGAGGATGCCGCCGTAGACGGCCACCTCGGCAAAGTCGTTCTTGCCGGCGCGCATCCAGAAAAAGTGCAGCACCGCCAGCGGTGCAATCAGGTACACCGCCCGGTGCAGCCGTTGCCAGCGCGCTGCGCCCATCGCACGGATGGCGCGGTTGAACGAGGTCAGCGCCAGCGGCAGCAGCAGCACGAACGACAGCATGCCCACCAGGATGAAGGGCCGCTTGACGATGTCGGCAGCGATATCGGCCAGCACAAACTCCATGTCGAAGGCGCTGTAGGCCAGCAGGTGCACCGCGGCGTAAAAGAACGTGAACAGCCCCAGCATGCGCCGAAAGCGCGCCAGCGCGGGCAGCCCGGACATCAGGCGCAACGGCGTCACCGCCAGGGTGACGCACAGTAGGCGCAGCGCCATCTCGCCGGTGGAGCGGATCAGCGTCTCGGCCGGGTTAGGGCCCAGCGCATCGGTGAACGCGCCCCACACCAGCCAGGCAAAGGGGCCGATGGCCACCGCAAACACCAGCGGCTTGGCCAGCGGATGCAGCAGCAGCTGGGCGTTCAATAGAACTTCTTGAGGTCCATGCCGGCGTACATCTGCCCCACCTGGGGTTCGTAACCGTTGAACATCAGCGTCTTGCGCTTCTTGGCGAACAGTCCGCCGTCGTCGCCGATGCGGCGCTCGGTGGCCTGGCTCCAGCGCGGATGGCTCACGTCGGGGTTCACGTTGGAATAAAAGCCGTATTCCTGCGGCGCCGACTTCACCCAGGCAGTACGCGGCTCCTTGTCGGTGAAGCGGATCTTGACGATGCTCTTGCCGCTCTTGAAGCCGTACTTCCAGGGCACCACGATGCGCACCGGCGCGCCGTTCTGGTTGGGCAGCACCTCGCCGTACATGCCAAAGGTCAGCAGCGTCAGCGGATGCTGCGCCTCATCGAGCCGCAGTCCTTCCACGTACGGCCACTCGAGCACCGGCGAGCCCACATAGGGCATGGTCCTGCGGTCGGCCAGGGTGTGGAACTCCACGTACTTCGCACTGCCCAGCGGCTCCACCCGCTTGATCAGTTCGCCCAGCGAGTAGCCCACCCACGGGATCACCATCGACCAGCCCTCGACGCAGCGCAGCCGGTAGATGCGCTCTTCCTGTGCCGATAGCTTGAGCAGGTCGTCGATGCCCAGCGTCTGCGGCTTTTTGACCAGGCCCTCGATCTCCACCGTCCACGGGCGGGTCTTCAGGGTGTGAGCATTGCGCGCCGGGTCGGCCTTGTCGGTGCCGAACTCGTAGAAGTTGTTGTAGGTGCTCGCGTCCTTGTAGTCGGTGAGCTTTTCCATGGTGTACGCACCGGCCACGCTGCTGCGCCCGCCGGGCAGCGCCGCCAGCTTGCCCGCAGGCGGCGTGCTGGCCAGCGCATCGCGCGCGGCCCAGGCTGCCAGTGCCGTGCCGGCGGCGCCCGCAGCCAGCTTTTTCATCATCTCGCGGCGGTTGTCGTAGGCCGCGCGCGGCGTGATCTCGCTGGGCCGCGGATGTTGAACGCCGTTGTCGTGGGTGCGGATCAGCATGGTGTGGATGGTGTGACCTGTGTGGAAGGGCTCAAAGGTTGCCGTAGCTGTGCAGCCCCGACAGGAACATGTTCACGCCGAGGAAGGCAAAGGTGGTGATGGCCAGGCCCACCAGCGCCCACCAGGCCGACACCGTGCCGCGCAGGCCCTTCATCAGGCGCATGTGCAGCCAGGCCGCGTAGTTGAGCCACACGATCAGGGCCCAGGTTTCCTTGGGGTCCCAGCTCCAGTAGCCGCCCCAGGCTTCGGCCGCCCACAGCGCACCCAGCACGGTGGCGATAGTGAAGAAGGCAAAGCCCACCGCGATGGCCTTGTACATCACGTCGTCCAGCACTTCGGGCGCGGGCAGGCGCGCGGCAATGCGGCGACGCGCGGCGATGATGCCGGCCACGATCAGCGCCGACACGCCGAAGTACACCGCCCAGTAGTTGCTCATGCTCTCGGTGCTCTTGCGGAACACGATGGGCTCGAAGCACAGCACCACGCCCAGCAGCCACAACGGCGCAAGCTTCCACCAGCGCGTCTCATTCGCCTGCTGCTGGATCAGGTAGGCAAAGGCCACCATGGCCGCCAGCGCAAAGGTGCCGTAACCCACGAAGTTGGCCGGCACATGCAGCTTCATCCACCAGCTTTTGAGGGCGGGCACCAGCGGCTGGATCTCGTGCGCCTCGCGCACCACCGTGTACCAAAGCAAAAAGCCCACCGCCGCACTGACCACCAGCATCACAAACGCGCCCAGCGCACGGGTGCGGTACTGCGCCTCGAAGTACAGGTAGAACAGCGCCGTCATCCAGCAAAACAGCACGAACACTTCGTACAGGTTGCTCACCGGAATGTGGCCGATGTCCGGGCCGATCAGGTAGCTCTCGTACCAGCGCACCAGCGTGCCCACCAGCGCCGCCGTCACCGCCACCCAGGCGATGCGCGAGCCCAGCATTTCCATCGCGTCGGCCTGGCCGCGCACGAACATGCCCAGCCAGTAAAACGCGGTGCTGATGAAAAACAGCATGCTCATCCACAGGATGGCCGACTGGCTGGACAGGAAGTACTTGAGCAGGAAAGCCTCGTCCGCGCGTGCCAGTTGGCCCTGGTACAGCGCGATCGCGCCCAGCGACAGCGCGGCGCACACCAGCATCAGCGTGCGCAGCGGCCTCCAGAACCAGCCCAGCCATGCGGCCGCGGGCACGGTGCCGATCAGGATGGCCTTTTCGTACACATCCATGTGCTGCGAATAGCGCACGAAGGCAAAGGCTGCCCCTGCGGCCAGCAGTACGGCAAACAGCCAGTCAAAGACGCTGCGGCGCGCCAGAAAGCCAGGATGGAGCGTGATGGTGGCAGTGTTCATCGCGTGATTCCGATGGAAGCGGCGGTCGGGACCCCGGCGGCAGCGCCGATCAGACGGGTCTTGAGCATGTCGAACTCCTTGTCGGCGTCCAGGGTCTTGCGGTTGGTGGACAGCGCCATGCGCGCCTGCGCGCCGCCGCCTGCCGGTGCCAGCCACACCCACAGCCGCCGCTCGCGCACGTAAAGCATCGCAAAAATGCCGAGGATGAGCAATGCGCAGCCCAGATAAACGATGTTGCGGCCAGGGGCACGCGCCACCTGGAACACGCTGGCCTGCACCTGCGTGAAGTCCTTGAGCTTGAGCGCCATCGGCGCCGGGTACAGGCTGATGTCGGACAGACCCAGCACGGCCTGGCTCATGAAGGCCTGGGTGCGCTCGTTGGGCTCCAGCGGCTTGAGGCCTGCGCGCTCGCGGCTGAGCTGCAGCAACTCGAACAGGCTGCCGTTGAGGATGCGCACCAGCACCTCGCCGGCGCGTGCGCGCTCGGCGTCGGGCACATTGGCTTCCATGAAGTCCGAGATGGCCTGCAGCCCGGACACCGGTGCACCGCCCTTGGGCGCCACCTCGGCGCCGGCAAACAGCGACAAGGCCCGCGCGGCCGACGCCTGCAGCTGCTGGCCCAGTTCGGGGCGCGCGGCATCGGTGGCGCGCGCGGCGTAGCGGCGCACCGCCAGATCGCGCATCGCCGGGTCGGCCAGCGCCTCGCGCAGCCGCACAAAACCGTCGAGCTCGCCTTGCTCGTCGGCCGGCAGCCGCAGGTAGCGGAAGCTCTCGGCCGGTGTCTCGCGCAGGCCCAGCAGGAACACCGGCACGCCCTCGCCCATGTCCACCGGCAGCATGTAGTTGTGGTACTCGCGCGCCTGGCCGGCAGCGTCGCGCAGCTTGTAGGTCACGCTGGGGCCGACGTTTCGCAGCTCCTTCTTGGTCACTGTCTTGTTGGCCGCCCCCAGGCGCGATTCGATCGATTCGCGCAGATCAACGCGGCGCGGGTCGGCGCCCGAGGCGCTGCCCATGGCGGCAAAGTTCTCGACGTTGATCACGCGCAGGCCGGTGAACTCGAGCGTGAGCTTTTCGGCCGTGGCGCCATCGCCCTTGGTGAGCTCGGTGGACGAGCCCACCGTGCCGGTCACCTCAAACGGCTTGCTGGCTCCCGGCGTCATCGGCACCGCACGCAACGTGACGCTGGAGCCGCCATCGTCAAAGCTAGACTGGTAGATCTCGATGTCGCGATGCCGCGCCGGGTGGTTCACCTCCACACGGGCGGGGATCTTGTCGCCGGTGGCGTTGTCGTGGATGATGATCTCGCTGGCAAACAGCTTGGGCATGCCGGTGGAGTAATGCTCCACGATGAACTTCTTGAGTTCGATCTGAAAGGGCAGCTCCTGCAGCAGCACGCCGTCGGACTGGTTGAGGATGGCGGTGCCCGACTGCATGCCCTCGGCCACCAGCAGGTTGCCGCGGAAGGTGGGGTTGCTGGCCGACAGCCGGTGCTCGGGCGGCACCTCGGCGATCAGTCCGCCGCCGCTGAATGTGCTCTTGCCGTTGAAGACCATCTGCGCGCGCACGATCAGGTCGCCGTCGAGCAGTCCGCCGATGCACACAAGCACGATCGCGCTGTGCGCCGCCAGGTAGCCGATCTTGTTGACCGCCCCCGCCTTGGCCGCCACCATCCATCCCTGCCCCTCGGCCGTCTGGCGCGACTGCAGCTTGACCTTCCAGCCCGAAGCCGCCAGCGTCTGTCCGATGCGCTGCGCCGCCGCCTCCGGCGCCTCGGCCGGCAGGGCCGATTCGGCGCGATGGTGAAAGGCCTTGAGGCTTTGCTCGCGCACGTTCTCCTTGTAGGTGCGCAGGTCCGACAGGATCTTGGGCGTGTTGCGCGCGATGCACAGCGAGGTGCTGATGACGAGGAAGGCCAGGATCAGCAGGAACCACCAGGCGCTGTAGACCGCATTGAGCTTGATCGCCAAAAACAGGTCGGCCCAGAACGGCCCGAACTGGTTGACATAGTTGTTGACCGGCTCGTGCTGCTTGAGCACCGTGCCGATCACCGACGCGATGCAGATCACGCTGAGCAGCGAGATCGCAAAGCGCATCGACGACAGCACCTCGACCGCGCTGCGCAGGCGGTCGGAGGCGGTGTTCAGGCGCAGGCCCTGGGTCGAAACGCTCATGGAGGTCTGGGTCGGCGTGGCGAAATCTGGCGGCTAGCTTAGCGGTGCAGCAGAGTCATTGACGGCATCGCGGGCTCCGTGACGGCGGCGGTCGGTGCAGGGCTTGAGCCGGCGCGCCCACCGGCGTTGTCAGGGGCGCAAAAAAGGCGGGAGCCACGGCATGGCGCCCGCCTTCGGCATGAGGTCGGTGTGCTCAGCGCAGGCCGGCGATGTAATCGGCCAAGGCCTTGATCTCGCGGTCGTTGAGCTTGGCAGCCACCTGCGTCATCTGCAGGTTGTTCTTGCGAACGCCATCGCGGAAGCCGGTCAGCTGCGCCGCGGTGTAGTCGGCGTGCTGGCCGCCCAGGCGCGGGTACTGCACCGGAATGCCGGCGCCGTTGGGGCTGTGGCAGCCCGCGCAGGCCGCGATCTGGCGGTCGGCAATGCCACCACGGTAAATACGCTCGCCCAGGGCCACCAGTTCCTTGTCCTTGGCGGCGCCCGGCTTGGCTTTTTTGCTGGCCAGCCAGAAGCTGATGTTGCGCATGTCGTCGTCGCTGAGTTGCGAGGCAAAGCCCTGCATGATCGCGTTTGCGCGCTTGCCCGACTTGAACTCTTGAAGCTGCTCGACCAGGTACTCGGGGTGCTGCTGGGCCAGCTTGGGGTTGACCGGGATGGCCGAGTTGCCGTCGGCGGCGTGGCAGGCAGCGCACAAGGCGGTGTACTTGGCCTCGCCGGCCACCAGATCGGGCTTGGCAGCTTTCTTTTCGCCGGCCGCAAGCACGGAGCCGGCCGACGCGGCCAGGGCCACGGCCATCACCAGGGGAGCAAACAACTTCATGGCGGGAATCTTTGAGGGGCGCAAAACCTGTGGATTCTACAATGCAGCTTATCGGCGCCGCCCATGTCCTCCAAGAGTCCCCCACATTCCAAGAGTGCGCCACGGGCGGGTCGCCCGGCATCACCGGGCCCCGCCCCGGTGCGGGCCGCCGCCCCCGCCTCGCCTGCTGCGCAGGCGCTGGGCTGGATGCACACCGCGCGCTTTCTCATCACCGCGCCGCGGCTGGAGTTCCTGCCCGACCACGGCCACCCCGAAATCGCTTTCGTGGGCCGCTCCAATGCCGGCAAGTCCACCTGCATCAACACCCTGACGCAGCAAAAGCGCCTGGCCTTTGCGTCGCGCACGCCGGGCCGCACCCAGAGCATCAACCTGTTCTCGCTGGGCCGCCAGGGCCAGACCGATGCGGTGCTGGCCGACCTGCCGGGCTACGGTTACGCCGCAGTGCCGCGAGAAGACAAGCGGCGCTGGCAGCAAGTGATGGCCAACTATCTGGTCACGCGCGAGAACCTGCGCGGTGTGGTGCTGCTGTGCGATCCGCGCCTGGGCCTGACCGAGCTCGACGAGGTGCTGCTGGAGGTGATCCGCCCGCGGGTGGAGCAGGGCCTGAAGTTCCTGGTGGTGCTGACCAAGGCCGACAAGCTCAGCCGCAGCGAACAAGCCAAGGCGCTGTCGATCGCGCAGCTGCAATGTGCCGGCGGCCAGGCGATGCTGTTCTCGGCCCTCAAAAAGCAGGGCGTGGACGACCTGGCCCTGCGGCTGTGGGGCTGGGCGCAGCCTGATCCCGTGCTGGCCGCGCCGGCAGATACCAGCGCCGTTGCAGACGCTGGCGCGGACACCGCCAACATCCGCGATGCAAGCACTGACTGATCTGCCCGCCGCGCTGCAGCCGCCGCCCGGCATCCGCACCGGGCTGATCACGCTGCCGCACGGCATCACGCTGAGCTGCCGCGAGGCCGGCACCCCCGGACAGCCGGTGCTGCTGTTCCTGCACGGTTTCCCGGAGGCGGCCTTTGCCTGGGACGAATTGCTGCTGCACTTTGCCGCCCAGGGCTACCGCTGCGTGGCGCCCAATTTGCGCGGCTTCGAGCGCTCGTCCGCGCCGCAGGACGTGGCCGCCTACCGGCCCAAACATCTGGTGGCCGATGTGCTGGGGCTGATCGATGCGCTGGGCTCGCCCATTGAATGCCTGGTGGCCCACGACTGGGGCGGCGCGGTTGCATGGAACCTGGCCAACCAGCATCCGCAGGCGATCCGCCGTCTGGCAATCATCAATTCGCCGCACCCGGGCACCTTTCTGCGCGAACTGCAGCGCAGCGCGCAGCAGCAGGCCGCCAGCGCGTACATGAACTTTCTCGTCCGCCCGGACGCCGAAGACAAGCTGGCCGCCCACGACTACGCACGCCTGTGGCCCTTCTTCACCAACACCGTGCAAGGCGCAGGCAACGCGCCGTGGCTGACCGACACCATGCGCGATCGCTATCGCGCGGTGTGGAACGGCCCACCGGGCTCGCCGCCCGGCGCGGGCTTGCGCGGCGGCTGCAACTACTACCGCGCCTCACCGCTGCGCCCACCGCGGGACGGTGATGCGGCTGCGGCAGCAGTGACGCTGCCGCGCGAGATGCTGACGATCGATGTGCCCACGCTGGTGGTCTGGGGCATGGACGACGTAGCCCTGCCGCCCGGCCTGATCGACGGCCTACACGACTACATCGACGACCTGACGCTGCATCGCGTCGACGGCGCCGGCCACTGGATCGTGAACGAGCGCCCGCAGCAGGTGGCGGCGCTGATCGGCGAATTTTTGCTTCGGCCTGTGGGCTGAACGGCAGCACCCGGGAAAGGTGCGTAGGTAAGGCGCACGATCAACGCGGATCATTGCCGCGCGCCCACCGTCAATACAGCGACGCCTCTCCATCCGGCCGCGTCTTGAAGCGCCGGTGCACCCACAGGTACTGCGCCGGGTTCTCGCGGATGCGCTGCTCGATCCATGCGTTCATGCGTCTGGCCGCGGCTTCATCGTCATCACCGGGAAAGTCGGTCCACGGCTCCATGAAACGCACGCGGTAGCCCTGCCCGCCCGGCAGCATTTCGGCAATGACGGGCTGCACCACCATGCCCAGCGAACGCGCCATGCGTGCGGGCGCCAGCAGCGTGCTGGCCGGCACACCAAAGAACGGCACAAAGGCCGCGTCGCGGCCGCCAAAGTCCATGTCGGGCAGATTGAAGAAGGCGGCGCCCTTGCGCACGGCGCGCACCAGCGGCAAGGCGCGCTCGCTGCGGGCAAACACCTCGCCCAGCCCGAAACGCAGGCGCCCGGCGCGCATCGCGGCGTCGAACACCGGATTGCTTTGCGTCTGGTAAATCGACGCCACCTGGCGCGACTGGAACAACTGCGTGGCCACACCCGCCACATCCAGCGCCACGAAGTGCGGCACCAGCCACATCACCGGGCGATCGCTGCGTTCGGCCAGGCCCACGTCGCCCTCCACCTGAATCAGGCGCTTGAGCCGCCTGGTGGGCGCAAACCACAGCAAGCCGCGCTCGAGCAAGCTGCGCATCAGCCAGCCGAAGTGCTGTCGCGCCAGCCGCTCGCGCTCGGCCACCGACAGGTCGGGCAGGCACAGCGCCAGGTTGCGCAGCGCAATGCGGCGGCGGCGGGAAGCCACGCGGTACATCAGCGCACCCAGGGCCGATCCGATGCGGGCCTGCAGCGCTAGTGGCAGGCGCTGAAACCCGCGCAGCAGCGCGATCAGCACGCGCGCGCCCACGTGCCCCGACACGGCGCCTGCATCCTGCGGCGCGCGACTCATCGCGGCCCTTTCGCGCCGGCCACGGCGGCTGCGGCCACCGACGGCTGCGGCCGCGGATGCTTGTGGCGAAAGTAGCCCCACAGATACTGGCCCGGACGCTGCGCGATCAGGCGCTCCATCGCCTGGTTGACGGCGGTGGCGCAGGCCAGTTGCAGCGCGTCGGCATCCGGCGCCTCTTGCGCCTGCGATGGCGACAGCGACAGCGATGGCGATGGCGATGGCGATGGCGACAACCGCAGCGGCAGCGCCGGCTCCATCGGCCCCACCCGCAACACAAAGCCCCGGCCATGCGGCAAGCGCTCGGCCCAGATCAGCAGCAGCGCCGCACCGGTCTGCTGCACCAGCCGCGTGGACAGCGTCATGGTGTAGGCCGACTGACCAAAGAAGGGCGCCCACACGCCCATGCCTTCGGGCGGCACCTGGTCGGGGAGCAGGCCCACCGCCTGCCCCTGGCGCAGCGCACGGATCATCTGGCGCACCCCGGCGATCGACGCCGGCGCGGTGGCCAGCCCCGGGCGGTGGCGGGCGGTCAGCTGCATCTCGCGCAGCCAGGCCTGGTCAGCGGGGCGGTACATGGCCGTCAGCGTCACGCGCGCGCCGTAGCGTTCGGCAATCGCCTGCGCGCACACCTCAAAGCAGCCCAGATGCGGTGTCAGCAGCACCAGGCCGCGGCCGCCGGCGATCGCATCGTCGATGGCGTCGGCACCGTGCCATTGCAGCAGTGCGCCCAGCGGGCGATCCAGCGGCCGCAACCACAGCCAGGGCAGCTCGGCCACCATGCGGCCCGCCTCGCGGATGGCTTCGCGCCGCACCTCGGGCCCAAAGCCTGCCGCCGCCACGTTGGCCTTCAGGCGCTTGCGGTAGCGCGGCGACAGTGCGTAGGCCAGCCAGCCCAGCAGGGCACCCAGGCCCTGCAGCGTGGACAGCGGCAGCCCGGCCAGCCAGCGCATCAGGGTTTGCATGCTACAGTTTTGAGCTCAATCGCCGAGTTAAAGGACAACTTGCGGGGCGATGCGCAGCAGCGATGCCGCGCGAAATGCCGCTAAAGCGTTCGCCGCCCTCCTCAGTTGAAACGGCGACGCAGGTTTCAACCATCGACAGGAGTGTATTGAAGTGGCGAACGACTATCTCTTCACCTCGGAATCCGTGTCCGAAGGCCATCCCGACAAGGTGGCCGACCAGATCTCCGACGCGATCCTTGACGCGATCTTCCAGCAGGACCCGCGCAGCCGCGTGGCCGCCGAGACGCTGTGCAACACCGGCCTGGTGGTACTGGCCGGCGAGATCACCACCAACGCGCATGTGGACTACATCCAGGTGGCGCGCGACACGCTCAAGCGCATCGGCTACGACAACACCGAGTTCGGCATCGACTACAAGGGCTGCGCGGTGATGGTCTGCTACGACAAGCAGTCCAACGACATCGCGCAGGGCGTGGACCACGCCAGCGACGACCACCTGAACACTGGCGCCGGCGACCAGGGCCTGATGTTCGGCTACGCCTGCGACGAGACGCCCGAGCTGATGCCCGCGCCCATCTACTACGCGCACCGTCTGGTGGAGCGCCAGGCGCAGCTGCGCAAGGACGGGCGCCTGCCCTTCCTGCGCCCGGATGCCAAGAGCCAGGTGACCATGCGCTACGTCGACGGCAAGCCGCACAGCATCGACACCGTGGTGCTCTCCAGCCAGCATGCGCCCGAGATGTCGCTCGGCAGCAAGATGAAGCCCGAGTTCTACGAGGCGGTCATCGAGCAG